>JAJBBF010000121.1 GCA_020532215.1 Candidatus Cloacimonadota bacterium
GACCCTGATCCCGGCGCTGTATTTTGTGGTGATCTACCTTATCTGCTTTGGGTTGCCCAATTTTAGCAGCGATCCCATCCTGCGCCTGGTCTGGATCGTTCTGGCAAATTACTTTCTGGCTCTGTTCCTGCCGGTTCCCGTCTTGATGGAACGTCTGAGTCTGAATCCCTGGAAAGCCTTCAAGCTTTCTTACAAGAATTTTCACGTGGTCCGCTGGCAACTCTATCTTCTGGCTTTGATCCTGCTGCTCATCAATCTGCTGGCCACCGGCCTGGCTCTGGTGCTGCTGATCTTCACCCTGCCGCTCACCTGGTTTGCCGTGCGTGATTACACTGACCGCCTCTTGGAATACCAGATCATCCGGCAGTACAAATAGGGAGAAATCTTGACCAAAAAGGAAATAGTCTCTCTCATCCTGCTGCTGGCCGTGATTGCTTACGGGGCCTGGACCTGGTTCAACCGCTCATACCGGGATACCAGGATGGATCAGGATCTGCTGGACACGGTGGTTATAATTTCAGCCAAATCCAAGAGCAAAAACGTAAGCGCCCAGATCGATTCCGTCTTTGCCTACATGCGCAGTTTTGAAGCTGTTTTCGACGATTACGACCCCGACAGCTGGGTGTCAAAAGTGAATGCCTCCAACGGAAAAGCAGTCCCCATGGACCCCGATGCCTATGAGCTGCTCTGCCTGGCGGACAGCCTCCACCAGATGACGGACGGGGCGTTCGACATCACTATCAAACCTCTGTATGACCTCTGGGGATTCAGCGCTCTGGACGCCGCGGCCGACACCCTCGCGCCCCAGCCTCCGGATTCGCTGTTGATCAAGGAGACCCTGAAGCGGATCGGCTTCCGCAAGATCCGCTACAACCAGAAGCGGATCATCCTGCCCCGGGGAATGCAGATATCCTTCGGCGCTCTGACCAAGGGTTACGTGCTGGACAAAGCGCGGGAATTCATGGCCTCTGGCAAATTCATCAGCGGGCAGATAGACTGCACCAGCAGCATGACCTTTTTCGGCCAGCCCCTGGCGCAGATCGTGAGCGTTAAACACCCCCGGGCAAACCAGCAAAGGCAGACCATCGGAAGCTTCAAAATCCAGAATGGCTCTCTTAGCACTTCCGGAGATTATCAGCTCTATTTTGAACACGACAACCGGCGCTACCACCACATTCTGGATCCCCAAAGCGGTTATCCGGTGGAAAACGTCTTTTCTGTAACAGTTATCAACCCTTCCGCGGCTTGGGCGGACGGGCTTTCCACCGCCCTCTTCCTGCTGCCTCCGGAGCTTGCCATTGCCAAACTCAGAAACTTGCCGGAAAGCAACGCTGTGATCTTCTATCAGGCCAATGGCGAGATCGTTTCCCTGAAAAGCCTGGGCATGAAAGAACTCGATTGGCACGACGAATGATCAATATCCCGGACTTGCAGTCACAGGGGGATTCCCGGCGCATCGGCATCGACAAGGTGGGCGTGAAAGGCATCCGCTATCCCATTGTGGTGGACGACCGTGCCAACGGCGTTCAAGCCAGCATCGGCGAGTTCAATATCTATGTGGACCTTCACCACAGCAAACGGGGAACGCACATGTCCCGCTTCCTGGAGATGCTGAACCGCTACCACCAGGACAGCATCATCAGCCAGCTGGACAAGCTGTTGCTGGAGCTGAAATCCGTGCTCAAGGCCGATGCCGCCTATATCGACATCGTTTTCCCCTATTTTATGAAGAAGCGGGCACCGGTCTCCGGGATCGCTTCCCTGATGGATTACCAGTGTTTTTTCAACGCCTCCTACGGCGATGAATTCGAGCTCTGGATCGGAACTGTGGTACCCGTCACCGCTCTCTGCCCCTGCTCCAAGGAGATCTCGGACGCCGGGGCCCACAACCAGCGTTCCCTGGTTACCATCAAGTGCCGCTATCGCGATTTTGTCTGGCTGGAGGAGCTGATCGGCATAGCCGAGGCAGCCTCCAGCTGTCCGGTCTATCCGCTCTTGAAACGCCGGGATGAGAAGTATGTGACCGAAGCCGCCTACGCCCGGCCCCGCTTTGTGGAGGACATTGTCCGCGAAGTCACCCAGAAACTGGGCTCCGATCCCCGCGTGCTGGAATTTTACGTGGAGGCGGACAGCTTTGAATCGATCCACAATCACAACGCCTACGCAATGGTCTATCGCCCCACTCAGGGCTGAACCCCGGGTTTCCTGAATTGTCCGCTTTCCCCATCAAACCTGCAGTTTCAGGATTCCTGCCCAACTCCCTGAAGTATATCCTGCACGCCGATGCATCCAATCCCGTGCTCTGTCTGCAGCTCTATGTTCGAATCGGCAGTGCCTGGGAAACAGACCGGGAGGCGGGCTATTCCCATTTCTTGGAACACCTCGCTTTCAAATCCACCCGAAGCTTTGGCTACAACCAGATCACCCAGTTCGTGAACAGCCTGGGCGGTTCGATCAATGCCTATACGGATTTCGACTGCACCTGTTATTACCTTCTGCTTCCCTCGGAATATCTGTCTGAGGGTCTGAAAGTGCTTTCCGAACTGGCCATCCATCCCTCATTCACGAACGAGGACATGGCCATGGAAAAGGACATCATTATTGAGGAAATGGAGCAGAACAAGAACGATCCGGATGCCGATTTCTCCGATTTTATCCAGGCTGCCGCTTTTCAGGACAGCCCCCTGCGCCGTCCGGTGCTGGGTACCCCGGCCTCGGTGAAAAGAGCCCGGCTGGCAGACCTGAAAGCGTTTCACCGCAAGCATTATCAACCCTCGAACTCATTTCTGGTGATAGTTGGTGACATTGACCCTGCTGCAGCTGTCAGCACCATAAACCTGCATTTCGGAGGCTGGCAGGTCGGGCAGGAGGAAAAGCGGGATCAGGTTGATCCCGGCAACGAACCTGAGCCCCCGCGCGACCCACTGGTCTGGCGGAAAAACAAGCAGGAGTTTCTGGCCTACATATTGCCCGAACTTTGCGATACCCATCCCGACAGCGACGCGCTGCTGATCGCCCTGCGCTATCTGGCGGTGGGCAGGTCTTCCCGCCTCTTCAAGCGGCTGGTGGAAGAGGAGAAGCTGGCCTCCTCGGTGAAGGCATCCTCCTTCAGCGGAGTGCTGAGCGGCGTTTCCGCGATCGTGGTCTCCCCCATGCGTTCCAGCTTCATCCCCAGGATCCAGGCCATCTTCCGTCAGGAATACCAAGCCATGCTGCAGGGAAACATCGATCCAAACGAGCTTTCCCTGGTGAAGAAAGACGTGATCAACACCTGGCGCTACGGATTCGACGGAGTGGAAAACCTGGCGGGGATGATCGGTGCGGAAGAATTCATCTTTGGCTACGAAAAGCTCTATGGCTACGATCAGCAGATTCTTCCCCTGGGCTTGGCGGAGATTCATGCCGCGATCGGCCAACACTGGCAGCCTGGCCGCCTCCAGATCATCCATCAGTCGCCCCGTCCTGCAGATCTGGCCTGGGCGGAGCTTCCGGTCAAGGCAGCCAGGAAAGTCCGGCAGTATATCAAAACCGCGGCTCAAACTGCTGAACCGGCAGCCGCGGGATCCGGCTGGCAGGAGCTGGAGCAATGCTCCAGCGACGTTTTCAGAGCCACCCTTCCCAACGGGTTGAAATTCCTTTACCGATTTCAGCCTCAGCGTCCGGTGAGCGGTTTCGCCTTTTCCACGGACGTTTGCCAGCTTTGGGAGGGGCCAAACCAGAGGGGCTTGAATTACCTCTGCTCAGCCGCGATGCTCCATTCCACGCGGTTACGCAGCTACGCGGATCTGCTGCGGACCAGCCGGGAACACGGGATCAGCTTCAATGTTGAGCCTCATCCCGATGCCACTGTTTTCCGGGGTAAATGTTTCCATACGGCGCTGCCCGTGGCTCTGTCCATCCTGGCTGAGATCTTTTGGCAGCCTGCCTTTGAGCCCCACCATATCCGCCTCTTGAAAAGCACCTCCATCGATCTGCTGCGCCGGGACAACCACAATCCCTCCAGCGTGGCCTGGCTGCGCTGGTTCCGCCTTCTCTTTGGCCCCAACAGCGTTTATGGCCGCTATTCGGGCAGGATCACCGATCTGGCCGGCCACCGGCACGAAGCCATCCAGCAGTGGCATCGGGACATGTACCGGCCGGAGCGTTTCAGCCTGGCCATTGTTGGATCCGAGGAACCGCGCCGGGTTTTGGATCTGGTGAGCGGGCTGTTTTCCGCTGCTGCAGCCACCAAAGCTCTGCGGATGCCTGCGCCCCCCGCTCCCAAACCCAGCCAGACAAGGCTGAGGACCCAAAAACTCGATACCGGCCAGGCGATCATCCATCTGGGCGGATTTGCCGCTCCGGCCAAGGACAGAATCGAGACTACAGCCTTCCACATTCTGGCCCAGATCCTTGGCGGAGACATGGATTCACGCTTCTTCAACATCATCCGGGAAAAGTATGGCTATGCCTATCAAACCGGATTTGAATACAGCAGCACGAGCGACCTGGGTTATTGGTTCGCCTATTCCTACTGCGACCTTGAGGACCGCAAACCCTGCTTCAGGCTGATGCGCGAGATCCTGGCCGATGTTTGTGAGCATGGCGTAAGCGCCACAGAACTGCTGCATGCCCAAAACTACCTCTGCGGCATGAACCGCTTTGAAGCCGAAAGCGCAACCCTGCAGGCGGTATTGTTGGCTAGCCTCAGCGCCCTGGGCTACGAACCCGATTTTTACCTGAACCGCGAACAGCGGATCAGATCGATAGATCTGGATACCATCAACTTGCTAGCCCGCCAGTGGCTGCCAAGATCCAATCAATGGGCCCACATCCTCACATGATCACCCTCGGCATCGACATCGGCTCGCGCAATACCAAGATCGTGATCTTCGACCCTCAGAAGCGCTCACTTGTGTTTTCCGGCTGCGTCGCGACCGAGGTCAATCCCCTGCGCTCGGTTGAAAACCTGCTGGTCCGGGCCGAAGATCAGACAGGCCTGAAAGATTTCGCAGCGGCAGCCTGCACGGGTTACGGCCGCAAACTCTGGAAAACCAAGGCCAGGGTGCTCTCCGAAATCTCCTGCCACGCCGCCGGAGTGCTTTACTACCAGCCTGAGGCCAAAACCATCATCGACATCGGCGGCCAGGATTCCAAGATCATCACCGTCTCAGGGGAAGGCAAAGTCAGCGATTTTGTGATGAACGATAAATGCGCCGCCGGCACCGGCCGGTTTCTAGAAATGACCGCGCTGAGGCTGGACTGTTCCCTGGACGAACTCTCGTCCCTGGCCGCAGCTTCAAGCTTGGTATTGGATATATCCTCCACTTGTGTGGTCTTTGCCGAATCTGAGATCGTGGGCATGGTCGCCGATAATTCCGCTCCCGCCGATATCGCCCGGGCCGTGCACAATTCCATAGCCGAGCGCATCCTCACCCAGATCAGCGCCCTGGAATACCAGCCTCCGGTGGTTTTCACCGGCGGCGTAGCCCTCAACGCAGATCTGGTCGGCTGCCTTTCCCGGCAGTTGGATACCCCCATCAGCGTTCCCCCCTCTCCGGAACTGACCGGAGCTCTGGGCGCGGCTATCCTGGCGGCACAATGAAGATAGATTATCACCTTCATACTGAATATAGTTACGATAGCAAACTTAAAGCTTTGGATCTTATCAATAAGGCCATAGAACTCAAATACGATCAGATCGCCATAACCGAACATCTCGATCTCTACCCCTACGAGCTAAGCCGCTTCGGCCTGCCCTCCTTTTCCCGATACCTCAGGCAGGTAAGATCGCTGCAGGAGCAGTTTGCCTCTTCCCCGCTTCGGATCATCTGCGGGGTCGAGATCGGCGATTTCCAGCGGGTAAAAGCCTTCGCGGACGAGTTTTTAGCCGAATTGGAGTTTGAACTCAGGCTGGGCGCGGTGCATTTTCTGACTGACCACACCAACGTGGCGGTGCCCCTCAGAAGAGCTTTGTCCAAAGCGGACCATGAGGATTATTACCGCCAAAACCTTACTCTGGTTAGCAATTGCGACATCCAGGTGCTGGCCCATCTGGGCGTGCATAAACGCTATCTAACCCAGCAACCCGATGAAAAGCATTGCCTGGGACTGCATCGGGATATTTTTCAGGCGATGATCGATCGCCGCATCGCCCTGGAGATCAACTTTTCCGCTCTGCGCAAACCCTACGCGCGAGTACTTCCCGACCTCTGGCAGATAGAGCTTTACCGCTCTCTGGGCGGAAAGCTGTTCAGCATCGGCAGCGACGCCCACCTGCTGGAACACTTCGACCTCAATTACGATAAATTGCCCGCCTGGCTCTTTACCGGCGAGGTCGAATTTCCCCTCTGAATCTCCTGTTGAGAGAAAAGGCTATCGCCATAAAATAAACACATTCCAAGCCCATCAGGACTGCATTTCATACAGATTCCATATTGTAACATCATATATATGAGCAGGCGCATAATTGTCTCAGAACCTCTGGGGTAAGCGTGTCGAAGTAGTCAACAACTGCCTTTTCAAGTTGTTTCAAAGAGTCATACA
>JAJBBF010000041.1 GCA_020532215.1 Candidatus Cloacimonadota bacterium
CCAGATGGCTCAGCGCGGCCTGGAACTCGCGAGGGTCCGCTATGATAACCAGCTGGGGATACAGCTGGAAGTTTTCGACGCCCAGACCACCCTCTCTGCCATCAAACTGCAGTATTACCAGGCCATTTATGAAGTGATATCCGCCACGCGGATGCTTCAGAAGTACCTGGGCATCACCTTATAGACGGAGACACCAACCATGAAGAAAATTTTAACGGTTGCCACAGGATGTCTGGTTCTGCTGCTGGCTTCCTGCGGCAGCAAAGAACCGGCAGGCAAAAGCATGGAGCAGCTGCAGCGGGAAGAGGGCATCCCGGTGCGTGTGCTGGAACTGGCGGAGGGAACTTTCAGCGAAGAACTCAGCTACAACGGCACCCTGGCCGGCAGCACCGAATCCTACGGCCAGTCGCTGCTGGCCGAGGCAGTGGCCGGGGTCCATGCCCGGGTGGGAGACAGGGTTTCCGCCGGCCAGCTGATCGTGAGTTTCCCTCAAAACGCCCTTTCCGCCCAATATCAGCAGGCTTACACGGGCTACAACGCCGCCCGGCAGGCTTACGAAAGGCTGAAAGCCCTGCAGGCGGAGGGCGCCATCTCGCGCCAGGATCTGGACAACGCCCAAACCCAGTTCAGGCTCGCCGAGGCCAACCTGGAATCCAGCCGCGGCATGATCAACGTGCGCGCCCCCATCAGCGGCGTGCTCACCAGCATCGCCGTGAACCCCGGAGAAATGAGTTACCCAGGCCAGATCCTCTTCACCGTTTCCGGCACCGGCGGCTACAAGGTCAAGCTCACGGTGCCGGATCAGGTGGCACGCAGGCTTAAAACCGGCACCCCTGCCACAGCCACAATCGGCGCTAACGTTCTTAACGGCAGGATTAGCAGGATCTCCCTCGCCCTGGATCCCTATGCCAAAGCCGTCCCCGTGGAAGCGAGCTTCCCGGTTTCAGGCCAGCGCCTCAGCTACGGAGCCACCGCCCAGGTCAAGCTCCAAACCCGTTCCCAAGCCGGCGCGATCGTGGTGAGCCGGGAGCACATCGTCAGCCATAACGGCCAGAGATACGTCTGGGTGAGCGAAAACAACCGTGCCGTCAGGCGCGCCATCGAAACCGGCCTGGACAACCAGCTGGAGTTTGAGGTGATCTCCGGGCTCCAGCCCGGCGAACTGCTGATCACCGAAGGCATCGAACTGCTTTCCGAAAACGCCCTCATCAGGGTTGTGGAGTGAAGGAGGCCGCATGTTCCTCTCCGATCTTTCCGTAAAGCGCCCGGTGCTGGTGACCATGGCCATCCTGGTCTTTGTGGTCTTCGGCGCCCTGGCCTGGTTTTCCCTGCCGCTGAACCTGATGCCGGAGGTCAACCTGCCCTATATCGTGATCCAGACGGTCTATCCCGGCGCCGGCCCCTCCGAGGTGGAAACCCAGGTCACCAAAAAGATCGAGGACGCCATCGCCACCGTCTCCCTGGTGGATTACACCCAATCCTATTCCCTGGAGAACGCCAGCATCATCATGGTGGCCTTCAAAATGCAGAAAAACGTCGATATCGCCAACCAGGAGATCAAGGACCATGTGGACGCCATCCAGCGCGAACTGCCGGACGCCATTGAAAAGCCGGTGGTGATGAAGCTGAACATGAACGCCGTGCCTTTCATGGACATCATTCTGAGCGGAAACATGGACTCCCGCGAACTCTATGAACTGGCCGACACCAAGCTCAAAGACCGCTTCGGCCAGGTGGCGGGCGTGGGCGAAGTAAGCGTGTCCGGAGGCGCCAAACGCCAGATCGATATCACCCTGAAAGACCAGGTGGTCTTTGAAAACCGCATCTCCCTGGCCCAGCTGCTCCAGATCCTGGCCGCCCAAAACCTGGATATGCCCGCCGGCAACTTCACCCGCGGCTCCCAGGAATATTCCGTGCGCCTCAAAGGCCAGTTCTCCAGCCTGGAAAAAATCGCCGACGCTGATATCCCCACCGCCTTCGGGATGAAAAAACTGCGCGACCTGGCCGAGATCACCGACAGCGCCGAGGAAGTGCGCAGCCGCGCCATCTTCCACAACGTGGCCAGCCAAACCATCCAGGACAACGTGGTCCGCCTCTCGCTTACCAACGCCTCGGACGGAAATGTGGTGAACATCTCCGAAGAGGTGAACCGGCTGGTGCCCCAGATCAGGTCCGACCTGCCCCAAGGCGCGAAGCTGGACGTGGTGCGGGACGATTCGGATTTTATCCGCGGCACCGTTAACGACACCTTCACCAACATCGCCCTCGGCATCCTGCTCACCGGGCTGGTGCTGCTGCTCTTCCTGCACGACTGGCGCTCCACCCTCATCGTGGCCCTCTCCATGCCGGTATCCATCATCTCCACCTTCATGTTCCTGCAGATCGCCGGCTACAGCTTCAATCTGCTCACCCTGATCGGCATCTCCTGTTCCGTGGGCATCCTGGTCACGAACTCCGTGGTGGTGATCGAAAACATCTTTCGCCACAAGGACATGGGCCAGAACCGCCGGGAAGCCTCCATGCGCGGAGCTTCAGAGATCGCCCTGGCCGTTCTGGCCAGCACCCTCACCAACATCGTGGTCTTCATACCCCTGGCTTCCATGACCACCCTGGTGGGCCAGTTTTTCCGCGAATTTGCCCTCACTGTGGCTGTCGCGACCGTCTTTTCGCTGTTCACCGCCTTTACCCTCACGCCCATGCTGGCTTCCCGCATCCTCTCCGAAAAGCCCCGGCAGAACCGCTTCGGCCTGGGCTTCGACCGCCTCTTCGCCAGATTCGCCGCTTGGTACAAAGGCTTTCTGGGCCGCGTGCTCAGCTCCAAAAAACGCAGCCGGGCCATCATTCTGGTCACTCTGGCGGTCCTGGTCGCCAGCTTTGCCCTCATCCCCGTGGTCGGCCTGGAATTCATGCCGGAAATGGATCAGGGCGAAATGACCCTCACCGTGGAACTGCCCCAGGGCTACAACCTCGACCAGACCGCGGCGACCCTGCAAACCATCCACCAACGCCTGGGAAAACACCCCCAGATCAGCCACGTGATCACCACCCTGGGTTCCTCGGGATTTGTGGACACCGGCACCCATCTGGCTTCCAGCAGCATCAAACTGGTGGAGGCCAAGCGGCGCCAGCTCTCCTCCAAACAGCTGGCGGACCGCCTCACCCGCGACCTCGCGGACATCCCCAACGCCAGGATCAAGATCAGCGCCATCAGCTCCGGTTTTGGCGAGGGATCGGGGCTGGAATTCTATCTCCAGGGGCAGGACAACGCTCGCCTGGAACAGCTTAAAACCCAGATCGTCAGCCGCATCAAAGCCACTCCCGGCCTCGCCAACCTCGATACCAGCACCCGCGGCGGCAGGTCCGAACTCACGATCACCCCCAGGCGCGCCGAAATGGCCGCCGTTGGCGCCACGGTTTACGACCTCGCCCTGGCCTTGCGCGCCGCCATCGAGGGCATGGTCTCCACCCAATACCACGAAGGCGAAAACCAGTATGACATCAAGCTTTCCCTGGATGACGCCGCGGTGGATTCCCCGGACAAGATCGGCAACCTCAGCGTGGTGATAAACTACCAGCCCTACCTGCTTTCCCAGCTGGCGGACATCAGCTTTGGCGAAGGCACCAACCGCATCACCCACCGCGACCGCAGCAAAACCGTGGTCTTCAGCGCCGATATTGCCGCCGGCGCTACCATGGGCGACGTGATCGCGGATGTGAACAAGCGCCTGGATGGCCTCGAACTGCCTCAGGGCTACAAGATCGTTTGGGGGGGCAGCGCCGAAATGCTCGCGGACATGGTGGGCGACATGACTAAAACCCTCATCCTGGCTGTTCTGCTTACCTACATGCTGCTGGCGGCCATCCTGGAAAGCTTCGTGCAGCCGCTGTTCATTCTGGGAACCGTGCCCCTGGCGGTGATAGGGGTTATCCTGGCCCTGCTGGTTTCGGGCCAGACCTTCAACCTGGTTTCCCTGATGAGCATCATCATGCTGGTGGGCATCGTGGTCAACAACGCCATCCTGCTGCTGGATTACGCGAACCTGCGCCGCAAACAGGGCGTTGGGGCGCACGACGCGCTGATGGAAGCCGGCGAGGCCAAGCTGAAACCCATCGTAATGAGCACCCTGGCCATCTCCATCGGCATGCTGCCCATGGCTCTGGGCATCGGCCCGGCCGGCCGGGAGCTCCGCATGCCCATGGGTATTGTTGTCATTGGCGGCCTGCTCGTTTCCGCCTTCCTCACCCTGGTGATCATCCCCGCTTTCTACTACCTCACCACCAGGCAAAACTCACCCGGCCAGCCCGGAAGCGCCTGACACCGAAATCCGAGCCCCAACCCCTCCTGGCAAAGGCTTTTCCGGCCTGCCATCCCCCGCGGCTGAAAAGGCTTCCTCCGCCGGAGCGGCAATTATTGCTTGACAATTCTCCCGACTGAAGCATGGTGTTCCCAACGCCTTTATAGTGTGTGGATTGTGTTGAATTTATACTGCTTCGCGAGTTCCGGAGATAGGCTTTAACCCCTTGCGCTGTCGCGCTTTGCCGATCTCTGTGGGAAAGCTCCCGCGGGTTTGGCCTGCCCGGCGGAGGCATCAGGGGCGGCGGCTTCCAGATATCGGTTGCCTTGCTCCGGTCTCGGCTTAGTATGTTCATATTGCAAAAATAAATCGCTTCCGTGCCTCACCGGAACGGAAGTAATACAAAAAACAAAGGATGAAAGATGAAAAAGGCACTATTATTGATCGTTCTCGTGATCGGCGCGGCCTCGATGTTCGCGCTGCCGCTGGACCAAGGCCAGATGCAAGTCAACGCCGGTGTGGGCTTCTCCACCTGGGGTCTTCCCGTTTATGCCGGCCTTGATTATGGCATCAATCCCGATATCACCGTCGGCGGCGAGCTTTCCGCCCGTCTGCTTTCCTACGGTTCCTGGGTTGGCGTCTATGCCAACGGCAACTACCACTTTGTGAACCTGCTTAACCTTCCCTCGAACACCGACCTCTATGCCGGCCTCAGCCTGGGCTTCAACCTCTGGCTGCCTGGCAGCGGCTATGCCGGAACCTATGGCTCCGGACTCGGCTTCGGTGTGCAGGTGGGCGGGCGTTATTACTTCACCGACCAGCTGGGCGTGAACGTCGAATTTGGCGGCGGCTCCGTTTCCGGCGGCAAGATCGGCATTTCCTACAAACTCTAAGCCTGGCCGCCCTCGCGGCAGGAACCTATCGGCGCGGAAGATTTGTCTTCCGCGCTTTTTATATTAGTATATAGGAAAAACCATTCAAAGGAACCTAACATGATCTCCACAGAAAGCATCGAAACCATATTGGACAAGATCCGCCCCTCCATCCAGGCCGACGGCGGCGACGTTGAACTGGTCAATATCCGCGAGGACAACGTCATCGAGGTGCGCCTCAAAGGCGCCTGCAACGGCTGCCCGATGGCCACCCTCACCCTCAAGGCCGGCATCGAACGCATCATCAAGGAAGAGATCCCCGAGGTGGTGGAAGTCATCTCGGTGAGATAGCTCAATCTCCGGCCACCGGTAAATTGCGCCGGGATCCGTGCTAAAAGCGGGTTCCGGTTTTTTATGTCCCGCAAGCCAGCCTTTTTTCGCGCCCATTATTTTCCCTACGGATCATACTGATTCTTTTTAACACAGAGGCGCAGAGGCATAGAGAAAATGAGGTGAACAGATGATAAGATGCCCTCCATATCGGCATTATTCGCGAAATCTGCGTTAACCCTTTTTTCCCTACGGATTCAACGGATTAAACTGATTATACGGATTCTTTTTAACACAGAGGCACAGAGGCACAGAGAAAATGAGATGAACAGATGATAAGATGCCCACCATATCGGCATTATTCGCGAAATCTGCGTTAACCCTTCTTTTATCCGCGTGATCTGCGTTTTTTTCTGCGTGAATCTGCGGAAACCCTCTTTTCCTGTGCTTTTCAGCGTCTTTTCCGTGCTTTTCAGCGTTCCCATTTTCCTTCTTTTTTTCAAAGCATTTTCCCTTTTTCCGCGTTTTTCCGCGACCCATTATTTTCCCCATACCCTTTTTTAATTCGTGTAAATTCGTGTAATTTGTGGACAAACCAAAAAAGGCCCACACGATAGTGCAGGCCCGATTTGTCATTCCGGGGTAGGGGCCCCGGAATCCAGACGGTCTGACCAAATCAACGTTACGTCGAAAGCGGGGGCTTTTCAGGCGAAGCCTGCAAAGACCCCTTCCCAGGGCATTACCCCGAAGGCCTGGATCCCGGGTCCCCGCGTGCTGGCGCACGCTTCCCGGGATGACACAGCGGCTAGGCCTTCAGATGAAAACTCTGGCCCCGGGTAACGTCAAAACCATCTCTGTCCCTCTATATTGTAATTTAAAATCCGCGTCATCCGCGGCCCATTCTTTTACCATCTGTGGAATCCGTGGAATCTGTGTGAGCCCTTCTTTTCCCATAACCCAATAATTCGTGTGAA
>JAJBBF010000026.1 GCA_020532215.1 Candidatus Cloacimonadota bacterium
CAGCAAGCCCAGAAACAGCCGGATCAGGGTGGTCTTGCCGGAACCGTTGGTCCCGATCAGGCCCACCCGGCTGTTCTGTTCCAGGCTTGCGTTCACCTGGCTGAGAATATAGCTTCCGCCGAATTCCAGCGAAAGATCGCGCGCGCGGATCAAACTCATGTGCTGCGGTAACCCCTTTTCGATATTGTTCGCGAATGGCTTCAATACACTCATTCGCAGGATGATCTGACCATCCTTTCCAAAGCGGCGGGTCTGTCAAATACAAATTTTGCTTGTCAAAATCGGGGGCTGTTTTTTTTAGGTTCCAAGGTCCGGGATGTAGCGCAGTCCGGCTAGCGTACTTGAATGGGGTTCAAGTGGTCGCAGGTTCAAATCCTGTCATCCCGACCATCTCTATCAGACCCGGGTGCAAGCCCGGGTTTTGCTTTTTCCGGCACAACTTCCCCCCTAGCCGCTGATGATCCGCCTCTGCCGAGCCTCTCCCCGAGTTCCCGCCTGACAGGGGGGAAGTTAGGGGGAGGCAAGTGAGAGGCAAAGGGGAAGGGGCTCAGGGCGGATCAGGGATGAAAAGCGTAAGAGTTTGGATAGCAATAGGATAAGATGTCCGCTTGTCCCAGGGGAGCACAAGTTGGCAATGGGATTTATGGTTCTGAAGTTCTGAGCAAAATCAGTTCAGATGCCAGAGGGCGAGTTCTTTTTGGCGTCTTACTTCCGCGGGTTTGGGAACGTGGAGGGGTTTGCCGGTGTAATAATCCAGGTGGGTGTAATACATGCAGGTGCTGATCGTCATCGGAGTGGGGGTGAATTCCTGCACCTGCTCCACCCGGAGGCGGTTTTGGACCAGCCAGCGTCGGAGTTCGAGGGCGTCTTCGATCGTGGTTCCGGGATGGCCGATGATGATGTAGGGAATGATCTGGCGTTTGAGGCCGGCCTGGTTGCAGGCCCGGAAAAACTCCCGCGAAAACTCCTCAAAGCTGGATACATCAGGCTTTCCCATCAAACGCAGGACGGCGGGGACGCTGTGCTCCGGGGCCAGCTTCAACCTCCCGCCGGTGTATTTGGCGGCCAAAGCGGAGATGTAGCCGGGACTGCGCAAAGCGAGGTCGTGCCTGATCCCGGAGGCTATAAACACATTTTTGACCTCCGGCAATTGTTCCAGCCTCTGCAGCAGCCGAAGCTGTTCCCGGTGGGCGGGTTTGAGCTGGCTGCAGATCTTTGGATAGAGGCAGGACGGGCGTTTGCAGCTGTCCGGCCAGCCTAGTTCGCAGAGTGAGGCGTACATATTGGCGGTGGGGCCGCCCACGTCGGAAATGCTGATCGCTTTTCCGCGCTTCGCAGACAGGGTTTTTGCTTCCCGGACCAGCGAATCCGCGGAACGGGAGGAAATGGCCCGGCCCTGATGGGAGGCGATGGCGCAGAAATTGCAGCCTCCGTAGCAGCCGCGGTGGGAAGTGAGCGAATCCCTTATCTGCTCGAAAGCGGGGATCGTCTGCCGGCCGTAGCGCGGATGGGGCGCGTATTCGAAGGGCAGGGCGTAGAGGCGGTCCAGCTCTTCCTGTTCCAGCCCCGCAACGGGCGGATTGTGCCTCAGCCAGCGTCCGCCGTTCATTTGGTAGAGGGTTCTGCCCTGCTGGTTTTCCTCGAAGAGGTGGGTCATGCGGTGAAAAGCAAGCTTGTCCACGCAGGCGAGGTTGTCCGGCAGTACCAGATCGCCTTCTGAAGGTGGTTGTGGGCTGAAGGTGACAGTTCCGGGCAAAGAGGCCAGCTCCGCGATATCGTTTCCGCTTTGCAGGGATCTGGCGATCTCCACAACGGCCTTTTCGCCCATTCCATAAACCAGGATGGAGGCTTTGGCATCGGCCAGGATGCTGGCGCGAACCTTGTCCTGCCAAAAATCGTAATGCGCCAGGCGGCGCATCGAAGCCTCGATGCCGCCCAGAACAAGGGGGACCTTTTTATAAAGGCGTTTCAGGATATTCGCGTAGATAAGGGTGGCGCGGTCCGGCCGCAAACCGGCCTTGCCGCCGGGGCTGTAAGCGTCATCGTTGCGTTTCTTGCGCTGGGCGGTGTAGTTGCAGACCAGCGAATCCATGTTTCCGGCTGTGATACCGAAAAAGAGGCGGGGCTTGCCCAAGGCCATGAAATCCGAGTCCTGGCCCGGATCGGGCTGGGGAATGATGCCCACCCGGAAACCGGCTGCTTCCAGATGCCGGCCGATGATGGCCGCGCCGAAGCTGGGATGGTCCACATAGGCATCACCGGAGACAATCACGATGTCCAGCTCGTTCCAGCCGCGGGCCGCTGCTTCCTTGAGATCGGTGGGTAAAAAAGGCATGTGCTTAAAAAATTCAGGGGCAAAAGCAGCGCGCTTTCACCCCTGAAGATGTTTGGATCAGCACCCGGAGCTTAGTTGCCTGCCCGGATGATGTTGATGGCTTGGGTGCCTTTGTCTGTCTCCATCAGGTCAAAAGTTACGATTTCGTCCTGTTCGAGCACTTTCAGCTCGCGGGGGGAGTTTGTGACAATGGATTTCCAATGCACAAAATACTCTTTGTTGTCTTCGGTGATAATAAAGCCGTAACCTTTATTCTTGTTAAACCACTTAACTTTTCCTTGCATGGGTACCTCGTAAATATTAGTAATTCCACAAATAATATAAGCCAAAATCAGTCAACATAAAAATGAATTTGCGGCCGGGGCAGTTTTCGGCCGGGACAGGGATTATTTTTGTTGA
The DNA here is from genome assembly GCA_020532215.1 of Candidatus Cloacimonadota bacterium. Lineage (GTDB taxonomy): Bacteria > Cloacimonadota > Cloacimonadia > Cloacimonadales > Cloacimonadaceae > Syntrophosphaera. The sequence continues at coordinate 2,735 of JAJBBF010000026.1, forward strand.
CGGTTTTCCATGGCTGGTAGATATGGAAAAAAAGAAAAAAACAGGCTGCTCCGCCCGGCCCCGATTTGGCAGCCGGACGCGGGAGACTGCTCTTATCCAAACTGAGGCGGTATAATGAACGCGAGGATACTGCTGGTTGATGATGACCGGCTTTTGCGTGAAGTGATCGGAGACTTTCTGCGCTCCCGGGGCCATGAAGTGGATATAGCGTCTAATCGGGCCGAGGCTGTTGAATTTTTGCAACAGGGCAAATATCGGCTGGCCCTGATCGACCATGACAGCAGGCAGCGCGGAGGGATCAAACTGATGCGGGAGATCAGGCAGGCCGATCCCCAGGTTTTTTGCCTGATCATGACCGGCTATTCAAGCCTCAAGACCGTTGCCGCGGCAATGGAGGAAGGCGCTACGGACTACATCCTCAAACCTTTTCAACTGGAGGAGCTGACCAACCTCCTGGGAAAATACCTCTGACGCCATGTATGAACTGAGCCTCCGAACCCCCTCTGCCGCCGGCCTGGCCGCCCCGCCCATCTGGATCGATCCGCGCTTCATGCTGGCGGTGGGTGAACTCCATCAGCTGGAAGCGCTGCAGCTGCTTTGCCACAAGGGCGAACAGCTGGTGGCCGTGCTGCCGCTGTATGAAAAAAAGAACCTGGGCCTGAGGCGCCTGATCTGTCCGATGAGCGCGTATTACCAGGGCTTGTGGTTCAGCTGGGAAGAAGAGCGGGAACCCAACCGCAACCTGCTGGATGAACTCAAGGTTTCCGGCGAGGTGGCCAGCTTCCTGAAGGACCGGTATAAAAGGATGCAATTCAACCTTGCCCCTCACAACCAGGACGTGCGCGGTTTCACCTGGCAGGGGCTGAAAGCGGTGCCTTACTATACTTTCACCCACTTCAGCAGCGAGGAACTGCACATCCTGAAAGACGAGCGCAAGAAACTGCGGGCCGCGCGGCAGCAGGAATACCGGCTGGTCGAGGAATTCCGGCCGGAGGAGTTCATCGCCCTGCTGAAAGACCTATACGACCGCAAACAGAAGAGGCTGGGGGTATCCTACGCGGCTTTCCAGAAATGGATGGAGCGGCTTCAGAACGAAGATCTGCTCAGCCAGTTCAATCTGCTGGATCGGGACCGGATCGTGAGCACCAATCTGGTCTTGGGCGGAAAGAACGACAGCCGCGGCTATTCGATCATGCGCAGCACCCGGCCGCGGGACCTGAAAAGCGGCGCCAGCGCTTTGCACAGCCTGCTGCTGGTGGATATGCTCAGGCACAGGTTCGCAGGTTTGGACTTTTGCGGCGCCAACTATCCCGAGGTGGCAAGGTTCAAGGCCGCGTTGGGTTTTAAGCTGGAGCTGTTTTTCAAGATCACGGGTTGAAGCGGGGAAGGATTTTTGCGGCTTAACATAGAGGTACGATGGAAAGGATAACAGTATTGAAGGGCGGCGACTCCCCTGAGCGGGAGGTGTCGCTGGTTAGCGGAGCGGCGATCGCTCAGGGCCTGCGCGAAAAAGGTTATGAGGTCGCGGAGCTGGATCCGGCGGACTTGGCTGACCTGAACCAACTGCTCGCCAGGCTCAGGGAACTGAAAACGGAGATCGTCTTTCTGGGCCTGCACGGCGGTTCCGGAGAGAATGGGCAATTGCAGGCAGCGCTGGATCTGGCGGGCTTTTGCTATACTGGATCAGGCTTTCAGGCCTGCGCCCTGGCCATGGACAAATATGTGGCCAAATTGCTGGCCCGGGAAGAGGGAATACCCAGCGCGGAATCGATCCTGCTGCGCGGAGACCAGCTCAGCGATTATGAAGATCCGCGCGACCTGCAGGGAATCGTTGACCAGCTGGGCCTGCCCCTGATCGTGAAGCCCAACGATGCCGGCTCCTCAGTAGGCATCAGCAAGGTGGAGGAGCCATCCCAACTCCGGGAAGCGGTCCAACACGCCCTCAAGTACAGCGCCAGCGCTCTGCTGGAACGTTTCATCCCCGGCCGTGAACTCACGGCCACCGTGCTGGACGGGCAGGCTCTGCCTTTGGTGGAGATCAGGCCACTGAGCGGTTGGTACGATTACGCCAACAAATACAATGCCGGCCGTTCTGAATATCTGGCTCCGGCGCCGGTCGATGAAGCGTTGAGCCAGCTGATCCAGATGTACGCGGAGCGGCTTTGGCAGGTTTTTGGTTTGCGGGGCTACGCGCGGATCGACTTTCGCTACGACGGCGAAAAACCCTATTTTCTGGAAGTGAACACCCTGCCGGGAATGACCACTCTGAGCCTGACCCCAATGGCCGCCAAGGCAGTGGGGATCAGCTTTGCGGACCTTGTGGACAGGATCGTTCGCCTGGCTGTAAATGATAAAACTCATAAAGAGGAACGATGAGCAAACATTTTCTGATACTGATGGCTCTGCTGCTGATGCTGTCAGGCCTTTGCGCCCAGCATCCGGATATCACGGCCTGGTTTACGCCCCACACGATCCACGTGAATTCATTCAAGACGGCCAGTTTCGATCCCACCACGCCCTGGAGCCAGCCGATCTTAACCAACCTGCTGATCAACAACACTTCCGATACGGCTTTCCGCTTCTACCTGAAGCTGGATATCTTCTGGAGCGGGATCAGCGAGCCGCTGGTTACGGCCAAATACATTTCTGAAACAGCGATACCCGCCCAGGGCCAGTTCTTTCCTCTCACCAACCAGGACCTGATCACCAATCAGGCTTCGACGCTGTTTAACCGCGTGGGCAGCATCGATTTTTCCCTGGACGAGATCACCAGCCGCAGCCCGGTGTTGCGTGAAGCCGTGCTGGCAGGCTATTTTCCGGATGGCGAGCTAAGCCTGAGGGTGATGGTGCAGCCGGAAAGCGATGGGCACGAAAACTGGAGTGGGGCAAGCGTGGAGATTTTCACCATCCGGGTCGCCAGCGCCGGCGCCATTTCCCTGATCTGCCCTGGAGCGCCGGCAGGTTCAAGTCCGCCGGCTGTGGATCAGAATCCGGTGAACTTTCTCTGGAATAGCATCGACACCGAGATCAACCAATACTGGCTCACGATCCGGGAATATCCGCAGAATCTGCCTCCTGAGGTCAACAGCCTCGTGAATACCGGTTCCGTGTTCTATGAGAACTATGTGTACGGCAATCAGTTCGCGGAGTTTCTGCCCTTCACGCCAGGTAACTATTACGCCTGGCGGATCAGCACCAACCGCTGGACGGAGCTTGATCCCTTGGTCCTACCCGGTCCCTGGCGCGACGACGCTCCCGGCCTGATCACCAGCGGCTGGAACATTTTCCAATACACCCTGTTTGAGAGTGGGGAAGACCCGGTCCACAGGATCAGCGCGGTGCTCAATTCGCTTAAGGAAGACAAGCTGGAAGCCCTCTTTAATGAAGGTTTCCGGCCCACAGGTGAGATCATCTGGCAAGGCCGCAGCTACCATGGGCAGAGCGCGATCGACCTGATCGAGCAATTGAGTGGCCAGAAAATTCGGATAACGGTCTGGGAGTAATCATGAAAAAGTCAGTATTCCTGATCTGCCTGATCCTGCTGTGCACCGCGCTGCTGTCAGCTTCCGGGATCGCCGTTGTCTC
>JAJBBF010000036.1 GCA_020532215.1 Candidatus Cloacimonadota bacterium
CACACCTTGTCATGATGTTGACAGGCTTCCCATGTATGGGATGCAGACTTGGGGTGATGCATTCACCCCTCGCCAACTGGTGGCGCTGACCACCTTTTCCGATCTGGTGCAGGAGGCCATCGAAAAGTGCCGTCAGGACGCGTTGACCGCAGGATTGGCCGATGACGGCACTGGGCTGGATGCCGGCGGCAGCGGCGCGACGGCGTATGCGCAGGCGGTGGGGGTTTGTCTGGGCATGAATGTCAGTCGGCAAAGTAATAGGAGCGCAACACTTAATTTCTGGGACACCAAGGGAGAAAACGTTCAGCAAGTTTTTGCTCGGCAGGCACTCCCGATGACGTGGGATTTTGTGGAGGGTAATCCTCTAAGCAACTCGACCGGAAACTTCACAGGTCAAGTTGATTATTTCACGAAGGTGATCGAGAACACTCCAGCAGCACCTGATGGGTATGTCTTCCAGCAAGATGCCCAAACACAGGAAATAAGCTTTGGAAAGGTGATTTCTACCGACCCCCCCTACTACGACAATATCGGTTACGCCGACCTGTCGGACTTCTTCTATGTCTGGCTCCGTAAAAGCCTGAAGCTGATTTTCCCTAGACTATATGCGACGCTGGCCGTGCCCAAGGCTGAAGAGCTGGTCGCTACGCCTTACCGCCATGGAGGCAAGCAAGAGGCCGAAGCGTTTTTTCTCGATGGTATGACGCGCGCCATCCACAATCTCGCGGAACATGCGCACCCAGCATTTCCTGTCACGATCTACTACGCGTTCAAGCAAAGCGAGACTAAAGAGGGTGCAGGTACTTCAAACACCGGATGGGATACGTTTTTGGAGGCTGTAATCCAAGCAGGATTCAGTATTCATGGCACTTGGCCAATGCGGACAGAACTGGTGGGCAATCTGAAAAAAATTGTCAACGCCCTTGCCTCCAGCATCGTCCTCGTCTGCCGCAAGCGCGACGCCGACGCTGCCACCGTCAGCCGTCGTGAGTTCATCCGCGAACTCAACGCCGTACTGCCCGAGGCGCTGATGGACATGACCCGCGGCGGCATCAACAGCCCGGTGGCGCCAGTCGATCTGTCGCAGGCCATCATCGGCCCCGGCATGGCGATCTTCAGCCAGTACGCGGCGGTGCTGGAAGCCGACGGCAAGCCGATGAGCGTGCGTACCGCGCTGCAGCTCATCAACCGCTTCCTCGCCGAGGACGACTTCGACCACGACACCCAGTTCTGCCTGCACTGGTTCGAGGGCCAAGGCTGGGCCACCGGCAAGTATGGCGAGGCCGACGTGCTCGCCCGCGCCAAGGGCACCAGCGTGTCCGGCCTGACCGATGCCGGCGTGGTCGAATCCGGCAAGGGCGACCTGCGCCTGTTGAAATGGGCCGAGATGCCGCGCGACTGGAACCCGGAAACCGACACCCGCGTGCCGGTGTGGGAAGCCCTGCACCAACTGATCCGCGCCCTCAACCAGGACGGTGAAACCGCCGCAGGCAGCCTGCTCGCCCGCATGCCCGCCCGCGCCGAACCCATCCGCGCGCTGGCCTACCGCCTCTACACCCTGTGCGAGCGCAAGGGCTGGGCCGAAGAAGCCCGCGCCTATAACGAACTGATCACCGCCTGGAGCGGCATCGAGCAGTCGGCCGGCGAGACGGGCATTGTCGGGACCCAGTTGGGCCTGGATATCTGAGGAGATCGACCATGCTGAAAGAAGCGCGAATTCGCAATTTCGCAGCGTTGCCTAACGACCACTACCGGTTTTGTGGCGGACTGAATGTGATCGTCGGTGAAAACGGCCTGGGCAAAAGTCAGCTGCTCAAGGTGCTGTATGCCGTTCTCAAGGTGCATGCGGATGCTAAGGAATTTACCAAGGGCAGCCTGGAAAAGGCCTATGCCGCCAAATTGACCGGCGTCTTGCGCCCCGACAAACTGGGGCGCCTGGTCAAACGCAAGCAGGGCAATGCCCCCTGCGAGATTGCCCTGACGCTGGCCGAGGGGGAAAAGTCGTGCGCTTTTAGCTTTTCGCCTGGATCGAGTGTGAGTGTCCAGGTGGATGCGGCACCCACGGCAAACAAACATCGCCCTGCCGTCTTCATCCCCACGCGCGAATTGGTCACCCTGTGCCCCTGGTTCGTGCCGCTGTATGACAACTACCATCTGCGGTTCGAGGAAGCCTGGCGCGATACGGTGTCGCTGTTGGGAAATCCGCCGGTAAAGGGCGAAAAAGAGCAACGGGTTGCAAAAATGCTTGAACCGCTGGAAAAGGCCATCGGCGGAAGAATGGAAATCGACAATGCCAGCGGGGAGATTTATGTCCAGATTCCCGGCGAAGGGCGCATGGAAATGCCGCTGTTGGCCGAAGGTCTGCGCAAACTGGCCATGCTGGGGCGTTTGATCAGTACCGGCACATTGTTGGATAAGGGCTATCTGTTCTGGGATGAACCGGAAAGCAATCTGAATCCGAAACTGATCAAGACCATCGCCGCCAGTATCGTTGCGGTGGCGGATGCGGGCGTTCAGGTCTTCATCGCGACCCATTCCCTGTTTTTGCTGCGCGAGTTGGAAATGTTGCTGGCGACAAAAACCTATGCCCGGCTGCCGCACCGCTGGTTGGCGTTGGCGGCCCAGGATAACGGGGTGGCGGTGGAACAGAGCGACCGCATGGAAGATATCCAGACCCTGGTGCTGCTGGATGAAGAATTGGCCCAGTCCGATCGCTTTATGGAACTTGAGGAATCGCCATGATTCAGATTCAGGAAGGGCAGCTGACCTTTGTCTTCAGCGATTCGGTAATGGCGTGCAAGTATGACGATTGGTCGTTTTACCGTAATCAGTTTCAGAATGGCTGTTATCGCGACAATAAGGCGATGGATCTGCTGTGTCATTCCGGCTCTGTGGCCTGGATGATCGAAATCAAGGATTACCGCTGTCATCACCGCACCAAGGCCGTTGATCTAGCCGATGAAATTGCTATCAAGGTGAGAGACACCCTGGCTGGGTTGGCAGCGGCGAAAACCCAGGCCAATGATCGGGATGAAAAGCTCTTTGCCAAAAAAATGCTAGGCGCTACCCGTCTTCGAGTGGTTTGCCATATCGAACAGCCGGCCAAATCCAGCCGACTGCGCCCTCAAGTGATCGAGCCTGACAAGTTGAAAGACCGGCTTCGCCGGGAACTCAAGGCGATTGATCCTCATCCCATCGTTATGGACAAAAAGAATACAGCAGTGGCCGTCCCCTGGCAGGTGAGATAAGAAAGGAAAACCCCATGACTCTCAAGCCCTGGCGCGAAATTGCCGAGCCCCATTCCGATGTTCGCAGCGGTAATTTTGTTCAGGCGGAATTTGCCGCCGATCTGTCGCGAGTACATGCCGGCACAGCCAATGATGAATATCAGAATCCGGTGCTGTTTTTTCAGCGAACCTTCATCACCGAAGGCATGCGTCTGTTGCTCGATTCGGTGGTCAGGCGGCTGGCTGGCAAAGGCGGCGATCCGGTCATTCAACTGCAAACGGCTTTCGGTGGCGGCAAAACCCACACCATGCTGGCGGTTTACCATCTGGGCAAAGGCACTGTGCCGGCAAGTGAACTGCAGGGTATTCCTCCCATTCTCGACGTTGCGGGAGTGACGGAGTTGCCCCAAGCGCGGATTGCCGTACTGGATGGCGTCGAGTTGCTGAGTATGGCCAGCAAACCCCGTCTTCATGCCGGCTGCAGCGTTCGCACCCTGTGGGGCGAACTGGCCTGGCAGCTGGGTGGCGAATGCGGTTACGCACAGGTGAAAGAAGCGGATCAGTCGGGTACGGCTCCCGGCAAAAAGGAACTCAGTGACCTGCTGGCTGAATGCAGCCCCTGTGTGATTTTGATCGACGAGCTGGTGCGCTATCTGTCGCAGTTCGAGGAGGGCAAAACCCTCTCGGGCGGCACCTACGATACCCAGCTGTCGTTTGTTCAGGCACTGACCGAGGCCTTGAAAGCGGTACCGACGGCGGTGCTGCTGGCCTCGCTACCCTATTCGGATCGTGAGGCGGGCAGTCAGCAGGGTGTCAAGGCACTGCGGGCCTTGGAACATTACTTCGGCCGGGTGCAGGCGCTGTGGAAACCGGTGGCGACCGAAGAGGCTTTTGAAATCGTCCGCCGCCGCCTCTTCAGCAGCATCAACGATAAGTTGGCGATGGAGTCGGTTTGCCGTGCGTTCGCCGACTATTACATTGCCAACCGCGATGATTTTCCGCAGGAAACCCAGGACAGCAAATATCTGGGACGACTGCTGCACGCCTATCCCATTCATCCCGAGGTGTTTGATCGGCTGTACGAAGACTGGTCAACGCTGGACAACTTTCAACGCACGCGTGGCGTACTGAAGCTGATGGCCAAGGTGATTCATCGCCTGTGGCAGGACGGCAACAACGATCCGCTGATCATGCCCGGCAGCCTGCCGCTGAGGGATGCCGACACGCGTAACGAAGCCATCTACTATCTGCCCCAGGGGTGGGATCCGGTGATTGAACGTGATGTGGATGGCGAGCGCTCCGAAGCCTGGGAAATTGAGAAGCAGGATACCCGTTTTGGCAGCGTGCAGGCCTGCCGCCGCACGGCCCGGACCATTTTTCTGGGCAGCGCGCCCCATTCGGCTCAATTCTCGTCCAGTCAATTGGTGCGTGGGGTGGAACTGGAGCATGTCCTCCTCGGCGTAGCTCAGCCGGGTCAGCAGGTCGGCGTTTACAAAGACGCTCTGCGTCGTCTGGGTGATCGTCTTCATTATCTCAATCATGCCAACAATCGTTTCTGGCTCGACACCCGGCCGAATCTGCGGCGCGAGATGGAAGAACGTAAACGACGGTTTCAGTTGCATGAGGATGTGTTTCCAATAATTCGCGAACGCATCCAGAAAAGCCTCGCCAGCGGCGTTTTCAATGCAGTTCACGTGTTTACTGGTAGCGGCGATGTGCCGGACGATAGCGCTTTGCGGTTGGTGGTTCTTCCGCCGGATACGGCGTTCAGCAAAACAGGGCGAAACCTGGCGGTTGAAAAGGCTGCAGAGATTCTGAAAAAACGTGGCGAGCAGCCGCGATTCAAGATGAATCGTCTGTTTTTTGTAGCCGCCGACGCTGACAATATCAGCCGGCTAAAGGACCATGTGCGTTCTTACCTTGCATGGCGCAGCATTGTTGACGATTACAAAGATAACCGCATCGTACTCGACAATCTGATGGCCAAACAGGCACAGGACAGCCTGTTGCAGGCGGAAGAAACGGTCAAACGAATGGTTCGCGAAACCTACCGGTGGTTGCTGGCACCATTGCAGGAAGCCCGGCCAGGCAAAGGTCTGTCCGATTTGGTGTGGGAATCTTTTGCTCTCAATCCAGGAGCGCCACAGACAACGCAGGAAATAGAACGTATTCTCAAAGAAAACGAGTTGCTGATTGGCGAGTGGGCGCCGATCCACTTGTCAAAAGTACTCAAGGACTGGTTCTGGAAGGATAGTTCAACCTGTTCAGCTCATGAATTGTGGCAACAATTATGTCAACAGCTTTACCTGCCACGCTTGAAAAACCAGGCCGTTTTACAAAACACCATAGCTGCCGGAGCTGGCAGCAAAGATTTTTTCGGTTTGGCTCAAGGGTGTAAAGCGGAGCGTTATCTTGGCTTTAGCTTCGGCGAAACCGCATTGCCCTTTATGGATACAACATTGCTGCTGATTGAGCCAACAGCGGCTGCGGCTTTTCAGGAAATTTTACGCAGTGAAGAAGAAGCGCGGTCTGCAATCTTGACCAGCCCGGTGTCAACGCAAGGCTTGAACTCGCCAAGGAACGACAGCAACACAGGTAACGCACAGGTTCAGGATGAAGGGGCGATCGGGGGCTTTCAGTCTGGCCTGTTTTCCGGCAAACCAGCAATTAAAAAACATTTTTATGGCAGTATTGATCTTGACCCGATCCAGGCTAAGAAACAGTTTGCCGATTTGGTTGACGAAGTCATCCGGCAATTTACTGAACAGTGCGATGTCAATGTGAGAATTTCCGTGGAAATACAAGCAGAAACGGCCGGCGGATTTGGCGACAGCATCCAGCGCGCAGTAAAGGAGAATTGCAGTGTTCTCAAGTTTAAAAACGCCGAGTTTGAGGAAGACCACAGCTGATTTTTGCGCGGATTCCCGGCGCGTCCGTCACCAGCCGCGCTGGCGCTGCTCGGCGGCTTCGAGTTCATCAAGCAGCGCCAGATAGCGGCCATAGCGTTCAGCGGACAGTCTGCCGTCAGCCAGGGCCTGACGGATAACACAGCCGGGTTC
>JAJBBF010000029.1 GCA_020532215.1 Candidatus Cloacimonadota bacterium
ATTACCACATCCGCTGGTTCACCCCAAAAGTGGAGGTGCCTCTCTGCGGTCATGCAACCCTGGCTGCCGCCAAAGCCCTGTTTGCCACCTCTGAAAGCGGCCGGGTCAGCTTTGCCAGCCTTTCCGGGGAACTTGCCGTAAGCGAGAAAGGCGAATTGCTGGAGCTGGATTTTCCCGCCGAGGAGCCCGAACCCTGCCAGGCGACTGGCGATCATCTGGAAGCCCTGGGTCCCGATACACCCGACGAAACCCTCTGTGCCAGGCGCAGCCGCAACTTGATCCTGGTTTATCCGGAGCATCGACAGATTGCGCAAATGAAGCCGGATTTTGCCAGCCTGGCCAGCCTTGAAGGCTTTCCCTGGTTGGGGATCGCGGTTTCGGCGCCTTGCCCGGAAGGCTATATCTGCCGCTATTTCGCGCCCTGGGAGGGCATACCCGAAGATCCCGTCACCGGCTCCGCCCAAACCTTTCTGGCACCCTATTGGTCGGCCAGGCTGGGGCTCAGGACGCTCAAAGGGCTTCAGGCCTCAGAGCGGCAGGGCGCCTTCGAAGCGGAGGTAGCCAGCGGCCGTGTTTTGATCAGGGGTAGGGCCCATCTCTGGCTGCGGGGCGGGCTCGATCCCGGCTGGCGTAAGGTTTCCGGCTAAAGCTCCCGAGGCAGATAAAACTTGACAGGGAAAGGGAGATCGAATAGTATTATAGATGATAGGCAATGAAGGAGCATAGATGAAAATACCAACCCTAACGTTCATACTGCTGGCGCTGGCCACCCTGACCCTGGCGCAGACTGCCCCGCGCAGCCATCCCCTCCCAGGCGCGCCTTATGTGGAACGCCACAGCGCCCTGGACGCGTATCCTTTTAAGAATGGCGAACTGGACCAGCTTCACTGGGAGGATTTCGGCCTCAAAGGCAAGGTCCGCAAGATGTATATCCAAACCAGCGACATTATCTGGGAACCCGGCTCGCTGCGCGACCACGTGATCGTGCGCTTCGACAGCCTCGGCAAAGTCCTGACCACCATCACTTATCCCCACAGCTCGCTGCCCCGGGGTTTCCGCTACCATTACCGCCCGGACGGTCAACTGCAGCGGGTGGAACGCTATGCCTACCAGGATGGCTTCGACACCCAAACGGCCGATCAGGACAGCATTTTCCCGGCCCTGGGAACGGAAGCCGAATACTATTACGACGAGCTGGGATATCTCAGCAGGATAGTCTTTTACGACGAGAACAACGCCGTCAGCCGCGAACACCTTTACTCCTATACCGCCGACGGCTACAGCATCGCCATCAACTACGCCGTACCCAGCCGCCGCCACCGCGACCTCATCCACCATTACGACCGCCAGGGCAACCTGGTATCCAGCCAGAAAAAGGACTCCGGCGGCAAATTCATCTACACTGCCAAATACAGCTTAGATGCCAAAAAGAACAAGGTAACCATCCTGCAGGATTATCTTAACAACGCCGCCACCCAAACGACCACCAACCTCCTTGACGCCGGGGGACGGATCAAAGAAAGCACCGTCAACGATTTCCAGGGCAATCTGATGCGCAAATACACCAACACCTACGATTCCGAGGGCCGCCTCAGCAAACAGGCCTACAATTCGCCCAACGACCGGATCACCACGATCTACCGCTATGAAACCGACGCCCAAGGCAACCTGGTGGAGTTCAGTTCCAGCCAGGAACAGGGCACCGAAAACCACAGCCTGAGCATCCGCTACGAGTATTACTGATGACCCGCCCAGTATGGAAGCAAGCCAAACTGATCTGGCCTGCTGAAATCGTTACCAGGAAAAACAGGGCGCTCGGATTAGCGGACGCCCTGTGGCCCTGCAGAAATGCCCTTATCGGTCTTTAGCTGCGGAATCTGGGGCTGTGATAATGCACTTCCTCCCTTCTGGCCAGCCGGGGATAGGCGGCCAGATGGACCAGCTGTTCTTCCCAAACCAGCGCTGAGCCCACCAGGTCAGGTTTTTCGATCCGGAGGTCATCGCCAAGGCCCACGCTCTTAAATCCCTCCAGAGCAATGTTTTCGAACAATCTGTCGATCTCGTTTCCGATCGCTTCCACCTGCCTCCGCTCACCTTGAGGCCGGTTTATCACCTCGATGGCGTAGCTGCGGATTATCTTATCCCGCACATCCAGCCAGATCGCCGGATGTGAGACCAGTTCCAGCCCCGCGAAACTTCCGTCTTTCTCCACCAAAATTCCGCACTGATCGCCGGCCAGTTCTTCGCAGCGGAATATCTTCTCAAACTCGTCCAGATTCTCTCTCTGTGCTTCATAGACGTCCGCCATGGCCGAGGTTCTGGAACGTGTGCCCATTCTCCTCTGTAAGTGCTCCACATCGTGCCAGACGGCGCTTTGATCGGCCTGGAAGGCGACGCTGTGCTTCAGATTCTGGCTCACCGTGTCCATCTTGCCGGGTTTCATGCTGGCGGCGATCACGTTGCCGGATTCCTCGAAATCCGCCTTATGATAGCTCCAACGACCTGCCTCTGTGCAACTTACAGGTATCACCAGCTCGCTGTCCGCGGGAACCAGAACGCTGGCGTTGAGGATCCTGTTTTGCTTGGCCCCGCGCAGCTCCTCGCCATCCAGGATCAACACCGGAAGCTTGCCTCGATTGATCACCTTGAGATTGGGAACGCTACCGCCCTGGTTTACTTCTGTAACAGTGATCACGCCGCTTTTAAAAGCTTGGTGCAGTGAAAGATAGTTCTCCGAACAACCGGCTTCGGCGCGGGTCACCGGAATGATCGTTAGCCCCCGGGCCGAAATCCCCGGCGCGCAGCGATAGCCCTCCAGATTTTTCAGTAGTGCCTGTTTCATTTATCTTACCTCCTAAAGTATGATCTTGTGAAACTCGGAAACCTCGCGGCCTCCTAACTTTGTATATTAGGAGCCGCGCCGCTGTTCTGACAAAAAAATTCCGATTGACATATTTCTCTGTTCTTCGATGCTTGCCTGAAGAAGATCAGAACTGATCAAAACAGGCCGCAGGGAGCACAGAGAGGATGAACGCAAACCCAGCCCAAAGGCGCTACCAGGAATGGCGGGACCGGATCAGCGGACATGACCTGGATTTCGCGATCCTGCTGAACAGGATCTGGGGCCTGTTGCGCTCACAAGCCGCGGGACCGGAAGCCGATGAGGGGTTTTGGTATCTGATCTGCTTCATCCAGCGGGTCCGGAGACCCCAGAACAACCTGATCCGGAACCTCTGCCAGCGCCGCCACCAAGACTATTGGGATACACTCGCCAGCCGCGCCGCCTGCCTTTACGCCCGCCTCAAACCCCAGCTGGACATCCTCAACCGCCGTATTGAACAGGGATCCCAGAGCTTTTACCCCTATTTGTACAGAGTGCTGGAAAACAACCTCATCCTCTGCAACAAAGAGGTGATCGACAGCCTCTGGCAGAAAGGCGAAAGGCCGCTCCAAGACCTGGCCGGGGAGGACGACGGACTGGGTGACGCCCCTCAATACGGTCAGCTGGATGGCAATATCTCCATGCCCAGGACCCTGGCAGAGATCATGGACGACCTTCACAACAGGGAACGCGCCCACGAGCTTTATCTGCGCCTCCGGGATGACTGGCCACTCAAATACCTGAACGCCCTCTGCCATTATTACGAGGTCCTCTGCGGCTATCCCACCCGGCGCCTGGCCCGGGAAAGCAATGCCAATATCGACCAGATCCATTCTCGCCTCCGCCAAAAACTGCTTGCCTGGATAGCGGATAAAGACTTTGCCACAGAGGAAGTGAGGCTGTTCAGCGCGCTCTGGCTGCCACAATTGTGTCAGGAAACCCCGGTGCTGGAAACATATAGAGACATAAGGGATGAGCAAAATGTTTAAGATACTGGACGACAGCTACGGAAAAAACCTCTGGGAGATGTATCTGGAATCGATCCGCCCGGAACACGGGGACCAAATCACCTGGCCTTCCGCTGCTCCTCCTCTGGCCGAAGCGGTCTCCGCAGACCCGCTCCAGTTCACCCCCGAACGCGTCTTTGGCAACGTCCGCCTACTTTCCGACAGCGATTTCCTGATCCTTTATATGGTGATCGCGCAGATCGCCGAAGATCGCTTTACAGCCCTTAAAGTTAGCAATTTCAAGCAGTTTGGGACTTACTTCGACCTCGAATTCCCCGGCGCCAATGGCTCCTATATCGCCGAACTGGACAACGCCTTCACCCTCTCCCGGGAGCAGATACTCGGCAGCGTGGTGCTGGACGAGACCGACGCCTACACCTTTGGCCAGCTCGAAGGCGCCTGGCTTGCCGAAGGCAACCGTTTCAGCGGAAAACCCCTCTACTGGGAAAACATCGGCCGCTGGCGAGCTCAGTTCAGGATCAAGGAACATGAGCTGACCTGCGCCTACCGGATCCCCTCTGTCAATTCACTCACAGCTTCACTCTGGATACCACAGCTGGAACTGCAGAAAGAGCCTCTGGTAATGCGAATGTATCAGAAATCTTGTCTTGACGTGAGCAGATCGATCCCTTCCCTGGATCTGGAAAAAAGGGTATCCAAGGATGCAAGCTTTTCGCGGGACGACTTGGATGATGCGCAACTGAGAGCGGGTAAAAGAGAGTACGACAGCCGTCCAAGCCTGGCAGGAAAAATGTTCAGGGCAGCAGAGGCCTGGTATAAGTTGACCAAAAGCCCCGGAGGCTGGGAACTGGAGCTGGCTCCAGACCTTGAGGGCAACCAGGCGCGTATCTACAACGGCGAGTACCTGATCTTCAAAGGCATTCTGCCCCCGTTCCTGAAACTCGACCGCTATGCCCATCTGTCCAAACATGAGATCGAAAACGCCCTGGAACTGCGGCTCGAATCCCAGCATCCATACTGACCCCAAACAAACTGATACAACCATCGGCTGCAAGGGATACAACAGCTTGTTCAACCATCTGTAAGCTGTCAGTCCATAGACTTTTACGACCTTAAACAGGGCAGGTCTCGATCTTTGCCGTCCCCTACTCACCCCTTGTCCGCCTCCCGCTGAGTTCCCGCTTTTTAGGGGAGAACTCAGCGGGAGGCGAACAAGAGGCGAACAGGAAGGGGCTCAGGGCCGGATCATGGGATCCGAAAAAGGTTTGGAAGCACTGATCAGGGCTTCCGGCCAAGATCCCGGTTTAAAAGGTCACTCCGGAAGGCTGTCCCAGATACCTTCGTAGCTGTCCCACTTTCCGTTTTTGAGGGTGAGGGTGATGGTGCGCACGCGGTTGCGCTGGTCCTCCGCCACCCACTCAGCCCAGAGGTCGCTAACCACATAGTTGGCAATTGTTTGCGGGGCCGGCTCGTAACCCACCCAGAGGAATTCCCGGCCCAGGGAACGCAGTTTCTCGGCCAGGCGGATGCTGTTTTCCTGGTCGTGATTGCCGATCAGGAAGATTTCGCAGCCAGTTGTATCCGCCGGTGTGAGCAGTTCCGTAAGTTTGTAATAGACGCCGTTGTTCCAGCCGCGGGGATAGTCTTTCAGGAAGATCTCCACCGTTAGGCTGTCGGCTTGGGAGAGGTCCAGATGTTTGGTCTGGAAAGCGGTCTGGCTGTCCGAAACACGGTAACTGGCGGAAAGGTAGTACTCGCCCTTGGGCGCCCGGAAACTGTGGACGCCGTTGCCCTCGTCCTGGCCGGATTCGCCGTCGAGCCAGTAATAGTCTCCGGCGCGGAGGTTGGAAAGCCTGAGCGCGGCTCTTTCGTTGGACCCCAAGGGCGCGCCGGATTCGTCGGAAACGAGCACGGTCAGGTCCATAAAGGCTTCCTCGGCAGCAGGATCCGTCTCCGGGGCGCAGGCCTCCAGATCGTAATAGCCGTATTCGCCGTCGCCATAAGCGACGTTGATGAGGTTGGCGCGATAGGTGTAATCTGCCGGGATGCCGTTGGCGCGGGCCAGGCTGACGGCTAGCAGTTTGTATTGGGCGTTGTTGAGATATTTTTTGCGGAGGATGACGTGCAGCGGCGGCATCCCACTCAAAGCCTTGTCGGGGTTGATCTTGTAGTTCCGTTTCAGCCAACGCGCGGCCTGGTTGAGGCGTTCGAGCCGGGTTTCTCCATTTTGGTAAAAAGAGCGGGGATAAAAACTGGGAATGCCGTTTCTAACTTCCAGCGGCTGAGGCAGTTCCTCGTAATGGACGGAGGGGTTCACCAGCGAACTGAGGTCGGAAAGACTAAGATCAAGATCCATCCAGCGCAGGTAATCCTGATAGAAGGCTTCCATCTGATCGGCGCTG
>JAJBBF010000137.1 GCA_020532215.1 Candidatus Cloacimonadota bacterium
GGTTGTGCGCCACCGCGCCACAGACGCTCACCCCGTATTCGGAGAAGCCAGGGTTCGCCGCGATGGCCGCCCACATGGCAAAAATGGCCGCCAGGCCGCCGCAGAGGGAGAGCAGGGTGGCCGGGGAAAGCAGGGTGAACGTTACGGCCCCGCCAACAATGGATTTGGTGACGTTGACCACGATCGCCTGCAGCGGTTTCTTTTCGAACAGCAGATACATCACCACGATGTTGGAAAGCCCCAGGCGAATGAAGGGAACCGGCAGCAGGCGCATGACCAGGCTTTCAACCACATGGATGCTGCAGGCGGTGGCGGTTAGGAAAGCCAGCGTTAAAAGGGGCTTGGTGCTGCCGCTTGACATTATATCCCCGTTAGCGGCGAAAGCGCGGACGCTTCATGGCTGGGCCTGCAGGAACTGCCGGATCAGGGGATCCGGCGACAGCCGCAGCCCGGCCAGGGAACCATAATACAGAACCCGCCCCTGATCCAGGAACAAAACCTGGTCGCCAATGGCGGACAGGCCCTGGGTGTCGTGGGTGATGGTGATGGTGGTGGCCTGCACGGAAGCAATGATCTGGGTGATGTAATAGAGGATCTCGGCCGCGGTGATCGGATCCAGTCCGGATACGGGTTCGTCGAAAATGATGTAGCGCGGGTCGTAAACCAGGGCCCGGGCAATGCCCACGCGTTTGCGCATGCCGCCGCTGAGTTCGGAAGGATATTTATCCAGCATCTCGTCCAGCCCAACCACGGCCAGGCATTTGCGCACCCTGGCCCGGATGGCCTCCGGATCCAGCTCATCCCTTTCATAGAGGGAGAGGGCCACATTCTGGAAAACTGTGTAGGAATCCAGCAAGGCCGAATACTGAAAAACCATCGCGAAACCGTGCCGGATCACCGAATCCGGATAGTCTGAATCGGCGTGGATATCGATCCCGTCAACGCTCACCGATCCGCTGTCCGGGTGAAAAAACCCCATCAGGGTTTTGATCAGCATGGTTTTCCCGGAGCCGCTGCGCCCCATGATGATCAGGTTTTGGCCATCCTCCAGCTGGAAGCTTACATCCCTGAGGATGGCCTGGCCGTCCAGTTCCAGATTCAGGCTTTCAACCGTTATCACGCCTGATCCATCCCGCGCCGAAAGCCAGGCCCAGCCCCAGGGCGTTGGCGGCAAAATCCCAAACGGAGACCGACCTCTGGGGAATGTAGAGCTGATGCAGCTCGTCCAGACCGGCAGTAACCAACAGCAGCAGATAAACCCACCAGAGCTGTTTCCAGCGGAAGCCCAGCAAGCGGGCCGCGCGGTTGGTGAGCAAGCCCAGGACCAGATATACCCCGATATGCCCCAGTTTGTCCAGGCTAAAAACCTGAGGCGAGGGCAGCTGCCTGCCCGGCAGGGACGACACCACCCAGATGAGAGCGAACCAGAGGACAGGCGGCCAGACGGCGGCGGGGAAAAACCTGCCCCGGCGCGCTCCGCCCCGGCCTTTGCTGCTGCGGGCCCCAGCCATCGGTCAGATCATCTCTTCCTCAAGCTGGGTGACCTCCACCAGCTTGATACTCCTGCCATCGCTTTCCAAAACTTTGAAGATCAGGGCGTTGTCCAGCAGGTGGACCTCGCCCGCCGCGGGCACATGGTTGAACTGGCTGAGCAGGAATTCCGCCACGTTGTCGTATTCATCGGCATCGATGTCCGCGTTGAATTCCTGGTTGAACTGGCGGATGTTGTACACTCCCCGCACCCGGCAGGTTTTGGCGTCGACGCGCACCAATTCCGGGGTCTCATCGACGTCATACTCGTCGTGGATCTCGCCCACGATCTCTTCCAGAATGTCTTCCAGCGAGATGATCCCGGAGGTTCCGCCATATTCGTCCACCACCACAGCCATCTGCACTTTTTTGGTCTTGAACTGGTTCAGCAGGGTCTGGACCTTCATGTTTTCCGTAACGAACCAGGCGGGGCGCATCAGCTCGGTGATGCTTTTCTTTTCGGGAAAGAGCAGCAGGTCTTTCACATAGATCACCCCGATGATGTCGTCGATGGTTTCCCGGTACACGGGGATCCGGGAATGGCCGCTGGTGATGATCAGGTCCCGCAGGCCATCGAGGGTCTGGTTGGCTTCGATCGCCTGCACCTTCACCCGGGGAACGTAGATCTCGGTAAGTTTGGCTTCCCGGAAGCGGAACAGCCCCACCAGCATCTGCTTCTCATTCTCATCCAGGCTGTGTTTGGAATGTTCAGACTGGATCAGGTTGTGAAATTCCTCCGCGGTGAGGCGGGACATCAGGTGTTTATCCGAATTTTGCCTGCTGGAGATCAGCAGGCTGAGCTTGTCGACCAGCCACACGGGCAGAAAGAGCACATAGTTCGTGATCTGCAGGGGCAGGCTTACGATCCGGGCAAAATCGTTGGCCGTGGACAGCGCCACCAGCTTGGGGATGATCTCGCAGAAAGTAACTATCACCAGGGTGGTAACCACCACCTGCAGCGTTACGGCCATGGAGGTGTTCACGCCCATGCTTTTGGCGAACCTGATGGCCACCAGCGCGCTCAGGGACGAGATGCCCATGTTCACAAAGGTGTTGCCCAGCAGAATGGTCACCAAAAGTTGCCGGGGCTGCCTCAGCATGTTCAGGATCCTTTTGGCGCTGGCGCTTTTGCTGTTTTCCAGTTTCTTCAGATAGATGCGCGGGAGCGAGAAAAAGGCGGTTTCAGCTCCCGAGAAAAAGGCAGACAGCAGCAGCAAAACAAAGATGATCAGTAATAAAGGCAATATAGGGCCGTCATCCACTTGTGCGGGTACCCTCCATCATTTTTGTGTAGTAGTTTTCCTTGTCTTTCATATGTTCGCAGTCTCCCGCGCGGATGTGGTCGTAGCCAAATCCATGCAGCAGGCCATGGATAAAAATCTCCATCAATTCCTTATCTAAGCTTTTGGAACCCTTTTGCCGCTCCACTTGTTTTATGTCAATCAGAATATCGCAGATCAGGGTCTTCCGCTGCGGCGAAACCTCCCCGGGAAGCCCTTCCGACCCGTTGAAACAGAGCACATCGGTTACGGAATCATCCCCGCGGTAGAGCTGGTTGTATCTTCGGATCTCTTGATCGGAACAGATCAGGAGCCCGATCTCACAAACACCGCCGGGCAGCTCGGCGGAGCAGATGATCCCGGCCGCCGTTTCCAGCGGTTGGGGGTCCACCGGGACATCCGTCCCGTTTTCGAAATTAAAGCTGAGCTCACTCATCAGACCGGTCTTCGGGATACTCCAGCCGCTTGCGGAACACGCTTTCCAAAACAGGGCACATCGCCGCTTTGGCCAAAGCCAGATCCCTGATGGTGATGGGGGCTTCGTCAAACTGGCCTTCCCGGATCAGGCGCAGGATGGTTTCCTCCACCAGCCTGGCGATCTCCTCTTCCCCGGCCACGTTTTTGGACTTGCTGGTGGATTCCACCACGTCCGCCAGCATCACCAGAGCCGCTTCCTTGCTTTGGGGCAGGGGCCCCGGATAGCGAAAGGCGTCAAGGTCTGAAACCTCGCCCTGGCGCTGGGCGGCGTCCAGGAAATAGCGGATGTAGCTGGTGCCGTGGTGCTGCCAGATGATGTCGATCACGGCTTTGGGCACGCGGTGCTTGGCCGCCAGCACCACTCCTTCCTTCACGTGGTCGCGGATGATGTCGGCGCTTTCTTCCGGAGTGTATTTTTCATAGAATTCCGACGATTCCTCGTTGTTTTCCGTGAATATCTGCGGATTGACCGATTTCCCGATATCGTGGAAATAGCTGCCAACCCTGGCCAGCAAAGAGTTCGCGCCTATCGCCTCCGCCGCCCGTTCCGCCAGATTGCCCACGATGAGGCTGTGGTGGTAGGTGCCAACGGCCTGGGTGGCCAGCTTTTTCAGCAGGGGATGGTTGAAGTCCTGCAGTTCCAGCAGGATCTGTTTGGTGGCGCGGTTCCACCTGCGTTCAAAATAGCTTACGATCCCCAGCAGGCCCAGAACCGCGATGGTGGTTGAAACCAGCGAGTATCCGGCTATCCGGGCCAGGCCCTGCAGCTTTTCCACCAGGTTGTCGCCGGTGTAGGAAAGCATGGAGAGAGCGCCGTTGATCAGGTTTGTGGAGAGGTAGAGGAACAGCCAGATCTTGATGAATTCATGCCGGGATCTGAATCTGCGGATCAGGACCAAAGTGAAGAGGGTGGAGAGCATCAGGAGAGACATCCCCGGCGCGTCCCAATTCAAAAATGGCCCCAGCAACAGGATGGCGCAAACGGAATAGAAGATGCCGAAATCATAGCCCAGCAGAATGGCCGCGGAAATGGCCACCAGGGCGAAGGGGATCAGGCTTACCGGCAGCCCCAGCAGGTTGTTGGTCAGAAGGGCTGCCAGGATCAGAAACAGAAATCCGGAATTGAGGACCGCGGCGCCCCCCAGGCCGTATTCCTCACGCAGCGGCGTATGCCAGTAATAGAGGTTGAAAGTGAGGATGATCAGCAGCACGAAGAGCAGAAATCCCATGATGCCCAGCCACTGGAGCAGGGAGGATTTCCTTTCCCCCCGGGCCTGGTATTCGCGGGTTAGCGAGTCCATTTTGATGATGTCTTCCTGGGTCAGCCGCTGGTTGCGGCGGATGATCACTTCGTTCTGCTGTACCAGGCCGCTGGCCGGGTCGATCGAATCCAATACCTGCTTCTGGATGGCGGCGAAAGCTTCGGCGTCCACCACCAGATTGGCCAGGACCAGCTTGGCCGAATTCTTCTCCACCAGCAGCGCCTGCAGGGGTTCCAGCTTTTGCAGGATCAGGCGGTTGGCCTCGTCGAGCTCAAAATAGCGGGCCAGGCTGCGTTTTTGCAGGCCAGCGCCGGTGGCCACCAGCACGTTCTCCCCCGTCAAGCCCCGGTAGATCCCAGCCTGATAGAGCTCTTCCAGCGCCTGTTTGATCCTGGCGTGGGCCGCGGCTATGCGCCGCTTGTCTCCGGAGAGCAGGAGGCCGGGATTGTCCAGCTGAAAACCCTGCTGCCTGGCGCTGAGGACCACCGCTCCGGGGTCGGAGCTTTCGGAAGCTTCGTAGATCAGGTCAAAAAGCTGGTCCAGGTTGCTGTAGGCCTCAAACTCCACGTCCGGGCTGAGGGAATACGGCTTGCCCGCTTCAGCCAGTTTCTGGGCGTATTCTTCCTGGACCTGCTGCTCGGTTTTCAGGATCGGAAAATCAAAGGGGGCCAAAATGTCGTATTCAGCTATTTGCCCCACGGAAAACTTAAATTCCGGATAGCTCTGCCCGCCGGCGCTGGTGAGTTGATGGATCCCCACCACGCAGAGGGTTGCGATCATGATCAGCAATACGTATTTTGAATTCATAAGCTTAGGTTTCACCCCGGCAAATTTTGTCAAGCGCCATCAGCCGGACTGCCCCCGAACCGGCTTTCCCGCCTGACGGAGCCTGTCCGCTCACTTTTCCAGGGCGCCATAAAGCTCCCTCACATCGCGGAGCTTGATCACTTTGCTTTTCTGCCGCAGCTTCGCGCGCGCGGAGACAAACACCCGCTCGTAGCCAAGCTTCACGGCTTCCCTCACCCGGGCGTCCAGCTGGGCCACTGGCCGCACTTCGCCGTTCAATCCAACTTCGCCGATAAACACCGCTTTCTCCGGCAGGGGCTTGTCTTTCAGGCTGGAGATTATCGCCGCCAGAATGGCCAGGTCGAGGCCGGGATCGGAGGAGCGGATGCCGCCTGCCAGATTGATGAACACGTCGCTGGAACGCAGGTACAGGGCCAGGTTCTTTTCCAGAATGGCCAGCAGAATGGCCAGTTTTTTCTGCTCCAGCCCCACCACCACGCGTTGGGGGGTGCCGTAATTGGAGGCGGTGGCCAGGGATTGCACCTCCACGATGAAGGACCTCGAGCCCTCCATCACGCAACCGATCGCGGTGCCAATGTGCTCGCCGTCGTCCGACAGGAAGATGTGGTTGGGATTGGGCACTTCCACCAGGCCCAGGTTGGTCATTTCAAAGATGCCGATCTCGTTGGTGGAGCCAAAGCGGTTCTTCACCGCCCGCAAGATCTTGTACTGGCCCCGCAGCTCACCTTCGAAA
>JAJBBF010000112.1 GCA_020532215.1 Candidatus Cloacimonadota bacterium
ATGTGGGGAACGGCGGGAGTGGTTTTGGCGGACGATCTGAGCCAGGCCCCGCGCGACTTGGGAGCGCCGGAGGGAAGGTATTTCACCTGGGCGGTGCGGAGCCAGCCCGGAACTTATCAGATCAGAGGCAAGCTGCTGGATGCCAACGGCCTGGAGCTGCCCGGCTGGAGTGCCGGGAGCAATCTGATCTTCAGCACCAGCGAGCTGAACGATCTGCTGGTGGCGGACGTGGCTCTCAGCGGACCGGACCTGCTGATCTTCGCGGGAAGCTTCGCGTTGGAAAACTTTTACGCCCAAAGGGTGAACAGCGGGGGAGAATTGCCCTGGGGCGAGGCCGGAAGGCTGATCCACGCTGCACCTCACATGTACATGGGCTGTCTGGCTGAGGCCAGCGGAGTTTCGGTGGGCTACGGTTTTTACGCCAACGGCAACCGGGGTGCCTATCTGCAAACCGTGGACCCCGGCGGCAACCTGCTCTATCCCGAACCAGGACTGCTGCTGGATGGCAACAACCTGCTGGAAGCGGGCTCCATGGACCTGGGCAGATTCGCGGACGGCGGGCTGCTGGTGGCCTGGAGCGGCAATTACAACCCGGATTACGATGACAACCTGGACCTCTGGTACCGCCGGCTGGAGCCCGGAGAGCAGATCGAAGGCAAGCCCGAACTGCTGGCTGGCGGACCTTACAGCCAGAACGCCCCTTTGATCGCTGGATCCGGAGAAAATGACCTGATCCTCTGCTGGGCGGACGCCCGGTCCGGTGGATCCGGCGCTCAACCGCTTTGGGGGGTTTACGCCCAGAAGTTTTCCAGCAACGGCTCGCCCACTCCGCCGGAGCCGGATCTTCCCGGTGCACTTGTAGTTAAGGATTGTTATCCCAACCCCTTCAACGCAGCAGTGAAGATCAGCTGGACCCAGCCAAAGAACTTGCCCGCCCTCTGCTCCGTCTATAATATCCGCGGGCAACTTTTAAAACGCTTTCCACCCATGGAAGCCAGGGCCGGGGAACATCAGCTGGTCTGGAACGGTGACGATGATCAGGGCCGCGCGGCGAGTGCCGGCATCTATTTCATCCGTCTCCGCTGTGGCGATGAAACACTAACGCGCAAGCTGCTTAAACTGTAGATCAGGACTGCTGTTTAAGGCCTTGCAGGGTTTCGAGGACGTGGGTGTTTTTCTGCCAGAGGAACTGGCCTATGGCGCAGGGGAAGTAAGTGGCACTCATTGGTCTTCCTGGCTGAAATAGCTGACGATCTTGTCCAGCGGCAGGCGGTCCTTGCTTCCGGCGAAGAAGCTCATGGCCTTGGTGTACATGGTTTTACTCTCTGCCGGATAACCCAGGGGCAGCAGCGCCACCACGCGCCATTTGGCTGGGATACCAAGATATTTTTTCACCGGTTTTTCGCTGAAGGCGGCCAGCCAGCAACTGCCGATACCGCGGTTCCAGGCAGCCAACGCCATCTGCTGCAAAGAGATGGCGGTATCCACCAGATAGTAATCCTGCTGGTTGATCCTTACATTTTTGGAGGTGTCGGCGCAAGCCACGATCAGGCAGGGCGCGCTGCGGATGAAGATGTTGGAAAGCCCGATCAGCCCGCAGTTCAGGGCCAGTTTTTTCACCTGTTCGTTGTTCGACAGCACCAGATAGCGCCAGGGCTGGCGGTTTTGGGCCGAAGGAGCCAGGCGCCCGGCTTCCAAAATTTCTGCCAGGACCTCTTTCGGGATGGGATCGGGCAGGTAATTCCGCACGCTGTGGCGGCTGGTGACAAGTTCCATGAATTCCATCAGACCTCCAGGTCACTGGGGTAGTTGACGTTGTGCAGCACGGCCTCATCGTCCACCGGGACGTCGATCACGCTGCAGGCTTGGGAGCGGATTATCCCGGCCAGGCCGCAGCCCTGATCGTCAGCCAGGAGATCCAGCCAGAGCGGGATCAGCACCGGATGTCCGGGCCGGCCTTGGTACGCGGGTCGGAAAACCGCTTCCGGCCTGGCTTGCCAGGCCGCGCAGAGGCTATTGACGGTCTCCGGTTTCACGAATGGATGGTCAACCGGAAAAACCAAGCAGGCTTTGGCTTCCGGGGTCCGGGCCTCTTGCAACGCCAGCCTCAGGGTGGCCAGCATGTCCGGGGTGTTAAGATCCCGGGCAATGTGGATCCGTTCTAACCCCGCCTTTCTCAGTGTGGCGGAGATGCGCCCGGCGAACGTCTCAGTGCCGATCCGGGCGTCAACTTTGGGTCCGCCGAAACGCCCGCCGGTTCCGGAGGCAGGGATAACCGCGATGATCTCAGAGCAGGGCGTTGAATTCTTCAATAGCCTGATCCAGTTCGTCGAGGTTTTCATCAAAGGTTTCGGTCCAATAGTCCGGGTCCTCCCACTGGCGCAGGATCTCTTCGTAGGTCTTGCCCTGCTGCTCCACCCAGGTGTAGTATTTGAGGTTGTGGATGCGTTTTCTTTCCGTGTGGGTGAGTTCCAGGAAATTGTCCGTTTGCTGGCAGTTGAGGGCGGCCTCCCGGTCCAGCGCGGCCTGCAGCGGAGTGTATTCACCCTTGAGGTCTTTCTGTTGCTTGATCCGGGACAGGTAGAGGTCGGCCGAATCGGTAAAGATGGTGAAAATGACGTCGTCGGGGCCGTATTCGAAGTATTTGGCGTGTTTGATGCAGGCCAGCAGGTTGCCGATGGAGGATATCCCCAGCAGGGGCAGGTCTTTGACCACCTTCTCGGGAACGCCTTCGCGGATGAGGAATTCGTGTCCGGCGGGTTCGTTGAAGAGGCGCAGAAGCCTCATGCAGTCTTCATCGCGAATGGCGGCGACGGCATCGGTGTTGCGCACGTTGTGCACCCAGGGCACATGCTTGTCGCCGATGCCCTCGATGCGGTGCCCGCCAAAACCGTTGTTCAGTAGGGTTGGGCATTCCAGGGCCTCGGCGGCGGTGGTTTTCATCAGTGGGAAGCGCTTTTTGAGGAAATCCCCCGCGGCGATGGTGCCGGCGGAACCGGTGGCGCTTACAAAAGCACTCATCCGGTTGGCAGGTGTTTTCACCAGGTCCCAGACCTCGGTGATGGCGTCGCCGGTTACATGGTAGTGCCAGAAGGGGTTGCCGAATTCGTCGAACTGGTTGAGGATGAAGTTGTGGGGATCGGCACGCAGCTCGTGGCATTTGTCGAAGATCTCTTTCACGTTGGATTCACAGCCGGGGGTGGCGATCACCTCGGCGCCGATCTCGCGCAGCCAGTCGAAGCGTTCCTGGCTCATCTCCTCCGGCAGAATGGCCACCGCGGGGCAAGCCAGCAGGGCGCAATCGAAAGCGCCGCCGCGGCAATAATTTCCGGTGGAGGGCCAGACCGCTTTGTCAAACTCGGGATCGAACTCGCCGCTGGCCAGGCGCGGGGCCATGCAACCGTAGGCGGCTCCAACCTTGTGGGCTCCGGTGGGGAAGTACTTGCCCACCAGGCCGATGACCCGGGCCTTGACCCCGGTGACGGAGGAGGGCAGCTCGTAGAAGTCCGGAGGTCCGAAGAGCCCGGTTTCGATGTCGTTTTTCCAGGTGATGCGGAAGAGGTTCAGGGGATCGATGTCCCACAGGCCGATGGGCTGGAGCCGTTTCTTGATCTCGTCCGGGATGGTCTCCGGGAACATCTGCTGGCGGATGGTGGGCAGGATGATGCCGCGCTCTTTGCAGCGGCGGGCGTTCTTTTTGATGATGTCAGGGTTTTTGTAGGTTATCAGTTTAGGCATTTATGCTCCTATTTTTTTTTAAACACAGAGATGGGGAGGCACAGAGACACAGAGAGATCCATAAGCGTGAAGATGGGGAGGTTTAGTCGCATGCTCAGCGTTTTTCCCAATCGTCAGGCAATTGATTTCCCTGCATGGTGAAGCGCCGGATACCATTCACCAGTAGGGGAGTGTGGAAATTGATGAGCAGCCCCACCATCATACCTGTCAGTTTCAGATAACTTAGGATCTGTGCTTCATAAACAGGATGCATCTCAAGGACAGCTTTGAGCTCCACAATCACAGAATCTTCCACGATCAGGTCCGGCTTCAGTTCAAAATTGATCTCAGTGTCTTTATACTTTAGCTTGAGCTTAGGTTCTCTGATGTAGACAAGACCTTTTTTATCAAGTTCATAACAAAGGCAGTCGTGGTAAACCTTCTCCAGCAAACCCGGACCCAGTGTTCTGTGGATCTCAATGCTGGCACCTATGATTTGGCCTGTAATGCCCTTCAGTCTCTCCTCATCTCTAATGATCATATAACATCTCTCTTTATCTCTGCGTCTCTGTGCCTCTGTGTTAAATGAAAGAGTTTATTCTGGAAGTGATGTCACGCACCTTGGCCGTGAAGATCATGGCCGCGATCACGAAGGGCTTGAAGCCCGCTTCCTGATAGGTGTGCAGGCGATAGCGTTCAAAGACGGATTTCGTCACCTCGCCCCGGGCGCAGCTGACGCCGGAGATGTCGGCCGGAAGGCAGTGCTCATAGAGCGCGTTGCCGCCCCGGGTGAGCTTCATCATCTCTTCGGTGCATTCCCAGTCCGCGTGGCGGGCGTTTTCGGCCAGGCAATGCTGTTCCAGGGCTTTCAGGCCCTCGCGGTCGCCCTGCCTGAGCAATCTGGTGCGCTCCTGCATCACCGACATTGGCGCCCAGGATTTGGGATAGACCACATCCGCCCCGGCAAAGGCGTCGGCCATATCATGCGTGATCCGGAAGGAACCACCGCTGGCTGCTGCAAACTTAGCCGCTGATTCCACCGTTTCCGGCAGCAGATCGTAGCCTTGGGGATGGGCCAGAACCACCTCCATGCCGAAACGGCTCATGAGGTTGATCACGCCCTGGGGCACGGAGAGCGGTTTGCCGTAGGAGGGGCTGTAAGCCCAGCTCATGGCGATCTTTTTGCCTTTCAGCTGGTCCAGCCCGCCGAAATAGTCTTTCAGCTTGAGCAGGTCGGCCAGGCTCTGGGTGGGATGGTCGAGGTCGCATTGCAGGTTCACCAAAGTGGGACGCTGCGCCAGAACGCCCTGCTGATAGCTTTCGGTAACAGCATCCGCCACCTCCAGCATGTATGAATGCCCCTCGCCGGGGTACATGTCGTCGCGGATGCCGATCACTTCGGTCAAAAAGGAGATCATGGCGGCGGTTTCGCGCACCGTTTCGCCATGGGCAATCTGGGACTTCACCTCGTCGAGTTCTGACAGCGCCAGGCCCAGGCCGTTCACCGCGGAGGCAAAGCTGAAGCGGGTGCGGGTGCTGTTGTCGCGAAAGATGGAAATGGCCAGGCCGTAATCGAAGATGCGCCAGGGCTTTTTCTCCCGATGCAGCAGTTGCAGGATATCCGCCACCAGCATCACGGCCCTGAGGTCGTCCTCGCTGTGCTCCCAAGTAAGCAGAAAATCCCTGCCAAAGCGGGCTGGATCCAAACTCTCAAGTTCTTTCAAGCGGTTCTTTATGGCTTCGATGTTGTTCATGATTGCCTCGTATGCGTTTATTAATATTTTTTGTCCATGCTTTGGGCGGCCAGCAGCACGGCATCGATGATCTGCTGATAGCCGGTGCAGCGACAGAGATTCCCCTTAATGGCTTGACGAGCCTCAGCGCGTGATGGGTGGGGGTTTTTCATCAACAAGGCATAGCTTGCCAACACCATCCCAGGGGTGCAGAATCCGCACTGGATAGCTCCGGCGTCGAGGAAGGCCTGCTGGATGGGGTGCAGCCCGCCGTCCGGAGCCCTAACTCCTTCTATGGTGAGGATATCCGCGCCCTCCACGTCCTTCAGTTTCAGCTTGCAGGAACGCTTCGGCTCGCCGTTCACCAGCACGGTGCAGGAACCGCAAACGCCGATGCCGCAGCCGATCTTGGTCCCGGTGAGGTCCAGGTCCTCGCGCAGCCAAGTGGA
>JAJBBF010000055.1 GCA_020532215.1 Candidatus Cloacimonadota bacterium
CTGCTGCACGATCCCCACATTGCGGCGCAGGTCTTCCAAGGCATAGCGGGAGAGCGGTTTGCCGTCGAGCAGGATCTCGCCCTTCTGGTAGGGATACATGCCCAGAATCAGGTTCACTATCGAGGTCTTGCCGCTACCGGTGTGACCCACCAGGGCGATCTTTTCCCCGGGCCGGATCTTGAAACTGACGTCCTTGAGCACCCATTCGCCGGGATTGTAAGCCAGCCAAACGTGGTTGAATTCGATCTCGCCTTTCAGCTTCACATCGCTGGCCAGTGCTTCACGGTATTCCTCTGGATCCTGGTCCATGAGGTCAAAGATGCGTTCCGCGCCGGCCAAAGCGCCTTGCAGAACGTTGAACTTTTCCGAAAAGTCGTTGATCGGCTGGAACAGCTTGGTGATATATTGCGTAAAGGCCATCAACAGGCCGATGGTGATGGCGTTGCGCAGGATCTGGCCGCCGCCGTACCAGATGATCAGCGCCACGGCGATCTGGCTGCTGACGTGGATGATCGGCCGGAAGAAGGCGAAGAGTTTCATCTGCTTCAGCGAGGTCTTGAAGTATTCTTGGTTGATCCGGGAAAACTCGTCCCGCTTGTGGAAATATTGGTTGAAAAGCTGGATGATCTTCTGCCCGCTGATGTGCTCGGCCAGGGTTGCATTCAGCGCGGCCAGGTGTTTGCGCACCTCGCGGTAAAGAACCCGGGTGCGTTTACGGAATTCCCGGATCACCCAGATCACCAGAGGCAGGATGATGAAACTCACCAAAGCCAGCTTCCAATCCAGGATCAGCATCAGCACCACGATGGCGATGATCATCACCACATCCTGGAACAGGGTTATCACGCCCGAAGAGAGCATTTCGTCAATGGCCCGGATGTCATTGGTGACACGGGTGACGAGGCGCCCGACGGGATTTTTGTCGAAGTATTGCACGGGCATGCGCTGCATGTGGGCGAAAACGTCATGGCGCATGTCGTTCATGGCTTTCTGGGAAAAGGTGGTGGTGATCACCATCTGCGAATATCCCGCCACGAAGCGCAGGAGGCTGATGCCCAAAAATGCCAGGGCCAGCCAGATAAGGCTGTGCGCTGCTTCGCTGCGAACCTGGAAGCGTTCCTCCCCCGGGATCTTGTTCAGCTGGTCCCGCTCCAGGGCGATCTTGCCGTTGCCCACTCTGAACCAGCCGTTGAGCCCTTTCTTTCCGCCTGTGGGAGCAGTTTCCTGCCGCAGATACTTGTTCAGGATGGCCACGTTCGCGGGTTTGTCCTCGATCAGGAAGACCTTGGCTCCGGCCATGATCCCCCGCCCCTCGAGATCAAGGATATCAGGGCGGTTTATCTTGTTCATCTCCTTGCTGGGTATGATCAGGAAATGCCTGTCCCCGTGGGCAAAAGCTTCGAGGTTGAGGATATCGTATTTGGCCAGAAAAGCCTCCGCTTCGGCCGCGTTGTCGAAAATGGCGATGTTTTTGTCCGAAACGATATAATCATCGATGGCGCGTTGCTGGATCAGGGGTTGAACGAGTTCCGCCCCGGCCACCACCATCAGAATGAGGAAAGAGATCACCACCCAGGTCAGGTAAGGCGCCAGATAGCGCAGCATCCTGCCGTAGAGGTGTTTGTCGAAGACCCTGTTCTTGAGGTCGTCTTCGGCAAAGCCGCCGCGTCCGTGTACGCCCATCATAATTCCTCCCCTTCCAGGCGGGCCCGGATGCGCTGTTTCTCGTAAAGATCGCTGTAAAGGCCGCCTTTGGCCACCAATTCGTCATGGCTGCCGCTTTCCGTGATCTTGCCTTCGCCCAGCACGATGATGCGGTCGGCGTGCTGGATGGAGGAGATGCGGTGGGCGATGATGATGGTGGTTTTGCCTTTGCGGGTTTCGATCAGTTTTTCCAGGATGAAGCGCTCGGTTTTGGTGTCCACGGCGGAGAGGGCGTCGTCCAGGATCAGGATCTCGGGGTTGGTAAGCAGCGCCCTGGCTATGGCCACGCGCTGTTTCTGGCCGCCGGAGAGGGTTACGCCGCGTTCGCCGATCACGGTGTCGAATTTGTGCTCAAAATCCATGATCTCATCATAGATCTGGGCCAGTCTGGCTGCCTCATGAACCTGTTCGATGCTGGTTTCGGGGCTGCCCAGGCGGATGTTGTCCGAGATGGAATCAGAAAAGAGGAAAATATCCTGCGGAACCAGCACCATATCACGCCGGAGCACGTCCAGCGGGATCCTGTGCAGCAGATGCCCGTCCACCAGGATGCTTCCTTTGGGCGGCTCATAGATCCGCACCAGTAGTTCGATCAGGGTGGTTTTGCCGCAGCCGGTGGGGCCAACCACGGCCAGGGTCTGCCCGTCGCCGATGGAGGTGCTGATATCGTCAAAGACCAGGGGCAGTTTTTCCCCGTAGCGGAAGCTGAGGTCGCGGATCTCGATGTTGCCCTGCAGGGCTTTGATATTGGGGTCGGCTTCGCTGTCGTCGATCTCCGGGGCGGTGTCGAAGATTTCGTTCAGCCGCTTCAGCGAAGCGGTTCCGCGCTGGTACATATCAACGATCCAGCCGATGGCTATCATCGGCCAGACCAGCATGCCCAGATATTGGAAAAAGGCGATGAACTGCCCGATGGTGATGTCTCCGCGGATGGTGGCCCGGCCGCCGAAGAAGAGCGTGATGATCATCGAAAGGCTGATGATCAGGGTCTGGAAGGGGTGGAAAAAGCCCGCGATCTTAGCCATGCGGATGTTTTCCTTCACATACTGCCAGGAAACCTCATCCACCTTCTCCAGTTCGGGTTTTTCCTGCACAAAGGCTTTAACGATGCGGATTCCGGAGATGCTTTCCTGGATGGCGCCGGAAAGCGAGGCAAAGCTTTTCTGAACCCGGAAAAAGCTCTTGTGCATCTTTTTGCCGAAAACGGAGATGGTGATCGTCAGGATCGGCATCGGCAGCACCGCCAACCCTGTGAGCCGCCAGTCGATCGAGCCCATGAAGCTGAAGGAGGCGATCGTCATCAATATGATGTCCATAGCCGCGATCAGCCCCATGCCAAAAAGCATCCGAACCGCGTTAAGGTCGTTGGTGGCATAGGCCATCAGGTCGCCCGTCTTGCTGCGGTTGAAGAAATTCTGGGAAAGCTTCAGCAGGTGGTTGTAAAAATCCTGGCGCAGATACTTCTCGATCCGGAAGGAATTGCCGATGATCAGGATCCGCCAGAAATAACGCAGGACCATTACGGCCAGAGCCAGCCCGATGATGATCAGGGCCACCCAGATCAGGCCTGTTGAAGTGATCCGGCGCTCCTGGATGCTGTCGATGGCGTATTGCATCACCCTGGGTGTGATCAACTGCACGATGTCCACCAGGATCAGCATCACAATACCCCCGGCTATTTTGCCATAACTCTTTTTAAGATATGGAAGTATGGCATCAAATGTCCGCATTCGTTCTCCCTGTATATAATTATCAACGCAAGGCGGAAAACGCGTTCAAAACAACGCTGGAGAGCTTTCCGCCCTCCGTTGATAACACCCGGATATTGCGCACCAAACTCCTTTGGAGGTACATTTTGTCAATCTAAAAGTGATTCCGGCGGCTTTAAAGGGGCAGCAAGCACGGATTCCAGTAAGAATGATCCACAACCTACACAAATTTGCGCACATTATGGAATCTATGGGCTCAGGAGCGGGCTCCGGGCGTTTGCGGCCGGAAAGATCAGCCGCTTTGCCCCGGAATGATGTGATGCCATATCTTTTTCCGCTTTCTCGGTGTTTTTTCTGTGCTTTTCCGCGTTCCACTGTTCCCATCCCGGAATCCCATATCTGCGTCCCGGATCAAGACCGCCCCGAAATTCAGCTTGACATATTCAGCGCTTCGTGCCAAGCATAAAAAAGCTTGCAACAGAGGTGGCACAGGTGTCCCGGGCTGAACCAGTGTCGCGCGGAAACGGCGTCCCGAATAGCTTCAAAGGAGATACGTTATGAAGCGCCCAGTATTGCTTTTATTCCTGCTGGCGATCTGTTTTCCCGCCTCTGCGGGCATTTCCGGATATTTCGCGCAGGTGGCTGTGCAAGCGGGTGTTTACACTTCGTTTATGGCCGAAGAAGGCTGGGAATTCGACGGCGCCGCCTGTTTCTACGGAGCCATGCTGGAGGAGGGGGAATCCGTTTCCAATTCCGCTTATTTCAACCAAGGCGTGAATTACAACGTCTGGTGTTTTGGCGATGAGGACGTGAACGACCTGGACCTCAAGATCACCGACAGCAAAGGAAACCTGGTGTGCGAGGACGCTTCCGAAGACAAGATCCCCAACTGCCTGTTCAACCCCAGGATCTCAGACAGCTACACGATCACGGTGACAAGTTATGACGCGAACGACATGGCCCTGGTCTTTTGGGGTATCATGAGCGACGCGGAATCGATGTATTTCAATTCCGGAGGCAAGTGTGCCAACGCCCTGGTGAGCGCGATCGAGTTCTTCGAGTATCTGGATGAATACGCGGACGCTGGCGATTACCGCTTCCTGCTGAACGAGATATCCCTGATCGGCGGCATCATGAACGAGGGCGAAACGCAGTGCTTTTACAACTTCACCGTGCCCTACGACAGCTCCTGCTTTTTCGTGGGCTTCGGCAGCGAAGAAGTGCTGGATTTCGATATCAAGGTCTGCGAACAGCGGGGCCTGGACCTGGTCAACTACAATTATGAGGACAACGAATACCAGCTGGTGGGCGCGGATAACACAGAGGATGCGGTGGCCTCTGTTTGCGGAATGCTTTGGAACACTGAGTATTATGCCCTCAAGTACCGAAACTACAGCTCCACGGAAAGCGGCTTCGTTTTCACCCTGATCCTGGCCGAGTAGGCGGTCACAGGCCAAAATGGCCTGCTGCTGGAAAACCTGAGGCAAAATCGCCCTCACATGACTGGATTCCGTGTTCGGAATCGGATCTGCATTCAAAAAAACCAGCCTGGAATCTGTTTGGCTCCCATTATCAATACGGGATAAATACGGGATCAATACGGATGAAATCCGTATTGATCCCGTATTTATCCCGTATTGATCGCAGGAGCGAAGCTGTTGCTGGGCTCCGCCATCTTGGCCTTTTGGCCTCTTGGCCATGCCCTGACAGGGTTTCGAGCCAGGTTGTGAATGCATCTTACCCGAATTGATGTGAAGCTGTTTTGGGCGACCGGCTTGATTCTGGGGCCCCCTCCCCGGAATGACAGAACGGGACTTTGAATCCAGGCTCTGCGATGTCCGGGATGACACTGGTTTTCACTCTTCAGCTGGAAGATCCGAACCCAAGTTACACCCTTTCACTTTTTCACTCTTTCACCTTTTCACCCTTTCACCCTGTCCCGCCCTCTGCTTTATATTGTGGCAAAAAGAAAGGCCCGCACTCAGGTGCGGGCCGATTTTTCAGGGATCCAGTTTCGGGGTGGCTTAGCTTTCCTCTTCCTTGCTTACAGCCTCAGCGAACTTGGTGTGTTCGGTGAAGCGGGTCAACTTCAGCCTGCCAAAGAAGGAATCCACAGCGCTGTACATCACCGGGATCACGAAGAGTGTGATCAGCGAAGCGAAGGTGAGGCCGAACACAAAGCTGACGGCCAGGGGCCGCCAGGCTTGGGATGAAGGATCGCTGGAAAAGACCAGGGGCAGCATTCCAACCACAGTGGTGGTGGTGGTGAGAATGATGGGGCGCAGACGGGCCGCGCCGCTGTTGATGATGGCATGCCAGCGGTCCACGCCTTTTTCGCGTTCTTTGTTGATGAAATCGATCAGCAGGATGGCGTTGTTGACCACCACGCCGGCCAGCGCGACCACGGAGAGCATCGTATTCAGCGAGA
>JAJBBF010000166.1 GCA_020532215.1 Candidatus Cloacimonadota bacterium
ACGCGATCTGCCTCGGCTGCGCCGTCTGCCGGGCCGCCAAGCCCGACCAGATCTACGACCCCAATGCCGGGATCGCCTCCATTATCGACGCCACCCTGCTGCGCGCGGACGCCACCCAGGCCGAGGTGAACGCCCTCTGCGACCTCGCCAACGACCATAAATGCGCCTCCGTCTGCGTAAATTCCCACTTTTCCCACCCCCTCCAGCTGCGCCTGTCCGCGGCCGTCAAATCCTGCACCGTGATCAATTTTCCCCTCGGCGCCTCCTATACCTACGCCGTGGCGGCGGAGGCCCTGGCCGTGATCAACACCGGCATCGAGGAACTGGACATGGTGCAAAACCTCAGCGCCGTCAAAAGCGGCCACCCGCTCCATTCCTACGAACTGGTCCGCAACATCGCCGAACTCTGCCGCAGCAGCCGGGTGCTGCTGAAGGTGATCCTGGAAACCTGCTACCTCTCCGAAACCGAGATCATCGCCTGCGCGCTCTACGCCAAGAAAGCCGGGGCGGATTTCGTGAAAACCTCCACCGGTTTCGGCTCTGCCGGCGCCACGGTGGCCAACGTCCGCCTGCTGCGCGAAACGGTGGGGCCCAAGCTGGGCGTGAAAGCCTCCGGCGGGATCCGCGACCGCGAAACCGCCCTGGCCATGATCGAAGCCGGCGCCAACCGCCTCGGCGCCAGCAGCGTAACCGCCCTGCTTTGAGGAAAACCATGCGGGTAACCCTTGCCGGCTACAACATCGACAGCTCCCTCATCCGTTCGCTGGACGCGGGATCCGCCACTCCGGAAGTGATCTCCGCCGCCTACGCCCGCATCAGCCGCAGCGCCAGGTCCGTAACCGAACTGCGCGGGGAGGCGCTGGCGGATGTGGCCAAAGCCCGGCGCTCGAACGAAACCATCGTTTTCGGCCTGGGCCACGCCTCGGTGGCCGAACACGCCGTTTTCAACTTCGATATCATCGGCGTCTCCCGCCTCCTCACCGAAAGCCTGGAAACCCTGCGCTTCGCCTCCTTCACGGAAAAATCCCAGCGCTACGTTACCTTCTCCAGGGATTACGTAGTTCCCGCCGAACTGGAAGCTCCGGGGCGCTCCGCCCTCAAAAAGCTTTACAGCGGCGTTATGGACGCCCTTTTCGCCGAATACCAGGCCAGCTGCGAGGCCCTGAAAACCCTTTACGCCGCTGAATTTCCGGAACTTCCCGCCCGCGCCCGGGACGGCATGGCCAAGGAAAACGCCCGCTACATCCTGCCTCTGGCCACCGCCACCCAGCTGGGCATGACCCTCAACGCCCGCAGCCTGGAAAACCTGCTCCGGCGCCTGGCCGCCAATCCCCTGGCCGAGGCCGGGGAGCTCCACGACGCGCTGCTCGGGCCGGCCCGCGAGGTCTGCCCCTCCCTGGTCCGCCATGTGGAAAAAGAGCCTTTCCGCGGAAGTTTTTCGGCCCCGGGCCTCCAGCCGCCCCCGGACGATTTTGGCGATGAAGAGACCGTGCGCCTGCTGGATTTTCCCCCCGCCGCCGATGACGCCATCCTCGCGGCGCTGCTATACCAGCAGAGCCAGGGCAGCTGGCGGCAATGCCTCGAAGCTGTGGCCGGCCTGGATAGCGCGGCGAAACAGGACCTTTGGGGCCAGGTCTTCGCGGACGTCCATCCCTGGACCAAGATGCCCCGCGCCTTCGAGCTGGCCGATTTCAGCTTCGAGCTCAATATGTCCGAAAGCTGCTGGGCCCAGTTCAAGCGCCACCGCGTTGGCACCCTGGTAAAGCAGAAACACCCCCTCTCCCATCTCTGCGTGCTGCCGGAGGATATCGGCGCCACGGGCCGCGGGGATCAATGGGACATCCTTCTCAAGCAGGTTACCGGCCTCAAGGAAAAGCTCGCCGCCGCGTCGCCCGATCTGGCCTGCTACGCCCGCCTCAACGCCGATCGCGTGAAGGTGGTGGCCAAAATGAACCTCCGCGAGCTCTACCACCTCATCCGCCTCCGCTGCGACGAACACGCCCAGTGGGAGATCAACCTGCTGGCCCACGCCATCGCCGGCCAGCTCCGGAGCGTTGCTCCCCTGGCCACGGCCTTCCTCTGCGGCAAAAGCGAATTCGCGGATTGCCGCCGCCTCTTCCAAAAGCATTGACAGATTTCCGCCCCTGAAAATCGATGTATGCAAGCTTCCGCGTCCCTGTAGCTCAGCTGGATAGAGTGGCACCCTCCGAAGGTGAAGGTCAGGCGTTCGAATCGCCTCAGGGACGCCAGCTTTTCTGATATGGCCTCCGAAGTGGTTGTCACCGTTGCCGGCCTGGCCAAGCAGATCGGCAGCAAGCTGATTTTTTCCGAGCTCGACCTCGGCATCCACGCCGGCGACAAGATCGGCCTCGTGGGCGTGAACGGCTGCGGCAAATCCACCCTCCTCAAAGTTCTGGCCTCCGTGATCGATCCCTCCTCCGGAACCGTCACCGTCCGCGGTGGCCTCAAGCTGGGCTATCTGCCCCAGGAAGCCCCCCAGGCCGCGGATATGAGCGTTTTGGACTACATCCGGCCTCCCCGCCCCTTCGCGGCTGAAAGCGACGAAGAATACCGCTATAAGGCCATGCTCACCGTCCTCGGCCTCACCGATTTTGCCAAACCCCTCGCCCTGCTCTCCGGCGGACAGCGCCGCAAAGCCGATCTGGCCAGCGTCCTGGTCTCCGAACCGGACATCCTGATCCTCGACGAACCCACCAACCACCTGGATCTGGACGCCATCGAATGGCTGCAGGACCTTTTGGCCGAAACCAAAAAGACCGTCATCTTCGTTACCCACGACCGCTATTTCCTGGATGCCGTCTGCACCCGCGTCCTGGATATCGACCGCGGCCGCTGCCACCTCCACGAGGGCAATTATTCCGCCTACGTGCGCGGCCACCTCATCCGCGCCACCGATGCCCAGCGCAAGGAAACCCGCCGCCAGGCCCAGCTGAAAAAGGAGCTGGACTGGCTGAACCGCGGCGCCAAAGCCCGCGCCACCAAGCCCAAAAACCACGTTGACCGCGTGCGCGAGCTCCTTTCCAAGAGCTACCTGATCTCCAACGCCGAGCTGGACATCTCCTTTCAGACGGACCGCCTCGGCAAAACCATCCTGGAACTGCACAAACTGAGCAAAAGCTATGGGGGAGAGGAGCTTTTCCGGGATATCGACCACAATTTCCAGCCCCGCGAACGCATCGGCGTCCTGGGCCCCAACGGCTGCGGCAAGACCACCCTGCTCAGGATCATCACCGGCGAGGTGGAGCCGGACCTCGGCAGCGTCAAGGTGGGCGTGAACACCCATTTTTCCTATTACCGGCAGGAGGACGAAAGCTTCGATCCCGCCCTCAGCGTCTATGAATACATCGCCCAATTCGCCGAAGTGATCAAAACCCGCGACGGCAGCAAGCTCACCGCCGCCGAGATGCTCAGGCGCTTCCTCTTCGACGCCAAAATGCAGCAGCAAAAGCTCTCCTCCCTCTCCGGCGGCGAGCTCAGGCGCCTCTACCTGCTCAAATCCCTCATGTTCGGCGCCAATTTCATCATCCTGGACGAACCCACCAACGACCTCGACATCCGCACCCTGGAGATCCTCGAGGACTATCTGGACGCCTTTGCCGGCTGCCTCCTCGTGGTTTCCCACGACCGCTTTTTCCTGGACCGCTGCGTGGATTACCTCTTCATCTTCGAAGGAACCTCCATCCGCAAATTCCCCGGCAACTACTCCGACTGGCTGCTGGTAAAGAAATTCCGGCGCGAGGAAGAAGAGGAGCGGGCGGCCAAAAAAACCCCGCTGCGCCCCAAACGCGCCGCCAAAGGCCTTTCCTACAACGAACAGCGCGAATTCGACCTCCTCACCCGGCAGATCGACAGCCTCGAAACCCGCCTCGCCGAACTCGAGGATACGCTCAATTCACCCTCCGCCCAGCTCTCCCACCTCGATTACGCCAGGATCAGCGCGGAACTGCAAAGCCTCAACGCCCTCCACCAGGGCAAGCTCCAGCGCTGGCTGGAACTGGATGACAAAGCCGGAAGCTGAACCCGGCGCCCTATCGGAGCGGCAGACGTCCCCGTCTGCCAGATAACCGGAGCGGCAGACGTCCCCGTCTGCCAGACAACAGGAGCGGCAGACGTCCCCGTCTGCCAGGGTCCAACGAACCTTCCCTTTTTAACACAACAAGCCCCTCCGGCGTCCCCGTCTGCCAAGGTTCAACGAACCTTTCCTTTTTAACACAACAAGCCCCTCCGGGCCTTCGCGGACGAGTGCTGCGAGCCCGTGGGGTGCTGTAGGGCCCATGAATCCAAGAAAGAGTAGGAAAAGCATAAATTTGAATAAATCATCTCTGCCGATATTGAAATATAAATAGCTATATTGCATTTTTGATTGACAGATATTCCTTGCCAAAATATGCGTGAAAAATCGATATTGTGATCGAAGGACTGGCGCAAACGATGTTCCAATCTCCGATTCCCGGTCATGTTATTGATAATGGAGTTAGGATAAATCTTATGAGCAAGAAATCAGGCATTAGGGATAACCGCAATTACGGCAAGGTAGGCGAGTTCATTTCTCTGAACGTAACCCCCCAAAGCAAACTGGCTTTTGTTTCAGCCTATTTCACCATCTACGCCTATCATCAGCTGAAAAACAGGCTGGACAAGATCGACCATCTTCGCTTTCTCTTTGGAGAGCCCAGATTCCTGGCTTCCATGGACCCGAACAAAACAGATAAGAAGCAATTCGAGATCGAGGACAACAAGCTGGTGATTCCCTTGGAAAACAGGCTTGTGCAAAGCAAGATCGCCCGCGTTTGCGCCGATTGGATCAGAGAAAAGGTGGAGATCAAATCCATGGTTCGGCCCAATTTCCTCCACGGCAAACTCTATCACATCACAGCGGAGAACGGGGTTGAGAAAGCTTTGCTGGGCAGCTCCAACTTCACTGTCAATGGCCTCGGATATGGGGCAAGACCCAATATCGAACTCAATATCGAGGTGGCTGACGACCGCGACAGGGCGGATCTTCTGACTTGGTTTGAAGAATTGTGGAACGAAGACAAAACCTTGGTTGAAGACGTCAAAGACGAAGTTCTGAAATACCTGGCCAAGCTTTACGCGCACAATTCCCCGGAATTCATATATTATAAAACCCTCTATCATCTCTTTGCCAAATTCCTCTCCGAACAGGCGGACAAAGGCCTTTTGACCGACAAGACCGGCTTCTTTGATTCTGAGATTTGGAATATGCTCTACAGCTTCCAGAAAGACGGTGTGAAGGGGGCAATCAACAAATTGGAACGCCATAACGGCTGTATCATCGCCGACAGCGTTGGCCTGGGAAAAACTTACGAAGCCCTGGCAATCATCCACTACTATGAAAGCCTTCAATACCGGGTCCTGGTGATCTGTCCCAAAAAGCTGAAAGACAACTGGACCGTTTATCAATCCATGACCGCCAACAAATTAAGCCCCTTTTCCAAAGACCGCTATTCCTACACCGTTATGTACCACACTGATCTGGGCAGATCGCAAGGCATCACCGATGCCATGGGAATTGACCTTGCGAATTTCAACTGGGGTGCATGGGATCTGATCGTGATCGATGAATCCCACAATCTACGGGGCAATCCTCGCGAAAAGCTGGGAGAAAATGACGAACTGAGCTACAACCGGGCTGGATTCCTTCTGAACAAGATCATCAAAGAGGGAGTCAAAACCAAGGTTCTAATGCTCTCAGCCACCCCTGTCAACACCAACCTGAAAGACCTCCGCAA
>JAJBBF010000035.1 GCA_020532215.1 Candidatus Cloacimonadota bacterium
CTCGTTCAGGGCTACCTTGTACTGTTTTTTGAGGGTTTCCATCCTGCGTTTTTCAGCCGCGGCGCGTTCTTTCACGATCACCTGCTGCAGGTCCGTGGTGAGGGTGCTGAGGTCGCTGTTCACCGTGTAAACCCGGTCCCGCAGGTCGCTCATTTCGGTCTGCACTTCGGTGTCGGTCTGTTTCAGCTCCACCACGTCGGTGCTCAGGACCTGGCGGATGGTGGTGAGTTCGGACTGGGAAGCGTCCACTTCTCCGCGGATGCGGTTGATCTCGGCCCAGAGCTCCTGCCTGTCCTGGGCAGCGCTTTTCTGGCTGCCTTCAGCCATGGCCAGCTGGGCATCGCGAAACTCCATCAGGGCTTCGTTTTCGAGGGCAATGTTCTCGTTGAAGGTGGCCTGGTCTTCGGTGAATTCCTCCAGCGAGGCCAGGATGGCGTCCTGCTCGTCCAGATACATGGCGATGGATTCCACCTCTGTGGTCAGGTCGTCCAAAAGCTGCGCCAGCTGGGTGCTTTCGGCGGCCAACTGCGCCAGCTCGTCCTTGGTGGCGAAACCGGTCTGGGAATCCTTCATCTGGGTCAGGTAATCCGAATAGGCGTCGAAGGTGTCGTTGGTATCGGCGGTCAGGCTGGCGATCTTCTGGTCTAAAGCCGCATTGGCAGCGATGGCCTCGCCGAGCTGGGTGTTGATCGCGGCCACCTCGTCCTGCAGGCTCACCAGGGCTGTGGCGGAGTTCACGATCTCATCCTGCATGGGCTCCAGCACCAGCAGCTGCTCGTCCACGCCGTTCACGCGCAAGATCAGTTCGTCCAGCTGCTTGCGGTTGTCGATGATGTCTTTGCGCGCCATTTCCAGCTCGGCGTCCTGGTTGTTCTGCCGGGCCTCCATCATCTGCACTTTCGCCTGCTGCGCCTTGTAGGTCTTGTTGCTCACGCATGCGGATAAAACCAGCATCACAGCCAGCAACACCAATAACATGTTTCTCATGTGTTCCTCCTTGCTAGATAGTGTTTTATTTGGTGGTCAGAAAAGCTTTGTAAGCGGCGAAGGTGGAATAGAGGTCCGCCTTGCTGCAAAGTTCATAAAGCGAATGCATGCCCATCAGGCCGGTGCCGCAGTCGATCACCTCCGCGCCCAGGTTGGCCAGGATGTAGGCAATGGTTCCGCCGCCGCCTTCATCCACCTTGCCCAGCGCGCCCATCTGCCAGAAAACCCCGGCTGCTCCGAAGATGCGGATCACCTTGGCGGTGAATTCGGCATTGGCGTCGTTGCAGCTGTATTTACCGCCGCTGCCGGTGTATTTGGAGATCCCGACCCCGTGGTTGAACAACACGGCGTTCTGCCGTTCGTGCACGTTGGGATAGTTGGGGTCCACAGCGGCAGTGACGTCAGCGGAGAGGATCATGGAGTTCATAAAGGTCTGGCGCAGGTTGGCGCTGCCGTCCTTTTCGCCGTTATGCTTCAGCAGCGAGGCGATGAAATCCTGGATGAAGACCGAGTGGGCGCCAGTGCTGCCCTGGCTGCCCACCTCTTCCTTATCGGAGAAATAGACCACCATGGTGCGTTTGGGCTTGGCGTCCAGATTGGCCAGCAGTGCTTGCAGGCCGGTGTAGGCGCAGATGCGGTCGTCCTGGCCGTATCCCACCACCATGGAGGCATCCAGGCCGGCGTCCCGGGCCGGGGTGGCCGGCACCAGCTGCAGTTCTGCAGAGATGAAATCCTGTTCGCTGATCCCGTATTTCTGGTTCAGAAGCTTCAGCGCGTAGGCCTTGGCGGCCTCTTTCTCCTCGCTGCCGGGATCCTTCATGCCGCTGAAGACAAGGTTCATTTTGGAGGCGTCGATCGCTTCAGCGAGGTTCTTGGTGTATTGCTCCTTGCGGGCCAGGTGGGGCAGCAGGTCCGGGATGATGAAAACCGGTTCGCCGTCTTTATCGCCGATGCTCACCCGGAGCAGCGAACTGTCGGCCTTCACGATGATCCCGTGCAGCGCCAGCGGGGTGGAAACCCACTGGTATTTCTTGATCCCGCCGTAATAGTGGGTGCGCATGCAGGCCATGTCGCTGTTTTTGTCCTCATAGAGGGGGTTTTGCTTCAGGTCCACCCTGGGGGCGTCGATATGGGCTGCCACCATGTTGAAGCCTTTGCTGATCGGCTCGCTGCCGATCACGGCCATGGCGATGGTCTTGCCGCGGAAGATCGAATAGACGCGTTTCCCTGCCTTGGCAGCGGCCAGAGGCTGGAATTTGTGGGCCTTGAGCTGCGCTTCCGTCCAGATCACGCTTTCCCGTTCGGTCCTGGCTTGGTTCAAAAAATCCTTGTAAGGCCCGGCAAAAGCCATGGCCCTCTTGATCTCCGCCGCGGGCGCTTCTTGCCAGAAATTCTTGCGCTCATACAGCAGGGGGTTCTTCTCTTTCTTCTCTTTCATCAATTCTCCGTTTATGTGTTTTATGATATTTTCAGGATCTCGAGGGCCCTTTCGCCCATCGGGGCTTTCACCACGGCGGTCTCGCCGGCCTGTTTGCCCAGCAGCGCCTTTCCGATCGGCGAGAGCACCGAAACCGGCTGGATGCCTTCCCGGTTGTAAAAATTAAGCTCATCCACGCCCACGATCTGGAAAGCCATGTCCTCGCCGCTGGCAGTGTCTCGGGTGTGGCAAACGCAGCCGAAGCGCACTTTGTCCTTCGGGATGGCGGCGATGTCGATCACTTTCAGGTGGGCGGCCCGCCGGCGCAGATGGTCGATCTCGCCGTCGATCTGGCGCTGTTTTTCTTTGGCCGCCTTATATTCAGCGTTTTCGCTCAGATCGCCGAATTCCCGGGCGATCATCACCGCTTTCACCACTTCCGGGCGCTCGCCCATCAGCTGCTGGATCCGGCGCTGGATCGCGTCCATGCCCGCGGGGGTGATCAGAATGCTCAGGTCCATCTCAGGCGGGCTTCTTTTTCTGCAAAACGCGCTGGGCGGCCAGGGCGGCTTTTTTCAGCCGGGCGTTGCCGCTTTTGGTCCAGGGCTCCACGATCGCCTCGATCTCGGGATGGTATTTCAGGATCGAGGCACAGAGGATCTCCGCGCTTTGGGGATCGCGGCTGTGCAGGTGCTGGCGCCAGACGTTCAGATACAGCCCTTCATCCAGTTTGGCGGCGGCTTTCAGCAGGGCAACGTGGGTTCCGGCCAGCTCGCCCAGCGGCTGTAGCCACTGGTTCACGAAATGCTGCAGCACCTCTTCGCCGAGTTCGGGGTCTTTTTTCAGCAGCTTGGTTAAAAGGTTCACCGCCTGCTTGCGGATCAGTTCCCGGCCGGATGCCGCCAGATCGTAAACATAGGGCAGGTGGCGCCGGGGCTCTTTGCGCAGCAGCGGCAGCATCACCTTTTCCAGCAGGGAGGCCAGTTGCGCGGAATTGGCGGTGTTCACGGCGCTCTGCACCAGGGGCAGGTACAGCGCCGGTTTTTTCCTGGTCAGCTTGGCCATGATGGCGGTGAAGGCCATCCTGCCGTTCTCGCCTTTTTTGTCCCAGATGTATTTGTAGAAAGGGATGTATTTGTCGTGGTTTTTGCCCAGTTTCTGAACGATGGTGTTGGCAACGTGGACGATCACCTGGGGAGGTATCTTGCCATTGACGCGTTCCGGATAGGCGATGAAGATTATCTCAAAGTCGTAGTCGGTTTTTGGCAGCTTCTTTTCCAGATACTCGGCTGTGTCCTTTTTCAGCCTCTCCTTCCAGTCGATGGTAAGCATCTTGACTCCTTTTTTATGGCTTTCTTCTCAAAATGCCAAAGGCCATCAGGGCAGAAAAATGTCAAGGGAAAAACTTTGCCGCCTCCCAGGCCCTGGGGTGGTCGATGTAATCCCCGGCCAAACCCCCGCAGGGCTTGGCATTCCCATTTTCCTGCGGATTAACGGATTATGCGGATTTACGGATTAACCGAAAAGTTCCAAACACGGGTCATTCCGGACTAGATCCGGTATCCATGCCAATGGGAACGCAGAAAAAAACAGAAAAACGCGGAAAAGCACAGTAAAAGAAAGGGTGGACGTCATCCCGGAAGCCACAAAGCCACGTCACCCCGGACTTCGCCAAGCCTGCGAAGTGACATGACCCGGGACCCAAAAACCCACCACCACCATTGGGTGGTCAACGTCTCCGTTAACCTGCGAATTCCACTACCCAGCCCCCTTGTGTCATCCCAGGGTGCGGGTTTCAACCCCGGGGCCCCGTCGGGGCCTGCGCCGGAAAACTTGTTGGCCGGTGGGGCCAATCGAATCCAAAAACCAGGTAGCGCAGCATTCCAATGCAGACAAACAACTGACAATTCCGCATGATCGGAATCATGCGCCACACCACAACCTTATCCCTCTTTCTATGTGTCTCTGTTTGGGTTGATTATTGTGATTAGCGTGCGCCACTTACGGTAATTTTGTCCCTGGGGCCGGGCGGATCCACTGCTTCTCCGCCTCCGCCTCAGTTCCTGCCGGCCGGGGAGGTGGTCAGGCGGTGGTTGGCAG
Source organism: Candidatus Cloacimonadota bacterium (assembly GCA_020532215.1). Classification (GTDB taxonomy): domain Bacteria; phylum Cloacimonadota; class Cloacimonadia; order Cloacimonadales; family Cloacimonadaceae; genus Syntrophosphaera. The sequence continues at coordinate 4,505 of JAJBBF010000035.1, forward strand.
GTAGTGAATTGGAAGTGGGCAAGGGAGCCCCTATATATAGTGGGTAACAAAAGAGGGGTTTGTCCACTAATTACACGGATTATTTCTATAAAAAAAACAGAGGGACAGAGAGACAGAGGGCCAGAGAGATTTTTATACGGATTAACGGATTAAACGGATTTACGGATGGGGATCGTCCAAGGATCGGCACAAAGAATGGGTCGCGGAAAAACGCGGAAAAAGGGAAAATGCTTGGAAAAAGGGTTTGTCCACAAATTACACGAATTACACGGATTATTTCTATAATAACAGAGGGACAGAGAGGCAGAGGGATTTTCATACGGATTAAAGGATTGGACGGATTTACGGATGGGGATCGTCCACAAATTACACGAATTAACACAAATTGGGGCTTAATGGGCTAAAGGGATTTCACCTCTTCACCTCTTCACAGTACCGGATCAGGTCGTGTGAATAGGTTAAATATATGTGATTGAGTACGATAAGCCCACCTCTTCACAAAATATGGCTCTCTATGGCATAAAAAACACTTGCATCGGTGAGGGGGTGCAAGATATTATAACATATATATAACATATATAGATATATATAATATATATTATATATTAATATATTATACTATATATAAACATACTTCTGCACAACCCCCCCCCCATGTCCCCGAGGATATATATAGAGGTAAGGGGTTTTTTGTGAAGAGGTGGGGTCAACTCTTTGTCTGGCATTTCATTAACCTATTCACAACACTACTTCCAGACATGTGAAGAGGTGAAGAGGTCAATTAGAGAAAGCCGCCCCTTTCGGGGCGGCGCGTGTTTACTTGTTCCAGGATTCGATTATATGGGGCGATAGGACATACATCCTGCCAGGATTTCCCTGGCTTGAGCGATATGTTTCCACTGTGATCGCCTCCCGATCTATCAGCGATTCGATAGTTTCGCGGAACTCTCTTTTCTTCATCTGCGAGGTATTCATCAACTGTGAGTGCCTGGCCTTTCCATTGTACTTATTCACGAGGATTTCCACGATCTTGCGTCCCCCGGAGAGCTTGTCCTGCTCGCTCACGATCTCCAGGAAGGGGATGGTGTTGGCGAAGTAGAAATCGCAGAGGTAGAGGCATTGGGCGGCGCTTTCCTCCGGGACGCGGAGCCCCTCGAAGAAGGCCTCGCAGCTTCCGCTTTTGATGGCGGCGTCGAGCTCGTCCCAGGCTTCCACGAGGGTGAAGATGGCGCAGAA
>JAJBBF010000076.1 GCA_020532215.1 Candidatus Cloacimonadota bacterium
ACCTCGATCTGCGGCACTCCGCGGGGGGCGGAAGGAATGCCCACCAGGTCGAAGCGGCCGAGGGATTTGTTGTCGCCAGCCATGGGCCGTTCACCCTGCAGAACGTGGATGGTGACTGCTGTTTGGTTGTCCGCGGCGGTGGAGAACACCTGGCTCTTCTTGGTGGGGATGGTGGTGTTGCGCGGGATCAGCGCTGTCATCACGCTGCCGAGGGTCTCGATGCCCAGGGTGAGCGGGGTGACGTCCAGCAGCAGCACATCGTTCACCTTTTCGTCGCCGGAAAGGATGGCGCCCTGGATGGCGGCGCCGATGGCCACCACTTCATCGGGATTGAGGCTGCGGTTCGGCTTTCTGCCAAAGAATTTCTGCACCGCTTCCTGCACTGCCGGGATGCGGGTGCTACCGCCCACGAGCAGCACTTCCTGGATGTCGGAGGCGCTCACCTTAGCGTCCGCCAAAGCCTGTTTGCAGGGACCCAGCGTGCGCTGCACGAGGTCTTCGGTGAGGCGGTTGAATTCCGCCAGGCTGAGGTCGAGGCTCAGATGCTTGGGCCCGGTGGCGTCGGCGGTGATGAAGGGCAGGTTGATGTTGGTGGTCTGCGTGCCGGAAAGCTCGATCTTGGCTTTCTCCGCGGCTTCGCGCAGGCGCTGCATCGCCATCGGGTCCTTGGAAAGGTCCACCCCTTCCTGTTTCTTGAATTGCTCGAGGATCCAGTCGATCACGCGTTTGTCGAGGTCGTCTCCGCCCAGATGGGTGTCGCCGTTGGTGGAAAGCACTTCCACCACTCCCTGCGAGATGTCCAGGATGGAGATGTCGAAGGTGCCGCCGCCGAGGTCGTAAACGGCCACTTTCTGCTCTTTCTTGTTTTCCATGCCATAGGCCAAAGCCGCGGCAGTGGGTTCGTTGATGATGCGTTTAACGTCCAGCCCGGCGATCCTGCCAGCATCTTTGGTGGCCTGGCGCTGGTCGTCGTTAAAATAGGCCGGAACGGTGATCACCGCTTCCGTAACAGCTTGCCCCAGATAGGCTTCCGCGGTCTCTTTCATCTTCGTGAGGATCATCGCGGAGATCTCCTGCGGGGTGAAATCCTTGTTGTCGGTGTCGATGTGCACCGCCGCCTGGCCTTTGAGACCGGATTTCACTTTGAAGGGCACCTGCTGGATCTCGGAGCCAACTTCATTGTAGGCGCGGCCCATGAAGCGCTTGATCGAAAACACCGTGTTGGTGGGGTTGGTGACAGCCTGGCGCTTGGCCAGCTGGCCCACCAGACGCTGTCCGTCTTTTGTGAATCCAACCACGGACGGGGTGGTCCTGCCGCCCTCTGCGTTGGTGATAACCACCGGCTGGCCGCCTTCAACAACGGCGACGCAGGAATTGGTGGTTCCCAGATCTATACCGATTATTTTTCCCATTTCTTTTCCTCCATGGTACTTTTATTTTACTTAAATATCTATGGTTTTGGGATCTTCGCCGCCGGTGCTGTTTTGCTCCGGAGACGGCTCTGGATCCTCTGTTGATTCTTCATGTTTGCCGGAAGACACGGCCACGCGCACGGGACGCAGCACCTTGTCGTGCATGGTGTAGCCGTTTTGGATTACGGCGGCCACCAAGTTGGCGTCGAAATCGCTGGGTATATGCGCCAAAGCTTCATGCAGCGAGGGATCGAACTCTTTTCCCAGGGCTTCGATCTTGCAAACGCCCTCTTTGGCGAGCACGCCGCGCAACTGCTGTTCGATCTGCATCACGCCTTTCACAAAGCCGTGCTCACGCTCAGATTCATCCACCTGGGCCAGGGCGCGATCAAAATTGTCCGCCACGTCGCAAAGCTCCAGGGCCAGCTTCTGGGTGGCCAGCTTGATCCAATCGCTCTTTTCGGCGATGCTGCGGCGGCGGTAGTTCTCAAACTCCGCCATGCTGCGCAGGTATTTGTCTTTCAGTTCGGCGTTGGCGAGTTCCAATTCTGCGATCCTCTTCATCGGGTCTGGCTCCTTTTCTTCCATCTCGCTGGGTGTTCCGTCGTTCGCGGCAGCTTCTTCCGCGTGAGCTTTCTCTATGGTTTCTTCGGTCAGTTTGTGCTTTTTCTGCTTCAAAAATCCTCCTATCTGGCCACCATCATGCCTTGGCGGGTGGTCTCGGTAATGGTATTCGTGATGTCGCGGATCAGCGGGATCAGCTTGCGGTATTGGGTGCGCAGAGGTGCCACCACGCCGAGATAGCCGGGTATGCCGAAAACCTCGTAGCGGGCGTAGATGAGGCAGAATTCCGCCCATTCGGGAACATTGAAATCCTCGCCCATCAGCACGTTCACATTCTTGCCGCTATCCTGGCTGCGCATCAGGTTGATCACAATGTCCTGCCGCTGGATCAGGTTCATGAAGCTGAGGATATTACGTTTGCAATCAAATTCCGGCTGCTCCAGAAACTTGATGCTGCCGTCGTAGTTGATGTAAAAATCGCTGATATCCACAAAAGCCTTGTGCAGCTCGCGCAGGAAAGTGCTCACCATGGGGTTGTCGCGATACATGTTTTCCCGCATTTCCACCAGCACCCGGTTGGCGATGTCGTAAATTCGCAGGCCGGCCAGTTCGTCGTTCAGATAGCGCACCAGCTTTTTCAGCTGGGTATCCGTGAAATCTTGCTCCAGCTTCATCACCACCGTCTTGTCCAGCCCCGAATCGAGGCTCATCACAAAGATGTATTTGCCGTTGCCGATGGGGAAAACCTCCAGTTTCGCGAGGTAGCCGCCGGAAACTTCAGGCTCGGCCACAAAGCTAAGCTGGTCCGTCTCTTTGGCCAGCATCAGCATGATGTAATGCAAGGCCAGGGGCGTGTCTTTGTAATGCTCGATCAGCAGTTCGCGCAGAACGTCCATATCCTTGAAACGGACGTTCGAGTGCTCAGGGTCGATCAACCGCAGATAGCTGCGATAACCCTGAATGGTGGGCACCCGGCCGGCGGAAGTGTGCGGCTGCCGGATCTGGTTGGCTTGCTCCAGCTTCATCAGATCCAGGCGCAGCGTTGCCGAACTCACTCCGGTGAGATACTTCTCGTTCAGAACGCGCGAAGACACCGGCTCGTTGCTGCCGATGTATTCATCCACCAGCGCCGCCAGGGTTGTATTGAGTCTCAGCTGATTCTTCTTCATGCTGCTTTGATCACTCCCTTGGATATTTTAGCACTCGCTTGTTTGAACTGCTAATCTAAGGACAAAGTAATCGAAAGCCGAAAATTGTCAATCGAAAAGTGAGACTGCTAACTTATGCCCCCTGCCTGCGCTTGGCACTTGCCACCCAAGGCGAAGCACCATCCTGGTGTCTGTTTCAGCTGTTGATTGCAGCCTTTCCAGCCATTTTCTGTTTGGCCCCCAGTATCATTACGGGATAAATACGGGATCAATACGGATTTCATCCGTAATGATCCCGTATTAATACCGTATTGATCGCAGGAGCCTTATCTGATGAAAAGTCCTTTGATCAGGCCTGTGTTTTTCCCGATCTGAATTCTGAAGAAATACACGCCGCTGTCGCTCAGCCCCAGGCTGGCGGGATCGAGCCGGATCCCGTTGCGGCCGGGATCCAGGTTGCGCTGCAGTTCGCTCAGTTTCTGTCCCCTGGCGTTATATATACAAACACGGGCCAGTGTTTCGCCTTTGGGGGCGTCAAAGGACAGCCGGAGCGAGGCGGAGAAGGGATTGGGAACGAGGCGGGGCGCCATTTCCACGGCCGGAACAGTGGGGTCGTCAACGCTGACCACGGTAACCATCACGGCGTTGGAGGGATCGGAGTAGTGGTCGCCGTAACGGGCTTTGACATAGAATTCGTAGGTGCCGCCGCCAAGGCCGCTGAGGGTGTGGATCAGGATGCCGCCATCCACCGCCTGGGCGAGTTCGTTGTTCATATAGATGTAATACTGGTCCGGAACAATGTAGGGCGAGGGCGGCTGCCAGCTGAGCACCACCGCGTCCGGCGGCTGCAGTTCGGCCAAGAGGTTGCGCGGAGGCAGGTATTGCGCGCCGAGGCTGCCGTTGCTGTTGATCCGCATGGCGGCGATATCCATGGCTGAAGAGCCTTGTTCCCAAGCCAGAACGCACCAGTTGTCGGCATGGAGGCCATGGTCGAAGTGGTATTTGCTTTCCGTGCTGTTGGCGATCAGCAGGCTTCCCTGGGTCCAGGGATTGCCGCCGGCGGAGTCCCAGCAGGAGGCGTAGAGGTTTAAGGAACCATATTCATACAGCAACACGGCGCCTTGGGGAAGGTGGTAGGCCTCGACAGTATTGGCGTTTGCGGGGCCGATGTTGATGATGGCGGGCCCGGTATCGCCCCACATGCGGTTTCCGCTGAAATCCAGCAGTTGCCGCGCGAGGCCGGCGTTGTTCTGGTTGGCATCGGTTTCGCGGTAGAAAACGTAAACCTGCTGATTGGCAGCGTCCACGGCCACCTGAGGATAGTATTGCTGATTCTGGGGGCTCACGCTCACGAGGCTGCCGTTCATTCCCATGCTGGCGCTGCCATCCGCGGCTATCCTTTGGCAATAGACGTCGTTGTCCATGTTTTGGTCGCGGTCTTCATACCAGGCCAGCACAGCGCCTCCCGCCCCGTCGCTGGCGAAGGGGATGAGCTGCTGCCAGGCGGTGATTCCGCCGGCTTCGGTGGCGGCTACGGTCCAGGGAAAAGTGCCTTCGGGAGTGCCTTTCACCACCCAGATATGGCGGGTGGGCGACCAATAGGGGCCGGTGTCGTGATAGAGCTTGAGCAGGATGTCGTTGCCCACGCCCTGGATGATCTGCGGCCAGGTGTAGCTGCCCTCGGCGGGCGACAGGGTTATGCCGTTTTCACCCCAGAGCTTCTGTCCCGCGGCGCTGAGGCGGTTGATCACGATGGTGGTGTTGGTTCCCATCCGCTGCCAGGCGAAATAGCTGCTGCCGTCGGCGGAACAGAAACAGACGGGCGACATGTTGCCATAATCCATATTGGTGTCATTCGAGAGGGCAATGCCGTCGGCGCCCCAGAGGAACTCGCCGGCAGGGCTGATCTTGTAGGCCACAACGTTGTTCACACCTGCGTTGCGGATGTCCTGGAAGACGATTACGGCGTTGCCGTCGGGATCAACGTCGAGGTCGTATTCGGTGAGCCAGGTCATCTGATCGTGGGAGCTGATGAGCAAGCCCAGCGGATCTGTCCAGATGTGGTTTCCGTGCATATCCAGGAGGTTGAGGAATACCTGGTAGGCTCCGGATTGGGTGTCGAAACGGCAGATGTAGGTGTTGCCGTTGGGCGCGATGGCCACCTTGGGCATCACCTGTTCGCCGGCGAAACTGGCAATGAGGGTGGGATTGTTCGGATCCGCGCTCCACTCGGCAAAGAGGGCTGTCGCGACAAGGCAGGCAGCGAAGATCATAAGGATATGTTTCATGCTACACCTCGCTTGGTTGGGTTGCGCTGTTTTTAGCATCGGGGGAAAATTGGTCAAGGTTTATTTTGAGCAGAGAGAAAAAGGGATAGGGAGGAAAAAGGGAAGGGGGGGGGAAAGGGAAAGGGGGAAAAAGGGAAAGGGGGAAATCCCAACGCGGCCTGAACCTGGACGAAAGCCATCCCGAATTTGATCCGGGATCCAGATTATCCACCGCCCAGACCCTGTATGTCATTCCGGGGTGGGGGCCCCGGAATCCAGGCATTGCGGGAATAGCCCATCCCAGACACAGGCAAATGCGGGTTCGATCCAGACGCAGTCTGAATC
>JAJBBF010000011.1 GCA_020532215.1 Candidatus Cloacimonadota bacterium
AATATCGCCCTCATTCCCGGCACCAGCACTCCCATCTCCATCGGGACCATCAACCATACCATCAACCAGAGCTACTACATTTCCAACAACTCCTGGCCCGGGCCTTACGACATCGAGTGCGACGGCTTCACAATCCCCATCTCCATCAATGCCACCGTGACGCCCAACGTTACCAACCACATCAAGCTGGCCATCGCGGATTATCTGGACTGGACGGTTGACTCCTGGATCTTCATCTCCGCCGGCACCTTCATCAGCGGCTACAACGTTTTGGTGGATTCCAACCCCCAGGGCGCGCGGATCTTCAAGGACGGGGTGGACACCGCCCTGAACACCCCCGCCAGCATTTCCCAGGTTACCGGCACCACCAGCACCTATTGGGTTGAACTGCCCGGCTACACCTGGGTGCCACCCACCCAGTCGGTTCCGGATATCCAGTCCAACCAGTCGATCTTCTTCAACGGCTATCCCGGCACCACCCCGGTGGAGCTGAGTTCCTTCACAGCCACTAGCAGCGCCGAAGGTTTCGTGGATCTGCGCTGGACCACCGAATCCGAGACCGACATGCTGGGCTACCGGGTTTACCGCGCCGAAAGCAGCCAACTGGATGGAGCCGTTACCATCACCCCCATCCTGATCGGCGCCACCAACACCTCCTCCGAGGCCGTGTACCAGCACGAGGACCACGAGGTGGAAACCAACACCACCTATTACTACTGGCTGGAAGGGGTGAACGTGAACGCCTCCCAGTTCTTCGGCCCGGTGAGCGCCACCGTCACGGGCGGCGAAACCCCGGAACTGCCCACCCAGAACCTGCTGGGAAATGCCTATCCCAATCCCTTTAAAACCGGCACCAGCTTCAGGGTGGACATCAAGGACGGAGACCAGGGCCTGGTGAGCATCTACAACAGCCAGGGCCGCCTCGTGAGGACATTTGAAGTTGGCGCAGGCAGCCGCGAGATCCACTGGGACGGCCTGGACCACAGCGGCAACCGCTGCGTCAGCGGCGTCTATCTGTATAAACTCAGCACCCCGTCACTGAACGTGGCCAAGAAGATGCTGATCGTAAAATAACACCCCTAACCCCGCAAATAGAAAAGGCCCCGGACAGGTTCCGGGGCTTTTTTCCAGGGAGACCACATGGCCCCTACAAGCGTGAAATGGTCTGGGTAAAAGTCATTCGAGGCAATGTCAGCTTTGATCGCCAGTGTGTTTATAGAGGAGCACAGGACTAATGTCTAGCGGTTTTAAGCGCCGTCCATAGTCTTTCATCAGCGGAGACCCGCGAAAAAGATGGCTCAAGCCACCGCCTTCCATCTTTGGTTGAGACCCACGCCCTCCGGAATGTCCCGCGCTGGCCGGGAGCGTTGGGAAATCCCCCCCCCAAGCCGTCTCACATTCACTTCCCGAACACCTCCGCCTCACTTCCTGCCTGTCAGGCGGGAAGTGAGGCGGAGGCGGCCAGGGGGTGAGCAGGAGAAGCTTCTGGACAATTCTATTCAATGGTTACCTACTCTCTGATGGCATGGATTAAGGCATTGCGTTCGGTAATGACACGCTCGGGACGGCTTGGGGATGGCTGGGGTCCTGTTACACCCTTTCACCCTTTCACCTTTTCACGCTTATTTCAGTACCTGCCTGTGCTCCAGCGTGGCCGCCCGGATTGTCGCAATCAGGACGCGTTTTCGGCGCGTTTGCGGTCGGTGTGGTGGAGGATCTTTTTACGCAGGCGGATGCTGTCCGGAGTGATCTCCAGCAGTTCGTCGTCGCCCACGTATTCCATGGCCTGTTCGAGGCTGAAGACGCGCGGGGGGATCAGGTTGATGGCGTCGTCTTTGCCGGCGGCGCGGTTGTTGGTGAGTTTTTTGCCGCGGCAGACGTTGATCACGAGGTCTTTTTCCTTGCTGTGCTGGCCCACCACCATGCCAGCGTAAACCTCGGTGTTGGGGTGGATGAAAAAGGTTCCGCGGGGCTGGAAGGCGTTCAGGGAATAGCCGAGGGCGGTGCCGGTCTCCAGGGACACCAGCGAGCCGTGGGCGGAGCCGCCGATCTCGCCTTTGAAGGGTTCGTAGCCGCAGAAGCACTGGGTCATGATGCCGGTGCCGCGGGTTTCGGTGAGAAATTCGTTGCGGCAGCCGATGAGGCCGCGGGCGGGGATCTTGAAATCCAGGCGGGAATAGCCATCCACGGCGGGGGCCATGCTCACGATCTCGCCTTTGCGGGCTCCCATCATGTCGATCACGGCGCCCACGTATTCCTGGCTTACCTCCACCACCGCCAGTTCCATGGGTTCCAGCAGCTTGCCGTCCACTTCCTTGAAGAGCACGCGGGGCTTGGAGATCTGGAATTCATAGCCTTCGCGGCGCATGTTTTCCATCAGGATACTCAGCTGCAATTCGCCCCGGCCCTTCACGATGAAGGTGTCAGCGGAGTTCGTTTTTTCCACCACCAGGGAGACGTTGGTCTGCAGCTCTTTCTGCAGGCGCTCCCAGATCTTGCTGGAGGTGAGCCATTTGCCGGAGCGGCCCAGGAAGGGTGAGTTGTTGATCAGGAATTCCACGGCGATGGTGGGTTCGTCGATGCTGATGCTGGGCAGGGGAACGGGGTTGTCTTTGGTGGAGACGGTTTCGCCGATGTCGATCGCATCCAGGCCGGCGATGGTGACGATATCGCCCGCGTGGACGATCTTGACCTCTTTTTTGTGCAAGCCGGAATAGGTGAAGAGATTGGTGGCCTTGTAGATTAGCTGATCGCCGTCGCGCTTCAGGAGCAGCACTTCGTCGCCGGCGCGGAGGCAGCCGCTGTGGACCTTGCCGGTGCCGAGTTTGCCCAGATACTGGTCGTATTCGATGGCGGAGGTGAGCATCTGAAAAGACCTGTGCCGTTCGCCCTGGGCGTTGGGCACCTGTTCGATCACCAGATCCAGCAGGGGAAAGATGTTCAGGGCGGGTTCGCCGATCTCGCTGATGGCATAGCCGTCCCGGCCGGAGGCGTAGATCACGGGGAAATCCAGCTGTTCGGGCTGGGCGTTGAGCTCCAGGAAGAGCTCGAAGATCATGTCCAGCACATCGTGGGGGCGGGCGTTGGCGCGGTCGATCTTGTTGATCACCACGATGGGTTTGAGGCCCAGGTCCAGAGCGTTTTTGAGCACATATTTGGTTTGCGGCATGGGGCCCTCAAAGGCGTCCACCAGCAGCAGCACGGAATCCACCATTTTCATGATGCGCTGCACCTCCCCGCCGAAGTCGGAATGGCCGGGAGTATCCACCAGGTTTATCTTGTAGCCGTTGTAGGTGAGGGAGGCGCATTTGGAAAAAATGGTGATGCCCCGCTCTTTTTCGATGGCGTTGGAATCCATCACGCGCTCGACCATGGTTTCGTTGCTGCGGAAAACTCCGGCCTGGCGGAGCATGGCGTCCACCAGGGTGGTTTTGCCGTGGTCAACGTGGGCGATGATGGCAATATTCTTGATCTTGTGCATGGTTTTATCCTTGAAGCCTTCCTCCGCGGGCGGCGCTGGACCGCCTGGAGGCCGGGCTTGTGGCTTGGGGGGCCGGGTCAGGCGTCCTGGGCGGAAGTTTTTTTGCGTTTGGCCGGGGCTTTGCCGGGGCCTGAATAGTCCCTTTTACCGGTGGTTATGCCCTTGGGAGCCTTGGTTTTGGCACTCCGGATGTAGGGTTTGTCCGAGGAGTTTTTGCTGAATTTGCGGTCCCGGCTGCCCCTGGCTTTGTCGCCCTGGGAACGGGAATAGCTGTCTTCCCGGCCGCTTCCGGAGCCTTTGCGGGAGTATTTTCCCTCTCGTTCCGGGCTGTCGTCCCGGGAGGAAGCCTGCAGCGAGGGACTCAGCGGCTCGTCATTGAAATTGTTGCGGGCAAAGGCTTTCATGATCCGGCTTTCATGGGCGCTGTCGAGTTCGATAAGGGTGTGGCCTTCGCCGATGCTGATGTTGCCGATCTCGATGCTGGGGGCGATCTTGAGGCGGTTGATGAAGGTCATGAGGCCGCGTTTGGTGACCCCGTTGCGGCGTCCCACAGCCAGCCGGAAGGTTTTGAAGACAACCTTCTGGTCGTCGCGGGGGCTGTGGCGTTGCGTGGCCTGGTTGAGGTCGGCGCTTTCCTTGTAATAGCTGAGGAAGCGGTTGAACTCCACGGAGACGAAGCGCTGGATCAGGTCTTCGCGGCTCATCCAGCCGAGTTTTTTATAGACGTTGGGCAGAAAGGATTCGATCTCTTCGGTGGCCACTTCCACGCGTTCCACGGTGTCGATGAAGTTGAACAGCTGTTTTTCGCAGATCTCGCGGCCGGTGGGCACGGGTAAATAGACGATCTCGCGGTTGAGGCGCTTTTCCACGGCCTTGAGCGCGGCGCTTTCGCGGGGATGGATGATGCTGATGGAAACCCCGCTTTTGCCGGCCCTTCCGGTTCTGCCGGAACGGTGGATATAGACGTCCGGCTCCGTGGGCAGGTGGTAGTTGATGATGTGGCTGAGGTCATCCACATCGAGGCCGCGGGCGGCGACGTCGGTGGCGATGAGCAGCTGCACGTATTTGGAGCGGAAGCGGTTCATCACCAGTTCGCGCTGGCCCTGGCTGAGGTCGCCGTGGAGGGCGTCCGCGTTGTAGCCGTCGTTCTGGAGCTTGGTGGCGATCTCCTGGGTTTCGATGCGGGTGCGGCAGAAAACGATGCCGTAGATGCGGGGATTCATGTCCGCGATGCGTTTGAGGGCCAGGTATTTATCCCGGGCGTGCACTCTGTAGAAAAAGTGTTGGATGTTCTCGGCGCCCTGCTGTTCGTTGCCTTCGCTGATGCGGTGGGGTTCGCGCAGGAAGGTGTTGGCCAGTTTGGTGACCTCCCGGGTGGTGGTGGCGGAAAAGAGCAGGATCTGTTTGTCCTCCGGGGCGTGGCCCATGATCTCGAAGAGGTCGTCCTTGAAGCCCATGTTCAGCATCTCGTCAGCTTCGTCCAGCACCAGGCGCGAGATCTGTTCGATCTTGAGGGCGCCCTGTTTGATCATGTCCAGCACGCGGCCGGGGGTTCCCACCACGGTCTGCGGACCGGCCTTGAGGGCGTCCTTCTGCTTCTGGATGGAAGCGCCGCCATAAACGGCGGCGGTTTTCAGGCGGGGCATGAAGCGCGCGTAGTCGGTGAAGTCGTTGGTGATCTGCAGGCAAAGTTCGCGGGTGGGGCAAAGGATGAGGGTTTGCACCCAGGGTTTTTCTATATCGGTCTGGCTGAGGACGGGAAAGCCGAAGGCGGCGGTTTTGCCGGTGCCGGTCTGGGCCAGGGCGATAAGGTCGCCGTCGTTCTCCAGCAGCCAGGGAATGGTGGAAGCCTGGATGGGGGTGGGGCTTATATAATTCAGGTGGGCGGCTGCCCGGAGTAATGGCTCGGGAAGGGTGATATCAGTGAATTTTAACAAGTGGGGATTCCTTAGGATGTATTAATTGTGGTCAGGATTTTCCCCAGGGCAATTTTGTAAAGTATTATAATTCAAGGCCCAAATTCCCGGCTAGGGGGCCGGGTATTTTGATCTCATGCGGATTTGTTTAGTGCAGAGACACGAAGAAAAAGTTTTCACCACAGAGGCACAGAGAAATGATCCGCGTCATCCCGTACTTGATCCAGGTATCCATATTTTCATACGGATTAACGGATTAAACGGAATAAACGGATTCTTTTTACCACAGAGGCACAGAGAAATAATCCG
>JAJBBF010000022.1 GCA_020532215.1 Candidatus Cloacimonadota bacterium
CGGCCTGGGTGGCGTCCGCGCGCAGCAGGGTGGCGTCGATAATGGAGGCGATCCCGGCATTGGGGTCGTAGATCTGGTCGGGCTTGGCGGCCCGGCAGACGGCGCAGCCGAGGCAGATCGCGTGGGCTCCTCCGCATTTGCAGGGGGGATTGTCGCCAAAGAGGCGCCGGGCGATGGTTTCGATCTTGTTCATGGGGAAACTCCTGTTGCTTTGGCGGAGGCGCCAACCACAAGCTGGCCGCAGGCTCCGCTGATATCCGCCCCCTTGCTGCGCCGCAGCATCACGGCCTGGGGCAGGTCCCGCGCCCGGGCCAGGAAAGCCTCGATCTCGCTTTCGGTGGGGGCGCGGTAAGGCAGCGCGGGTACGGGGTTGTAGGGGATGAAATTGATCTTGCAGGAGAGGTCGCCGCTGAATTTGCGCAGGGCCTTGAGGTCGGCGGCGGTCATGTTCACATCCGGGATGAGGATGTACTCCAGGGTGATCCGGAAGGGGCTTTTGCGCTGGTAGTAAAGCAGGGCCTTCTTGAGCACGGCCAGGGGATACTTTTTGTTCACCGGCATCAGCTGGTCGCGGATCTCGTCCCGGGCGGAATTGAGCGACACGGCCAGCTTGGCTTTCACGCCGGAATCGGCCAGGCGGTTGATGCCGGGCACGATGCCGCAGGTGGAGATGGTGGCGCGGCGGGGGGAGAAAGCCAGGGTGCGCCCGTGCTGGATCAGGGCCAGGGCGTCCAATACGTTGTCCAGGTTGTCCAGCGGTTCGCCCATGCCCATGAACACCAGGTTCGTGAGCGGCGGAGCGGCGGACTGGGCGGCCAGAAGGATCTGCTGGACGATCTCGTGGCTCTGCAGGTCGCGCTTTTTGCCCATCCTGCCGGTGGCGCAGAAAGAGCAGGCCCGGGCGCAGCCGACCTGGGTGGAAACGCAGAGGGTCTGTTTTTTGTCCTGGGGCATCAGCACCATCTCGATCTGGGCGCCGTCGGCCAGGGCCAGCCGGTATTTGGCGCTGCCGTCCGCGGAAAGCAGTTGTTCGGCTATCCGGGGCAGGGAGAGGTCGAAGGCGGAGCCCAGCGCGGCTTTGAAATCCGGAGGCAGGTCGGTCATCAGATCGGTATCAAAGACGAATTTGCGGTAAACCCAGCTGAGATACTGGGAAACGCGGTAAGCCGGGAACGTGGCTTTGAAAAAGCCGTCCAGATCCTCCGGCCGGACCCCGTAGATGCTGTTCAGCATGGCTCGATATCGGGCACGGACAAGATCTTCAGCTTGCCGAAAGACTCCAGGTCGATCTCGGAGAGGCTTTGGTTTTCGTCGGAGAGGTGGATGCGCTTGTTCAGCACGTCGATCTTGAAGACATACATGCGCTTGCCTTTCAGTTCCACGCAGGTGCCGGGGATCGGGAAGCCCCTGCCTTCCTCCACGTAGAAATCCTCCTCGAAATTGAGGCAGCAAAGCAGGCGCCCGCAGGGTCCGGAGATCTTGGCCAGGTTGCCGGCCAGATTCTGGTCCTTGGCCATTTTGATGGTAACCTGGTTGAAGCGCTTGAGAAAGCTGCCGCAGCAATACGGGAGGCCGCACATGCCGAAGCCGCCCAGGCGCTTGGCTTCGTCCCGGCCGGTGGTTTGGTGCAGTTCGATGCGGGTGCGGAAGACGTTGGCCAGTTCGCGCACGAAGACCCGGAAATCGATCCTGCCCTCGGCGGTGAAGAAAAAGGTGAGCTTGTTGCCGTCGAACTGGTAAACGGTATCGATGAGTTTCATGTCGAAGGGATAGCGCAGCAGGATGTCCGCGAAGGTCTGGTCCGCCTTTTTTTCTTCCTGGGGCAGGTTGTGGAGTTTATCGATGTCCGTGTCCGTGGCGATCCTTCTGATCTTGTAGACCCGGCCGGTTTGGGGCAGCTGGGCGCCGATCTCATCGCCGCTGACGCTGAGATGCGTAACCTGGGCAATGTCTTCGCCGCGCTCGACCTCCACGATGATCAGGTCTTCCGGCTTGATGGGCAGATGGTGGGGATTTTGGTAGTAGCCCAGGCGGCCGGTCCTGAACTCAACCTCTATGTATTCCTGCACTGGCGTAACGGGGGTTTGCTCAGCCACTGGCCCTCCCGTGCAGAACGCCGAAGATCTCGCGCTCGGCGGGGCTGAACTCCAGATCGCGGCGGGCTTTTACCAGGGCGGCGGTCTCGCAGAAGCGGTCCAGGCGGTATTTGCCCAGCTGGGAAGCCGGCCCCCAGGAAAAATCCGGGATGAAGCCGCTGATCAGGTCCGGGCCGAAGAGGTTCGAGCCGATGCCGATCACGCAGCCCGTGTTGATGCTGGTGTTGATGCCCAGCTTAACGTGGTCGCCGATCAGGGCGCCCAGAAACATGGTGCCGGAATCGATCCTGGCGCCGCTGAGGTAGGAATGGAAGCCAACCGTGCGGTAGGTGTTTTTCAGGTCGCTATTATTGGAATCCGCGCCGATATTCACCCATTCGCCCACGAAGCTGTGGCCCAGGAAGCCGTCGTGCTGTTTGTTCGAATAGGCCTGGAAAATGCTGCCTTCCACCTCGCCGCCGATCTTGCAGACGGGGCCGACGGAAGTGCCGCCGTAGATCTTCGCCCCCACTTTCACCAGGGATCTTTTGCCGATGTAGGCGGGTCCCGTGATCACGGCGTTGGCCAGCACCCGGGCGCCCTGGTCGAGGACGATCGGGCCGTCGGAGGCGTCCAGAACCACGCCCGGCTTCAGCTCCACGTTTTCGCCGATCCAGATGTTGTAGGGATTGAGGGCGGTGACGCCCATTTCGGTTTCGAAATAGTTGTTGTTATCGTAGAAAAGGTGCTCAAAGTCGAAGCGGAGCAGCCTTTCGTTATCGTGGATGATATCGCTGAGGTTGTCGTAGGTCTCAAGGTCAGAAGGGATCAGCTGGAAATCCAGGCCTTCCAGTTCAGCTATGCCGGGCAGGCTGGGCAGCTCCCGCGGGCAGCGCAGGGCCAGGATGAGATCCCCCCGGTGAAGGCAATGGCCGGCCGGGAGGTTCTTCACCGCCTCGATCGAGCTCTGGCTCACCTTGAGGCGTGAATTCACCAGCAGGCTGTTGGCCGGGGCGGGTCCATTCACCTGCCAATCGGGTTTGCGTTCCCGGTACAAAGGGGTGAGCAGGGGATCGATCCAGATCGCCGTTGTTTCGCCGTCTTCCAAAAACTGCTCCAGCCGTTGCCGGAGCTTGAGGATGCCGCAGCGCAGGTCTCCCACGCTCCGGTTCAGGGCCAGCGGGTAAAAAGCCGCTCTATCTTGGTCGTCAAATATGATCATTTTTTACTCCGGTTCTTGCCGTTTGGTTTAGAGATCCTGCTCAAACTGGTCCTGGAAGCCGAAACTGGGCGGGAAATTCAAGGACAGCGAATCGCTGGAAACCACCGGTTCGTTGCCTTCGATAAAGACTTCCGGGATGCCGCCGCTGCGGACCACGAAACCTGTGTAGGGATTGATGTTCAGGTGGACAATCCGGGGCGGCTCCACGAAGGAGTAGCGGGAATCGTTGGCGCTGGGGGTGCGGCCGTTGTTGTCGATCTTGATGGCCTTGGTCATGATCGGGCCCCAGATGCTGGC
The DNA here is from genome assembly GCA_020532215.1 of Candidatus Cloacimonadota bacterium. Lineage (GTDB taxonomy): Bacteria > Cloacimonadota > Cloacimonadia > Cloacimonadales > Cloacimonadaceae > Syntrophosphaera. Next base: position 3,595 of record JAJBBF010000022.1, read on the forward strand.
CGCGAGGGCTTTTCCCGTTTTGAGCCGGCGGTTGTCGAACCCGGTCCAGATGCCCAGGGTGTAGGCCTTGTTGAAGCCGATGAACCAGGAATCGTTGTTTTGGTTGCTGGTGCCGGTTTTTCCGGCGCTATCCCAGTAATAGCCGTTGCGGGAGGACCCGCCGGTGCCGGAGGAGGCCACGGTTTGCAGCATGCTGGTCATGAGGTAGGCCACCTGGGGCGAACAAACCCGGTATTTCTGGGGATTGAAGCGCTCGATCAGCTTGCCGTTCATGTCCTCCACCTTGGTCACGAACACGGGGTTGGCGCGCATTCCGTCGTTGGGGAAAGTGGTATAGGCGGCGATCAGGCTTAATGGCGTAACCTCGTAGGCCCCCAAAGCGGCGGTGAGGTCCCGGGCCTGAACGTTCAGCCCGAATCTGCGGAAAGCGTCGTTCACCGCTCCCAGGCCGATATCCTGGGCGCAGCGGACCGCCCAGGTGTTGTAAGACCATTGCAGCGCCACCCGCATGCGCGTGTTGCCGTGATAGGAGGCGCTGGAGTTTTTGGGAGACCAGTTGCCGATGGTGATCGGCGCGTCCGGCAGGATCTTGGCCGGGTGGTAGCCCTTTTCCACGGCAATGGTGTAATAGATGGGTTTGATCGAGGATCCCGGCTGGCGCCGGGCCTGGGTCATGCGGTTGAATTTGCTGTGTTCGAAGCTGCGGCCGCCAAGCAGGACCCGCACGTAGCCGGTCTTGTTCTCGATGAGGGCCAGGCCGCCCTGAATGTATTTGGTATCGATATCCTGGGCGCCTTTGGGAACCGAGGAATAGCGGTTGGGGAAACCGCCGCGGTTTTCCGCCCGGACCAGATAGGCGTTGAACAGCGAATCCGCCGCCGCGGACATATCGGTGTCCAGGGTGGTGTAGATCTTCAGGCCGCCCTCAAACAGGCGTTCGGTGCCGTATTTGTTTTCCAGATAGGAGCGGACCTGCTCGATGAAATAATCCGAGGCGAAGCGGGCGTAACTGCCTCCGCGCCGGGAATTCACGGGCGTGGCGATGGCTTCCTGATACTGGGCCTCGGTGATCTTGCGGCTTTTGAACATGCGCTCCAAAACCATGTCCCGCCTTCTCTTGGCCCGGTCCGGATGCTTGAAGGGGTCGTAGTGGTTCGGCCGCTGGATCATGCCCACGATCAGGGCCGATTCCGGCAGGTCCAGGTCGCGGGCGTGCTTGTTGAAATAGTACAGCGAGGCGGTTTCCACCCCGTGATTCTGCACCCCCCAGAAGATCTTGTTCAGATAGATCTCCAGGATCTCTTCCTTGGTGAAGCTGGCCTCGATCTTGACGGCCAGCACGATCTCCCGCATCTTGCGGGCAATGGTCTTGTCCAGGGTGAGAAACATGTTGCGCGCCATTTGCTGGGTGATGGTGCTGGCCCCCTGGGAAAAATCGCCGGTGCGGACATCGGTGATAAAGGCCCGCATTATCCCGAAGGGATCAACGCCGAAATGATAATAGAAGCGTTTGTCCTCCGTAACTATCAGCGCGTCGATCAGATGCGGGGGAAGTTCCTTTACCGAGACCAGTTTCCTTTTCTCGAAGGCGAACAGGTAGATCATCCTGCCGCTGCTGTCGTAAACCTCGCTGCCGGAGCGCAGGGTATAGTTCTTCAGCTCGGCCGTGGGCGGCAGGTCGTCCTGGTAATACCAGAAAGCGCCGATGACCACGCCAACCAGGACGCAGCCAACCACACCCGCTATCTTCAGGGCTCGCGCCCAGTTCTGTTTATTCTCTTTCTTCATGATATCCGCTTTTGTTATTTTGATCGAATCTGGCCTTGGCCAGCAGCAGGATCCAAGCTGTGAGGATTCCGCTGAGCAAGCCTAAAAACAGCAGCAATGGTGTCAACACAAAAACTCGCGTGCCGGGCAGAATCAGGGTTTGAACCAGGGCCAGCTGCACCAGGTTGTGCGCCACCGCGCCACAGACGCTCACCCCGTATTCGGAGAAGCCCGGGTTCGCCGCGATGGCCGCCCACATGGCAA
>JAJBBF010000037.1 GCA_020532215.1 Candidatus Cloacimonadota bacterium
AGCGGATGAACAACCAGGGCGAGCTGCTCTTGCCCGCGGCCGTGCAAATTTATCTCCAGATCGGCTATGCCGATTTCAACCCGCCCCGCCTGGAACCGCTTGCCGACGGCGGCCTCATCTTTGCCTGGGAAGTTCAAACCAACGACGATACCAGGGAACTGCGGGCCATCCGGTTGGATTCTGCTTTCGCCTCACTCTGGGGTCCCGGCGGCGTACAGATCGCCAGCGGCGTTTCCACCAACTGGCTCTACCAGGGCTTGGATCTCTCCGTTACAGATGCTGGCGCTGCCTGGCTCAGCTGGTACGAATCGCTTTCCGGCGAACTGCCCCACACCCTCAAAGCCCAGTATCTGTCTCCGCTTGGCGCTGTTCCCTGGGGCGAGGGCGGCATCGCCATCAACGCCGGCGACCGCTTGCGCGGCGGGCCTGTCACCCTGGCTTTCGCGGACCGCGGCATGTTTCTCTGGGCGGACCTGCGCGAAGCGAGCGAAGCCCTGCGCCTGCAGGTGCTTAGCACCGGCGGAGGGGCGTTCCAGGACCTCGGCGGCGAAGCGCAGGTAACCCGCTTGGGCGGCCTGGCCGGCATGTCGGAAGTGATCGCCCTGCAGGACAGGTATCTGGTCTTGTGGTCAGACCTCCGCAACGGCTATTATGAGGTATATTACCAGATCTGCGATACAAATATGAATCCCCTGCTGGAAGAGGGAGGCCGGCCGCTCTGCCCTCCGATGGGATTGCATGTCACCAATATCAAAGCCCTTGCCATGCCGGACAACAGCGTGGCTGTTCTCTATGAAGCCAGCTCCGGCAGCGGTTGGCTGCCGCTGCAACTGCAGAGGATAGATTCCGCTGGAAACCTCATGTATCCCGACTTGGGCCTGCAGATCTCCAACGATCCGGGTATCCAATACCCCCGGATAAGCAACAGCGGCAACGATATCTACATCTGCTGGACCGCGGGAAATTCTGAGCAGGATTTCCTGATGGGGCAAAAGGTCTCCAGCGGCCAAACCCAATGGGGCCCTTCCGGCAAGGTGCTCTACGCCTCGCCTCAGCAAACCTGGCTGGGACTGGCCGGCCTTCTGGACCGCTATGTGGTCTTCAACACCTCCTCTTACAACCCCGACACGATCATCCCCAGAGTGCTGAGAATAGACCCCAACGGCGATCCAGCCCCCGGCTGGCCGGCAGAGGGGATCGAAATGGTAAGCGGAAATGCCGTGATCGACAGCTACAACCCCTCCCTGGCCTTGCTGGGAGATGATCTGGTGGCTTTCTCCGTAATATATCTCGACATCGCTGTCAAAGCCCAGAGGATCTCGCCCGACGGCAGCAAACTCTGGTCCGAAACCGGGATCCAGCTTCCCTTTGGCGGTATCCAGGGCCTGGAGGCCTCAGATGGCGCCATCGACATTCTTTACTGCTCGCAGTGGGATCCCGACCAGGATCTGCGCCTGCAAAGGCTGGCCGGCGACGGCAGCCTGCTATACGGAGACGGCGGCCGGCTCATCGCCACCGGTTTGCACAACGCTTACGACGCCACTTTGGTCCGCTTCGCCAACGGCAACCTGGCCAGCATTTGGAGTTCCCGAAACCCCGGCCTCTACAGTTACCGGGACGTATTCATCCGCCACATCAACCCTCAGGGCGAGGCTCTGGGAGCTGGACCGGAGGTCCTCTGCGGCGCCTGGCTGGAACAGGAACACGTGCGGGCCGCCGTGATCGGCAATTCTGCGTTGGTCTGCTGGGATGACGCCCGGGCGGGCATCCTGGACAGCGAATACTTTGTGAACGCCATCTATGCCACCCGGGTGAACAGCAGCGGCGTGGACAGCTCCGATCCACAAATTCCGGCGCTCGCTGCGCCAGCTCTGAGCCAGAACTATCCCAATCCCTTCAACCCGGAAACCACCATCAGATTTAGCCTGCCGGAAAGCGGAGAGGCGGATCTGGCCGTGTACAACCTCAAAGGCCAGAAGGTGAAAAGCCTGGTCTCGCAGGCCCTGCCCGCCGGCGATCACAGCGTGGTCTGGAACGGCCGCGACGAACTGGGCCAGCCCGTGGCCAGCGGCATCTATCATTGCCGGCTGAGCTATGCAGGCCAGACCGTGCTGAGAAAGATGGTGCTGGCGAAGTAACATTACAGATCCCTGCATGTATGAAGGCGCTGAGACATGATGTCTCAGCGCTTTTGTGCATTCCAGAAGTTCATTATTGGCAGGTCTTGATCCCGGATCATATCACCTCGCAAACTCGGTGATTCTCGGGCTGAAGTGGATCCGAGGCCGTTGGCCAGAAAAGCCAGAGTGGGTGTCATTCCGGGGTAGGGGCCCCGGAATCCAGCTCTGGCGGGAATAGCGCATAGAGGGTGTCGATGCAGACTGCGTCTGTATCGACCCCGATTTGGCTGTGAACGTTGTTTGATTTCACCGTCTGGATTCCGGGGCCCCTACCCCGGAATGACATAATGCCATGGTTCGGCCGTATGACCGTCTGGAGGCCTCAATGGCAGGCGGCTGAGCCGCCTCAGTAGACCGGGAGTTCGACTGCCCTAGGCGTATCCAGCCAAAGATGCAGTTCAAGGAACCCGCCAAGTTAAAAAGAGAGCCAAACTTCAAGCCAAACTTTAAAGCCAAACTTTAACATATAGCGGCAAAAAATCCAGTTGGCTCCCAGCATCATTACGGGATCATTACGGGATCAATACGGATTTCATCCGTAATGATCCCGTATTTATCCCGTAATGATAACAGGAGGGACCCTACTTCAGATGCTCGTGGAGGAAGTCGTGGTATTCCTGGTTGTTGAAGACCAGTTCGTCGTGGGTACCCTGGTGGGCGCGGCCCTGGTCGTCGATATAGAGCACGCGGTCCACATAGTGCAGGGTGGAGAGCCGGTGCGAGATCACGATGGCGGAAATGCCGGGATAGTGAACATCTATATCCTGCCAGAGTTTTTCCTCGTTTTCGGCGTCCAGCGAGGCAGTGATATCGTCCAGGATCAGCAGTTCGGGTCTTTTGATCAGGGCCCGGGCGATGGTGATGCGCTGTTTCTGTCCCCCGGAAACGCCCAGTCCGCGGCTTCCCACCCGGGTTTCATCGCGCTCCGGGAATTCCGCGATCTCATCCTGCAGCTGCGAGGCTTTCACCGCGGTGCGGTATTCTTCTTCCGAAGCGCCGTCCACAGCAAAGAGCACGTTTTCCTTCACCGTTCCCGTGAACAGCACCGGATCCTGCGGAACGTAGGCGATCAGGTTTCTCAGCGCGGCGAGATCGATGTTTTCGATGGGAATGCCGTTAACCGTGATCTGTCCCGTATCCGGACGCAGCAGGCCCAGGATCAGATTCGCCACTGTGGTCTTCCCCGCTCCGGTGGAGCCCAGGATCAGCAGGCGTTCCCCGTCTTTCAGGTCGAAGCTGCATTCCCGGATCGCGGGTTCGCTCTTTTCCGGATAGGTGCAGCTTACGTTTTCGAAGCGCAACTCACTGATCCGCTCAGGCGCATTGCTGCCTTTCCAGCTGGTGTTGAAGCTGGGATAGTCCTTGATCTCCTCCAGGCGGTCGATGTTCACGAAGGCCTGTTTGCCAGATACGAAGAGCTGCGGCAGGTCCAGCAGCGGATAGATCATCATGCTGAGGTAGGTGTAGAACATATAGAAGGTGCCAACGCTGATCTGGCCTTTCACGGCCATGTAGCCGCCGAAGATGATCACGCCGATCTGGGCGAAGTAGTCGATATACTGGTAGATCAGGCTCAGCACTGCGTTCAGCTTCACCACGCCCATCTCCGTTTTGAAGCGCCGGGCCAGGGCGATATCGAAGAAGCGGTTGTATTTTTCCTCGCTCACAAAGGCTTTGACGATGCGGATGCCGGAAAAGCTCATCTCCAGCTGGCTGTTGATGTCGCTGATCGCCTGCTGGTTGAGCTCGAAATTGCGATAGAGCTTGTCCGCCGTGAAATAGAACACGATCATCATCAGCGGCAGCGGAGCCGTCGAGAGCAAGGTCAGTTTGGGATTGATGCTGAACATCACCACCAGCGAAAACATGATCAGCGAAAAGGAATTCACCGCCCTGAAGATGCCGGAACAGAGGAACCAGCTGATCTTGGGAAAGTCGGTCAGGTCGTCCGTGAGCCGCGTGACCACGTCGCCGGTGCGGAATTTTTGGAAAAAGCGGAAATCCTTGCCGAGGATGAACTTGAAATAGAACACGCGCAGCATGTTCTCGAAACGGATGTTCACCCAGCCCCGGAAAGCGGGATAGAAACCGGTGATGAACTGCGCCAGGCCCAAACCCAGCAGGATCCAGATGATGCGGTCCACTTCCCGCATCGGGTCTGGATACTTGGCCGGGGTGGCCAGGATGTTGCGCAGCAGGTCGATCAGCCGGCCAAAAACGATCGGATGCGCCACCGACACGGCGGAGCTGCCCAGCGTGAACACGATCATGATCAGCAGGAACCACTTCTGCGTCATCCACTTCCGGACGATCCATTTCACGTGCTTATTCACCGGATCCCTCCGTGCCGATCAGCTGAAGTTCCACCAGCTTGCGGTATTCCTTGGAGCTGCGCATCAGCTCCAAATGTTTGCCGCGGTGGATGATCCGGCCGCCTTCGAAGAAGAGGATCTCGTCCGCGTCCAATACCGAGGTGAGGCGATGCGCCACCACCACGGCGGTTTTGTTGGAAAAAACTGTCTTCATGCTGCGCTGGATCTTGGCTTCGGTCTGCGGATCGATGGAGGCGGTGGCCTCGTCCATGATGATCACCTCCGCCTCGAAAGCCAGGGCGCGGGCGAAGCTAATCAGCTGTTTTTCGCCCTGGGAAACGTTCTGGCCGCGTTCCGCCAGCTCCGAATCCAGGCCAAGGTTCTGGTTGCGGATGAATTCATCCAGCTGCACGATGTTGATCGCTTCGCGCACTTTGGCTTCCGGAACGGCGTCGTTGTAGACCCGCACGTTTTCCAGGATGCTGCCCGGAAAGAGGAAGATATCCTGCAGGATCAGCCCGATCTTGCGCCGCCAGGCGCGGAATTCGATCTCGGAAAGCGGCACGCCGTCGATCAGGATGCGGCCCTTGTTCACGGGATAAAAGCCGCAGAGCAGGCTCACCGTGGTGGTTTTGCCGCTGCCGGAAGCGCCCACCAGAGCTATCTTTTGCCCTTTGGGGATGGTGAAGGAAACGTCTTTGAGGATCCAATCCTCGTTCTTGTAGGCGAACCAGACGTGCTCGAAGCTGATCTCGTGCTCGAAGGAGGGCAGCTCGGTTCCGGTGAAAAGCGCTTCCTCGGATTGCAGGTCAGTGAGTTCCAATATGCGTTTCAGGCTCACGAAGGCCCGCTGGATCTGCATCACGTTTTCGGAGATCTGCATCAGCGGCCAGATCATCCGGAAGATGTAGTCCACAAACACGATCAGGGTGCCCAGGGTCACCGCTCCGGCGATGATCCGCGGCGCGGTGAGCTTGATGATCACCACCAGCAGCAGCACCTCGAAGATCAGCATGAAGAGGCTTTGCGAGCCGTATTCGGTGAAGGAGGTGCGCGTTTCCAGCTTGTA
>JAJBBF010000114.1 GCA_020532215.1 Candidatus Cloacimonadota bacterium
AGTCGGAATCCCGGGTCTGGATCTGCATCAGGTGGTGGCCGTAGGGCCCCGCGCAGGAGCAGCCCGCCCGGGTCTGGATGCCGAAGAGGTCGTTGATCAGCCGGGTAACGAATTTGGGATGCAGAACGCGGTCGCGGTGCCGGATGTTGAAGGGCACGATCGGCACCTTTTTGCCGGTTTCCAGCGGCCCGTAAAAAATTATCCTTTCGTCTCCCCGGAAAGCCTGGATGAATCTTTCGTAGAGGTGTTTCTCCAGCCGGTCGATGTTATCCTGCCCCACCTTGTTTTTCAGCTGGAAAGCCAGGGCCACCCTCAGGGCCTGCATGATCCCCGGCGTGCCGGGTTTTTCCCGGCTTTCGATGTCGGCGAAATACTCTTCCTTGCAGTTGGAAACGAAGCTCACGGTGCCGCCGGCGGAAACGGTGGGCGGCAGATTTTTGGGGTAGATGCGCTCGTTGAAGATCAGGATACCGCTGGTGCCGGGCCCGCCCAGGAACTTGTGGGGTGAAAAGAAGATGGCATCGAAACAACTCTCCGCGTCCCGGTTCATGTCGATCTCTACATAAGGCGCGCAGGCGGCAAAGTCGAAACAGGCCAAAGCACTGTGCCGGTGCAGGATCCGGGCCACTTCATAGACCGGGGTCCTCAGGCCGGTGACATTGGAGGCGGCGGAAAAGGATCCGATCTTCAGCCGGCCCGCGTAGCGGGGATCGGAGACCATTTTTTCCAAAGCCCCCAGATCCAGCTCGGAAGCCTGGTTCAAAGGTATTTCCACGATCTCGCAGAGGGTCTGGCGCCACATGATCTCGTTGGAATGGTGCTCGTAGGGGCCAACGAACACGATCGGCTTGCTCTGATCCAGATAATCGTGCAGGGTCTGGTTGCAGTCGATGCCTCCGGGATTGCGCAGCAGGCAGCTTTTCAGCACCTCGCCGATGCGTTCGCGGGTCGCCGGGGGCCAATACACCCCCAGGATCTGCATCAGCTTGTTCACGCCGCCGGTGCTGCCGGATCCGGTGAAAACGATCTTGCCGCCGGGTCCCGCGTTCACGCAGTCCTTGATGATCTTTTCAGCGTCGTGCAGCAGCGCGGTCATCGTTTTACCGGTGAAATCGTCCTCGGTGTGAGTGTTGGCGTAATAGGCCAGGATCCTCTGCGTGGCCCGCTCCACCGCTCTGAGGCCGCGCCCGCTGGCGGTGTAGTCCGCGTAAACCAGGGGCCGCAGGCCGTAGGGTGTGGGAATGGGGATGTTCCGGCCGATGATGTCTGCACGCAGCCAGTCCAAACTTTGGATGAGTTCTTTGGGATTAGTCATGGTATTGCCAAAAAAGGCAAAGCCCTATTTTCGGCAAGAAATATTCTTTCCGCCGGAAAAATTGCCGGATCCAAACAGTCTAAAAACTTATCAGGCTTTCTCTTTGTCCGCGAACAGCCAGCGGTAGATCAGGCCGCCGCCCAGGCCGCCGATGATCGGGAACACCCAAAACATCCACAACTGCTGGATGTAGATCGTGCCGGCAAAAAAGGCCACGCCAGTGCTGCGAGCGGGGTTCACGGAGGTGTTGGTTACCGGGATGGTGATCAGGTGGATCAGGGTGAGCGCCATACCGATGGCGATAGGGGCCAGCCCGGCCGGGGCGCGTTTGTCCGTGGCGCCCATGATCACCAGCAGGAACATCCCCGTCATCACCACCTCTGCCACCAGCCCCGGGATCACCCGGTATTTTTCCGGCGAGGCGCTGCCCACTCCGTTCGCGGCGAAGCCGCTGGCCGCGAGGTCAAAGCCGTGCAGGCCGCTGGCGATCACATAGATCACCAGCCCGGCGATCATGGCTCCAGCCACCTGGGCTACAATGTAAGGGACCAGGTCCTTGCCTGAAAAGCGCCCGCCGGCCCATAATCCCAGCGAAACCGCCGGATTCAGATGGCAGCCGGAAATGTGGCCGATGGCGTAGGCCATGGTCAGAACCGTGAGGCCAAAGGCCAGGGAAACACCGGCCCGGCCGATGTAAGCGCCTGCCAATACGGCGGAACCGCAACCTCCCAGCACCAGCCAGAAAGTGCCAAAAAACTCCGCTCCCATGCGTCTTGCGATGTTTGGCATGATATGCTCCTTGCAGTTTTTTGCCGCGGATCCGGAAAACCCATCGCGGCACTTTGCAGCTTGCCCCGGCCGGCCTTTTGAGTCAAGTTTTTTTTCTGGACCCGCTGGGTTCATGGTTGCGTCCAAGGCTGTTTCAGGCAGGAATCTTTTCCCTTTACGGCTGGGCGGCCTCCGCTAACTTTGTTCTCAAAACCCGGAACAAGGAGAAAAAATGAAACCAAGGCCCCGCTATTCCCACCCCATCCACGAGGTGATCCAAAAGCGCTGGAGCCCGCGCGCCTTTTCCGACCGCCCCGTGTCAGAAGAGCAAGCGCTTACCCTCTTTGAAGCCGCGCGCTGGGCGGCCTCCTGCTTCAACGAACAGCCCTGGCGCTTCATCTGGTCGCTTAAAGACGGCTCCGCCAAATACCAGAAACTCTTCAACTGCCTCAACGAGAGCAATCAGGAGTGGGCCGGCTCCGCGCCGCTGCTGATCCTTACCCTCACCAAAACCACCTTTTCCGCCACCGGCAAAGCCAACCGCTGGGCCAGCCACGACCTGGGCCTGGCCATCGGTAACCTCACCACCCAGGCCAGCCTGATGGACCTCTATGTGCACAACATGGCTGGTTTCAGCCGCAAGGAAGCCACCGCCAGGTTTGATCTTCCGGAAGATTTGGAACCTCTCACCATGATCGCCGTGGGCTGGCTGGGAGATCCGGAAACCTTGTCAGACAAAGATCAGCAGAGTGAACACCAGGTCCAGACCAGGAAAGACCTGGCGGACCTGTTTCTCTGAAGCCACTTACCGGTTTTTCATGTCTCCAAAGCAGGGTTGTTGGGGTTGAGAAACTGCTTGACAATAAAGAGGTCTGAAAACTTGCATAAAGTTCACATAACTGGAATGAAACCAATCGGTACCAAGGGTATATTGCGTATGATGAAAACATGATCACGGGTCTTGATTGAAGGTGATGCGCAAAGACCGCCAGATTATGCAGGCATTGGAACTCCATCAGGTTGTGAGGACAAAATGAGAGATATAGTTTTTCTTTGCCTCCTATTGCTGCTCTTGGCAGCTACGAACCTTTCAGCGCAAAATGAACCTGAGTGGCAATGGGCTGCTCAGGCAGGAGGGACGGGCAGTGAAGCTGGATCTGCCATCGCCACAGGCATTAACGGGAACAGCTATGCGGCAGGTTGTTTTTATGGCACTTCTTGTTTCGGCACCACTCAGCTTAACAGCAGTGGAAATTCCGACATTTTTGTTGCCAAATTAGATCAGAATGGTAACTGGGTCTGGGCTATCCAGGCAGGAGGTGCGTCTTTTGATGAGGCCAAGTGCATTGCCGTGGACAGCTCGGAAAACATCTATATCAGCGGCTATTTTTCGGAAACCGCCTCGTTCGGTTCCACCTCGCTTGGCAGTGACGGAGGGCGGGAGGTGTTTGTCGCCAAAGCCGACAGCGATGGCAACTGGCTTTGGGCTGTGAGTGCGGGAGGCACAGGCAACGAAAGAGGCTTGGGGATCGCCGTGGATAGCACTGGCGGCATCTATCTGACCGGATTTTTTGAGGATACTGCTTACTTTGGTCCCTTGTTACTGACAAGCAGCGGAGGAAATGACATCTTTGTTGCCAAGCTGGATGGAGAAGGTGACTGGCTTTGGGCATTGAATGCCGGAGGATCGGGCTCAGACGTGGGTCGGGCTGTCTCTGTGTTTGGCAATGCCTGTTTGTATATAACAGGAAGTTTCACGGAAACGGTTTTGTTTGGCAATACCACTTTAACCAGCAGCGGAGGCAAGGATGTCTTTGTTGGCAAGCTGGATACCAATGGCAACTGGATCTGGGCCAAAAAGGCGGGAGGTACAAGCGATGATAGCGCCCATGGCATTGCCGGGGATAACGCTGCCAATGTTTATCTGACCGGACGCTTTATCGGAGTAATTCACTTTGGCGACATCTCTCTCTCCAGCAGCGGATTCGAAGATTGCTTCATAGCCAAACTGGATAGCGATGGAAATTGGCAGTGGGCAGTTCGGGCTGGTGGTCCAGGCCAGGATTTCGGCGAATTAGTTGCGGTTGATAACGCTGCCAATGTCTATCTTACCGGATATTTTGAGAACACCGCCAGCTTTGGCTCCGCCTGGTTTGCCAGCATTGGCTATGTTGATATATTCGTTGCCAAACTGGATAGTGATGGTAACTGGCAGTGGGCGGTTCAGGCCGGTGGGACCAATTATGATTTTGGCAAGGGTATAGCTGTGGACGGCTCTGCCCACATCCATCTTACCGGGAGTTTTTTGGGAACCGCCGGCTTTGGAACCATTTCGCTTGGCACAAACGGAGCTTCGGACATTTTCGTTGCCAAACTCAGCCCTGGGGGAGTCTGGTTGAGCGATGCTATCACGCCGGAAATTCCCGGGCTTTCGCGCTTGGATGGGGTTTATCCCAATCCCCTGCGCAAGGGCGATCCAGCTTTCGTCAAAACCCATGTTTCGGATCTTGAGGGGGGAACCCTGAAGCTGTTTGACATCCGCGGCCAACTCCTGTTAAGCCGCAGCTTACAGCCAGGCACGCAGCAGACCAGTCTGGATACCAGGAGGCTTTCACCCGGGGTTTACCTCTATCAGCTTACAACGCCAACTGCTCAGATGGTAAAAAAACTGATCCTGGTGAACTAAGATAAAACCCTTGGTTTTTCGCCCCTGGGTTCACGCTTCCGAGTTCTGGTCATCTGCCTCAAGTGAATGTTTTTTCTGCTGCCATGCCGGGGTCTTGTCTTCTCCATCCCGGTGTTCGCGTGTCTTTCGAACGGCAGGGACAGGCAATAAAAAACTTGACATAAAGCGTCCCGGACCCGGAAATTGCCCGGCATACCCTGAATAAAAACAAGGAAGTTGAGATGCCGCCAAGAAAGCTCTGCGCCCTGATATTTCTGCTGTTGCTGGCCGGCCTCTGCGCCGCGCAAGAGCAGCCTGATTTCACTTTTCAGCCCGGGCGCTACGGCACCCTGGGTTTCGGCTACGGCATCCCCTACGGCGGCTACGGCTTCAGCGCGGACATGTATGTGTTTGACCAGCTTGCCCTTACGGTGGATGTGGGCACCTTCCTTTATGCCGCCGGCTACGAGCTGGGGCTAAAATATCTTTACGGCAACGCCGGCAGCCTGGCGCGGCCCCAGGCGGTTGTCTTGTATGGAGTTAACGGCATTATACCCTACGATTATCCCAATGCCGAAGTTACCCAAACCGAGGTGTATAACGGCTTCACCGCCGGCCTGGGCTGCCAGTTCATGTTCGGGAAAACGCGCCGGCACGGCCTCGACGCCGGCATCACCTGCGTTCTGAGCTCCGGTTTATACAAGCGGCTGGAAGAACTCGAAGGCTATGACTTCGATGTTTCCAGCCGCCTGGGTGCTTATTTGGGTTACCGC
>JAJBBF010000097.1 GCA_020532215.1 Candidatus Cloacimonadota bacterium
ATATTCGCCAGAGCTGAATCCTGTTGAAAGACTCTGGAAAATGATCAAAAGAAACACACTACACAATAGACTGTATGACTCTTTGAAACAACTTGAAAAGGCAGTTGTTGACTACTTCGACACAATTACCCCAGAGGTTTTGAGACAATTATGCGCCTGCTCGTATATATGATGTTACAATATGGAATCTGTATAAGAAGCAGAACTATAGGGAGGGAGTGGAACCAGCACAGCGATCTGAAACCGGCCTGCAAACAACAAAAAAGCTTTATCATAACAACCACCCAGTTTGGCATTACCCTAACGGTCTGGATCCCGGGTACCTGCGTGCTGGGGCACGCTTCCCGGAATGACACCACGTCTGCATCTTGCTTCTATCCGTGACGATCCTGCCATCCGAGCTCCTTCTTCTTTTTCTGAACCCATTTTCCCTTTTTCCGCGCTTTTCCGTGACCTGTTCTTTGAGCCTCGGAATGAACCACCCCAACATGCTGAAGCTTACGGTACAAGCATCAACCTGCCTATCCTGGCTTCCGCGTTCACATGTTTTCCAACCGCAGGCGAAAAGAAAAAGCCTCCCCCGGGTTTGGGAGAGGCCTTATATGGATGGTATAGGAGATGTTTAGTACATTCCGCCCATGCCGGGATTGGGCATCGGAGCGGGTGGTTCGGGTTCCTTGATGTCGGTGATGATGCACTCGGTGGTGAGCAGCAGGGCCGCGATGGAGGCGGCGTTCTGCACGGCTGAGCGCACAACCTTGGCGGGATCGATGATGCCGGCCTTGAGCAGGTCTTCGAACTTGCCGTTGGCGGCGTTGTAGCCCATGTTGACTTCGGTGTAATTTTTCAGTTTTTCCACGATCACGGCGCCTTCCTCGCCGGCGTTGGCGGCGATCTGGTAGGCAGGCCGTTCCAGGGCTTTCATCAGGATCTCAACTGCCATTTTCTCTTCGTGGGAAAGGTCTTTCATGTCCTTGAGGGCTTTGGCGGCCTGGATCAGGGTTACTCCGCCGCCGGGCACGATGCCTTCTTCCACCGCGGCGCGGGTGGCGTGCAAAGCGTCGTCCACGCGGGCTTTCTTTTCCTTCATTTCGGTTTCGGTGGCAGCACCGATGCGGATCACGGCCACGCCGCTGGAAAGCTTGGCCAGGCGTTCCTGGAGCTTTTCCTTGTCGTAATCGGAGGTGGTTTCCTCGATCTGGGCCTTGATCTGCTTCACCCGGGCGGCCACAGCATCGTCGCTGCCGGCGCCTTCGCGGATGGTGGTGTTCTCTTTTTCCACGTTGATCTTCTTGGCGCGGCCCAGATCGGCCATGGTGGCGCTGTCCAGGCGGCGTCCCATCTCCTCGGAGATCACGGTGGCGCCGGTGAGGACGGCGATGTCTTCCAGCATGGCCTTGCGGCGGTCGCCGAAACCGGGGGCCTTGACGGCCACAACGTTCAGCACGCCGCGGAGTTTGTTCACCACCAGGGTGGCCAGGGCTTCGCCTTCGATGTCTTCAGCTATGATCAGCAGGGGTTTGCCGGAGCCGGAGATCTCCTGCAGGATGGGCAAGAGGTCTTTGAGCACGCTTATCTTCTTGTCGTGAATGAGGATAAAGGGATCCTCGAGTTCGGCGATCATCTTGTCCGGGTTGGTCACGAAATAGGGGGAAAGGTAACCGCGGTCAAACTGCATGCCTTCCACTTTTTCCAGGCCGGTGTCGATGGATTTGGCCTCTTCGATGTTGATGATGCCTTCCTTGCCCACGGAATCCATGGCCTCGGCGATCAGTTTGCCGATCTCGGCGTCGTTGTTGGCCGAGATGGAAGCGATCTGGGCGATCTCGCCGCTGCTTTTGATCTCTTTGGAATATTCGTGGATCTTGTCCACAACAACCTTGGTGGCCTTTTCCAGACCGCGTTTCAGATACATCGGATTCACTCCGGCGGTCACATGCTTGAGGCCTTCCTCGATGATGGCCTGGGCCAGCAGGGTAGCGGTTGTGGTGCCGTCGCCGGCAACGTCGTGGGTCTTTTCCGCCACTTCTTTGCAGAGTTGGGCGCCCATATTCTCAAATTCGCCCTCGAGTTCGATCTCTTTGGCGATGGTCACACCGTCGTTGGTGATCGTCGGGGAACCATATTTCTTGTCCAATACCACGTTTCTGCCGCGGGGCCCGAGGGTCACCTTCACGGCGTCGGCAAGCTGGTCAACGCCTTTCTTCAGTGAAGTGCGGGCATCGTGTGAATACAGCATTTGTTTTGCCATTGTTGTCATACCTCCATATGGTGTATTAATGAAACAATAATTTAGCAGTCTCGTTGACTGAGTGCTAAAACTAAGATAAGCCGATTTCTGTCAAGCACAAATTATTTTTTCCGTTTGACAGATAGCTGCTGCCGGGAAAGCTGTCCGCAAAAATCACATGGTATTATAATGGACAAGCATATTGAAACCTACCTCTCCCAACTGCTGCCGGAACTGGCCCGGCGCGGGATAAACATTTCCAGCCAAAGGGAGATCGCCTACGGCCTGCAACTGCGGCTGGAAAGGGACGCGGACACCGCGACCCTGAACATCTATTACTCCCTGAAAAAGGGGGTCAGCCAGGTTCTTTCCCAAGCCGGGAATCCTCTGAAAACCGAGCTGGAAGAGCTGCTCGGAGGCAAAGCCGAAGAGCCGGTGGGCGATTTTCACACCTGGGAGCGCTGGGTCGGCTCCGATGAATGCGGCAAGGGCGATTATTTCGGCTCCCTGGTGGTGGCTGCTTTCGCCCTGGATGCAGGGATGGTGGGGGATATCCGCTCCCTGGGGGTTTCGGATTCCAAAAAACTGACCGATGCCCAAATCAAAACCATCGCCCACAACCTGTATGAACGTTACAGTGAACGGATCGCCTGCATCGTGATCAAGCCCTTGCGCTACAACGAGATAATGGCGGACATGCAGAGCCGCAAGGAAAACCTAAACGACCTTCTGGCCTGGCAGCACGGAACAGCCATTCTGGAATTGCTGAACAAGGTGCCGCTGGTGCAGGGGGTTTTGGTGGATCAGTTCAGCCGGAGCAAAAAGGTGAGCCAATACCTTAAGGGAAAAGAGATTGCCATCCCCGTTGAAGAACGCCCCAAAGCGGAGGCCGACCCCGCCGTGGCTGCCGCCAGCGTGATCGCGCGCTATCAGTTTTTGCAGAGCCGCCAAGCCATGGACCGGCATTACCAGATGAAATTCCCCCTCGGCAGCGGTAAAAACGTGCTGCAACCCGCCAAGGCCTTCGCCGACAAATTTGGCTGGGACCGCCTTGCCGAGGTGGCCAAGCTGCATTTCGTAACCAGCCGCGACGTGCGCGCCCAGGACATTTTCGATCCTCCCGCGGACAAATAGCTTGACAGAAAGAGAGCCCTGTTAAACTTGAATCCATAACTCAAACAAAAAGGCAAATTCCCAGATTCCACCAAGGAACGCAGGCATATTGTAACAGTTTTTACACCTCAAACAAGACACCATCCCACCACCGGGATTTTGGAGCATAATAATGATCAAAGCAATGGGACGTCTGAACCTGGACGACTATAAACTCATGGACGCTCATGTGGAAAAGATTTTTAAGAATCTGGACAAGGGCAACAACGGCATCGCGGAGCGGCAGATCTTCGAACTTGCCAACACCGCCAACTATTTTGTGCGCGAAGAGCTGGGCAAACGCCTGGCCGTCTATGAAGGCAAGGGCAAGCTGGACCGGATCTGCGGCGACATGCTGGAACACAATCTCTACGGCATCCGCGCCACCGCCCTCTTCTACTTTTACTACCGCCACCAGTCCGAGCCCGAGATCATCGCCCGCACCCTGGACAAAACCTGTGAATCTGTGCCCTGGGAAAGCGAGACCATCAGCTTCGAGATGTGGAAAAAAGCCCCGGAAGTGATGCAGAAATACATGCCCAGCTGGTCTGAATCGGACAACCCCAAAAAGCGCGAGATGTCGCTCCACGGCATGGAAAACATCGCCGCGCGCAGCCCCCAGTATGTGCTCACTTTCATTGGCCGCATGCTGGACGACGAGGACGAGGAAGTGCAAAAAAAGATCAGCCACATCCTGGTTCAGGTGGGCCGCCAGCGCCCACTGCAGACCTATGCCAGCATCCGCCGCTGGCTGTTGGAGGGAGACGAAAAGCGCGCCCGCACCATCTGGGCCACCCTCAAGAAACTCACCAGCATCTTTTCCCAAAAGAACATGCGCGACAAATCCCAGGAATTCGTAAGCATCTCCAAACGCGTGGCCCAGGGCTGGAAAGCCGATCCCGATCCCGCTGCCGCCCAGCTGGGCCACAAACTGGGCAAACTGATCAAGGACCTATGATCCACGTCATCCTGGTGGAGCCTGTCTATGAGGGAAATGTGGGCGCCGTGGCCAGGATCATGCACAATTTTGGCTTCAGCGGTCTGCGGATCGTGGGCACAGTGCCCAGCAAGAACGATTTTTACCTGGCCATGCATTCCGAACACCTGCTGGAAGAGGCCCTGGTTTTTCCCACCCTGGCAGAGGCCGTGGCGGACCTGGACCGCGTGATCGCATTTTCCCGCCGCGTCGGCAAACTCAAACCCGCCGACCTCGATCCGCCCCGGATGGCCCAATACTGCGGCTCGATCCCCCATCTGGAGATCGGGCTGGTTTTCGGCCGCGAAACTTTTGGCCTCACGGACGCCGAAGCCGCGCTCTGCCCCCTCCGCTGCCACATCTCGGCCAACCCCGCCTTTCCCTCAATCAACCTCGCGCAGGCCGTTACCATCGCCCTCTGGGAACTAAGCCGCGGCGGGGAAAAAACTGCCCGGATCAGGGCCGTGGGCGGAAATGAACTTGACAAAATGAAGCGCTACATGCTTGACGTTATGCAGGAGGCCGGATTCTTCCGGAGCCACGAATCCACCAACTGGGAAGTATTCCTGGACAAGATGCTCGCCCAGCTGAATCCGACCAAAACCATGCTTTGGCGCTTCCGCCAGATGTTCAACCGCTGGCACGTGCTCGTCACCGGCAGAGGCAAGGGTTACGCGCGTACCGGCCCTGCTGACCAGGAAGCCCGAACCGACATCGAATAACGCATCCGGGATCGCCGCCGCGGCGCCCTGAGCCCGACAGATCTTTTGAGGTAAGCCATGACATTATTAACGGCAAGAACCGAACTCGATCCCCGCCAACAGGAGATCCTCAGCTTTTGCGAAGAGTATCTCTTTGCCCATGAAAACCCCGCCCAGGTGAACAAGAACGCCCGCTATTTCACCGAGGGCTACGACGCCTTCGGGCTCAGCGACGACCAGTTGCGCGAACTCCGCGACTCCGTGCTGGACCGCTTCGATCCCAGCGTGCCCGAGCTGGCCGAGTTGGCCTATCATTTCTTTGCCACCGGCAAATACGAGCTCGGTTCCCTGGGCCTGATGCTGCTGAAAAAACACCGTCCCCGCTTCG
>JAJBBF010000143.1 GCA_020532215.1 Candidatus Cloacimonadota bacterium
CTGCCGTCGCCCACGAAGGCGCTTTCACCCGTGCTGGCGATGGTGGCCGGATACGGCTGCGCGCTGCGGTAGGCTCTGGCATCCTGGAAAAACTCATGCTCCACCTCTTCGTTCACCACTTTCATCCGTAAAACCGGTTTGAGGTTGATGTTTTTCAGGATGGTGCTCTTAACGCTCTGCACTTGAACAGATACATCTCCGTTGATGGGGATGGCGATGGCTTCGCTGAAAGCCCTTAGTTCGGGGAATCCTGCGATGGCGTGAACGTTTCCATCATCAGATTCGATCCTGTCCCAGGTAACTCCGTTCAGGCTCTGGCGTCCGATCTTGTATTCCGGCAGGTTGAATTCCAAAACCAGTTCATCCACGGATTGGCTCACAACGCTTACCTGGGCTCCCAGAAAAACCAGCGGAAGCAGCATGAGGGTCAAAACAAGGTAAAATCTCATTTACTCTCCATCATTAGAGAACATTCTTGCGCAGGGCAATGTCACGGCGGTAATGTTTGCCTTCAAATTCAACCGCTTCGATGTCACGGTAAACTCTGCGGCGCGCTTCGTCAGTGTCTTTGCCCAGGCCCACCAACGCCATCACCCTGCCTCCGGATGTAACCAGGCCGGCATCGGTCTTCGTTACTCCGCTGAAGCGGGTGAGGCATTGGCTAGCTTGAAAAGTGAGCGGATAACCTGTCTGATATTTGCCCGGATATCCTCTTGAGGCCAATACGACGCAGACGCTGCTCTGATGGCTCCAAACCAGTTTCAGGTCTTTCACTCGCTTTTCGAGGATGGCTTCGCAGACCTCTGTAAACGGTGTTTCCAGCAGGGGAAGCAATGCCTGCGTCTCCGGATCGCCCAGGCGGCAATTGAATTCCAGTACTTTTGGCCCCTGGGGTGTGATCATCAAACCGCAGTAGAGGAAACCCCGGTAAGGACAGCCTTCATCCAGCATGGCTTTTAGGATGGGGGCGATCACGGAATCCTCGATCCGCTTCCGGTATGGCTCGGCTTCGGGCACCGGGCAATAAGCTCCCATGCCGCCGGTATTTGGACCCGCATCGCCGTCCAGCAGTTGCTTGTGATCCTGGGCGAACAAGGTGGTCTGAAAACTCTCGCCATCGGTGATGGCGAACAGCGATACTTCCCAGCCGGAAAGAAACTCCTCCACAACAATCTTTGCGGACAGCGCTGATAATGCCTGCAAAGCCTCTTCTTCGGTTGTGGCGATGGTAACCCCTTTCCCGGCAAAGAGGCCGTCCGCTTTGATCACGATGGGGAATTTCTGAAGTGATAAAATGTACTCCCGGGCTGCAGCGGTATCAGGAAAACAGCGGCAGGAGGCTGTGGGGATATGGTGTCTGGCCATCAAGTCCTTGGCAAAGATCTTGCTGCTTTCGATCCTGGCAGCCGCCTGGCTGGGTCCCACGCAGGGGATCCCGGCTTCAGCCAGGATGTCGGCCCAGCCTTCGGCCAGAGGTTGCTCCGGGCCGATCACCACAAATGCCGGATGGCTCTTCCGGCACCAGCTTAAAACCTCGCTCACCGAGGTAAGGGGAAGGCAGTCAAACTCGCGCGCGATGCCGGCGTTACCCGGTGCAACGAGAACTTCGTGACGGTCTTGGGCCAGGGCCGCGGCCAGGGCGTGTTCGCGGCCTCCGCTGCCGATGATCAGAACTTTCAAATCTTGGTTCCTTGTAAATGTTTGATCAGGTGAAGCAGAGCGAATTCCGCTGCCTTGTGCCGGATGGATTCCCGGTCTCCGCTGAAGGTCTGGGTCAGGCTCCACAACCTGTTTAAAATTGAAAAACCAAAACACACTGTCCCGACCGGCTTTTGCGGGGTTCCGCCATCCGGACCAGCCACTCCGGTTATGGAAATGGCGGTTTGGGATTCTGTCAAGTTTTTTATTCCCGCGGCCATTTCCAGCGCGCATTCTTCGCTTACCGCTCCGTATTTCGAAATAGTATCCGGATTCACTTTCAGCAGGCTTTGTTTCAGGGTATTGGCATAGCTCACCACCCCGCCCACGAAAATGTCGGATGCCCCGGGCGGGTCTGTGACCATCTTCTGCAGCAAGCCGCCGGTGCAGGATTCAGCCGCGGACAAAGTCAGCTTGTTGTCACGGAGCAGGTTTTTGATAACTTCTGCTGGGGTGTCCTCGTTTCTTCCCCATACATACGGCCGGATCAATTCCAGACAGGTGTCTGCCGTTTCGGAAACCCTCTGCCGGTCCATTCCGTAAAAGCGCAGATCCACCCTTCCCGTTTGCGGCAGCCAGGCCATGTTCACTTCGTGCGGTGGAGCGAAGCCGGCCAATATCTCAGCCAGGGCGGATTCCGAAATGCCAAAACTGTGCAGGGTCACCTGATGAATAGCCTCCCCGCTGCCGTATTTACCGATCAAGAGCGCCCTGGCCTGCGCATCAAAGACGTGCCTCATTTCCAAAGGCACTCCGGCAAAGGCGAAAAAGCTTTTGTCGCCTTGTTCGAAAAAGAGTCCCGGCGCGGTGCCGCGTTCGTTGGGCAAGGCCCTGAATCCGTCCGGCACCAAAGCCTGGCAGCGGTTGATCCTCGGTGTGGCGATGTTTCTGGCCGCGAACAGCTTTTGCACATGCTCCCAGACCTCTTCGTCGAAGCGAAGTTCAGCGCCAAAGAAAGAGGCGATCTCGCGTTTGGTGATGTCGTCCTCAGTGGGGCCCAAACCGCCTGTGGTGATCACCACTTCGCAGCAGTCCCAAGCCTGTTTGAGGGCTTGGCGGATGGCTTCCGCTTCGTCTTTCACCGTTAGGGAAAACTCCACCGGCAGGCCCAGCAAAGCCAGTTCTGAAGCCAGCCAGGCCAGATTGGTGTTCAAGGTCCTGCCCAGCAGGATCTCGTTGCCGATGGTGATGATGGCGCTTTTGGGCATTTTAATAAGATTTGGCGAAGATCACCCGGCGTTCGGAGGGCTGGCCGCAGCAAACGCATTTTCCCTGCTCCGGCTCGGAGTCGAAAGGAATGCAGCGCACTGTCACTTTCAGGTCTTCCTTGATCTTTTCTTCGCAGGCGCTGCCCCCACACCAGTGGGAGAGGGCAAAACCGCCGTGGATCTCAGGCTGCTGGCTGTTCTTGGGTGTGAAAAACGCGTAAAAGGCATCCTTGCCGTCGATCTTAACGGTATTGGCCTCGCGGAAGAGCAAAGCCTGTTCCAGGATGTTCAGCTGCATCGCGCTAAGGGTTTGCAGGCAGTGTTCCACCACGCTTTCCACAGCCACGGATCGCTTCTCGCGGGAGCCTTGGTCGCGGCGGGCCACCATCACGGAATTGGAGGCCACATCGCGCGGGCCGATCTCAACGCGCAGCGGGATCCCTTTCTTGATCCAATACCAGTTACGCTCGCTGGAGGTGAGGTCGCGGTCGTCGAGTTCGGTATAGACCCGCACCCCTTCAAACTCAGTGTGCTTGAAGGCTTCATTAATGCTTTTGGCCAGGGCCATCACGGCGGCGTGTTCCGCTTCATCGCGGTAAATGGGGATGATGGCAATATGGGAGGGCGCGATCTTGGGCGGCAGCACCAGTCCGTTGTCGTCGCTGTGGGCCATTATCAAAGCTCCGATCAGCCGGGTGGAAACACCCCAGGAAGTGGTCCAGGCATGTTGGAATTCGCCCTCCCGGTTTTGGAACCGGATGTTCGAGGCTTGGGCGAAATTCTGGCCCAAAAAGTGTGAGGTGCCGGATTGCAAAGCTTTCTTATCCTGCATCATCGCTTCGATGCAATAGGTGTTCACGGCGCCGGGGAACTTTTCTCCCTCTGTCTTTTCGCCCTTGATCACCGGGATGGCCAGATAATCCTGCGCGAAGCGGGCATAAATGTCCAGCATCTTCAGGGTTTCGTCCATCGCCTCTGCCTGGGATTCGTGTACGGTGTGGCCTTCTTGCCAGAGGAATTCCGTGGTGCGCAGAAAGAGCCGGGTGCGCATTTCCCAGCGCACAATGTTTGCCCACTGGTTGATCAGCAGCGGCAGGTCGCGGTAGGAATTCACCCATTTGGCAAAGGAAGCGCCGATGATGGTTTCGCTGGTGGGGCGCACGATGTAAGGTTCCGTAAGTTCCCCGGCGGGTTTCAGCCCGCCTTTTCCGTCGTCTTCGAGCTTGCTGTGGGTAACCACCGCGCATTCCTTGGCAAAGCCTTCCACGTGCTCGGCTTCCTTTTCAAAATAGCTCTTGGGAATGAAGATCGGGAAATAAGCGTTGCGGTGTCCGGTTTCCCGGAACATCTCATCCAGAAACCGCTGGATGTTTTCCCAGATCGCGTAACCCCAGGGTTTGATCACCATGCAGCCACGGACTTCGCTGTTCTCTGCCAAATCGGCCGCCCGGATCACCTGTTGATACCACTCCGCGTAGTTTTCCGCGCGCGTGGGCTCTATCGCCGTGCGTTCTTTCTTGCTCATCGGGTCTTCCTTCTTGGTTGTTTGAAGCACCAATCTCTGAGTCGCCTCAAATTGTCAATAGCAAAGCTGTTGCTTGCCCTGATCCGGATTCCTTGCGCATTTGGCGGATTGGCCCCCTGCAGCCGGAATTTCCGGCCTGTCTGGGAGGAACATTGGTTTGGTTTGCTGCAGCCCACCGAACTTCTGCCACCATGTTTGGCTCCCATTATCATTACGGGATAAATACGGGATCAATACGGATGAAATCCGTATTGATCCCGTATTTATCCCGTAATGATAATGGGAGCGAAGTGGATTTGAGTGAGGCTAAGCCAAGTGATCCACCTCGAATGATAAAAAAACGAAGGCTCTCCTTCAAACCGAGGGGGTGGAGGCCTGTTAAATCGGTTGATCTGTTCATTCAACGAGGGGTTCCGAACCGCCCTGAGCCGGTTCTTCACACCCTCGCTATCGTTCTGCCGCCCTCACGGGCTGTACCCACCCGCTATGACAGAGAGCCAAAAAGAAAACCGCCGGCTTGGAACCGGCGGTGGATTATATGGCAAGGGCGGGAAGGCGCGGAGCCAGCCCGGCCGCGAAGTTTATTGTTCCGAATAATGCTGGCTATACCAGGATTCAGCCCTTTGCAGGATGTTGTCGATATCCTGGGCTGTAAACATCGAGGAGAGCAGGCCCCGGGCCTGTTCGGCATCCGTTTCGCCGTTGGAGGCGGCCAGGGAATACCAGAAGAAAGCCTCATAGGCGTTTTCGGCTACCCCTTCGCCGAAAGCGTAGCAGTTTCCGATCTCGTATTGGGCGCTGGCATGCCCCTGATCAGCGGCGCGGAGATACCACTTGGCGCCTTCGGCCATGTCTTTGGGGATCATTTCACCCGCGAAATAGATCTGACCCAGCATGTACTGGGCTTCGCGGTGTCCCAA
>JAJBBF010000070.1 GCA_020532215.1 Candidatus Cloacimonadota bacterium
AGCAGCTCGTCGGCTGGTCCTTCCAGGATCACCTTGCCGGTCTCCAGCACATAGCCCCGGTCAGCCAGCCTCAGTGCGGCCTTGGCGTTCTGCTCCACCAGCAGGATGGTGACCCCCCGCTCGCCCCGCAGCTGCTGCAACACACGGAAGATCTCCTGCACCACCAGGGGCGCCAGGCCCATGGAGGGTTCATCCAAGAGCAGCAGTTTGGGACGGGCCATCAGGGCCCGGCCGATGGCCAGCATCTGCTGCTCACCGCCGGACATGGTGCCGGCCGCCTGCTTGCGACGTTCTTCCAGACGTGGAAACAGCTGGAAGATTTCCTGCATATCGTTATGGATGTCTGCCTTGGCATCCCGGGACCGATAGCGCAGGTAAGCACCCAGTTCCAGGTTTTCCTCCACGGTCATCGGCTTGAAGACCTGGCGCCCCTCCGGCACCTGGGAAACTCCCAATTTAACGATCCGGTCCGGGGCCAGGGCCTTGATCTCCTGTTTCTGAAACAACAGATCGCCGCCGCTGGCCGGAGTGACAGCGGAGATAGTGTTGAGGATGGTGGTCTTGCCGGCGCCGTTGGCGCCGATCAGGGTTACGATCTCCCCTTGGGCCAGATGCAAGGAGACGTTCTTCAGGGCATGGACCTTACCGTAGTAGGTGTTGACATTTTTAAGTCTTAGCATCAGTCATCGTCTCCAAGGTAGGCGGCAATCACCTCGGGATTATCCTGTATCTCGCGCGGCGTCCCCTCGGCCAGTTTCTGACCTAAATTGAGCACCACGATCCGGTCGCAGATATCCATCACCAACTCCATATCATGCTCCACCAGCACCACGGTCACGCCCAGTTCACGAATCTTGCGGATCAGTTCCGCCAGACCGACGGTCTCCTGGGAGTTCAGCCCGGCGGCCGGCTCATCCATCAGCATCATGCGCGGCTTGCAGGCCATGGCCCGGGCGATCTCCAGCATCCGGCCCCTGCCAAAGGGCAGGTTGGCGGCGGTTACGTCGGCCAGGTCGGCAATGCCGACAAACTCCAGCCACTGCAATGCCTCTTCGCGGATACGACGTTCTTCCTTGAGTGCCCAGGGCATCTTGAACGAGCAGGCAAACAGGCCACTGGAACTTCTGCTGTGCAGCCCCACCATCACGTTTTCCAGCACGGTCATCTTGCCGAACAGTTCAATATTCTGGAAGGTACGCACCATCCCCAGGCTTGCCAGCCGTTCAGCCGGAATTCCGCTGATATCCTGCCCCTCGAAGATCACCCGACCGCTGGTCTGCTGGTAGATGCCGGTGACGATGTTGAACAGGGTGGTCTTACCGGCGCCATTGGGACCGATCACACCGGTGATCTCGTCGGCCCGGATGGAGAACGAGACATCGTTCAAGGCGGTGACGCCACCAAAGATCTGGGTGATGCCCTGCAACTCAAGCATGGCTGTCCCCCTTCCCCTTCCGCAGGCCAACCAGCTTGCGGAACAGGTCAGGAATCCCCTGTACCAGGCCGCCCGGCATGAAGATGGTCATCACCATCAGCAGACCGCCGTAAAAGACAATATCGTAGTCATGCATGAAACGCAGAAACTCCGGCAACAGCGTCAGCAACAGCGCCCCCAGGAATGAGCCGTAGATGCTGCCCAGACCGCCGATTACCACCATGGTCAACAGCTCCACCGAGATGTTGAAGCCGAAGGAGGGCGGCGCGATAAAGGTCATCACATGGGCGTAGAGCGAACCGGCGATGGCAGAGATCATGGCCGACAGGGCGAAGATCTGCACCTTGAGCAGCCGGGCATTGACCCCCACCACCCGGGCGGCAACCTCGGCGTCGTGGATGGCACGCAAGGCCCGCCCGATGCGTGAGTTGGCCAGGTTGACCGACAGCAGCACGCAGCCCAGCACAAAACACCAGACCAGGTAGTAATTCTTCAGGTCGCTGTCAAAGATCAGCTGGCCCAACTGCAGGTTGGGGATGCCGGAAAAACCGGAGGGGCCGCTGGTCACCTCGACCCATTCGTTGAAGACGATGAAGATGATGATCCCCAAGCCCAGGGTGGCCATGGCCAGATAGTGCCCTTTCAGCTTGAGGATCGGGAAGCCGATCATAAAGGCCAGTCCTCCCACCACGATGGCGGCAACCAGCATGGTAAACCATGGATTCCAGCCATAGGTGGTGGTCAGCACACCGGACAGGTAGGCCCCCAACCCGAAAAAGGCGGCATGGCCCAGGGATATCTGGCCGGCATAGCCCAACAGCAGGTTCAGGGCCACCGCCAGCATGGTGTGGATACCGACAAAGACCAGCACGTTCAACAGGTAGCTGTCAAGGAAGGCAAGCGGCGCCAGCAGCACGCAGACAGCAAAGATCGAGTATTTCAGCAGCTCACGTTTCACGCCGTTACACCCGTTCGCTTTCCGGCTTGCCGAACAGCCCCTGGGGTCGCAGGAACAGGATCAGCAGCAGGATCACAAAGGCGATGGCGTCCTTGTAACCGGAGGAGATCAGTCCGGCCCCCAGCGATTCAAGCACCCCCAGAACCAGACCCCCAATCACGGTGGAAAGGCCACTGGACATGCCACCGATGATGGCGGCGCAAAACCCTTTCAGACCCAGCATGATCCCCACATCGTAGGCGGTCATGGTCAACGGCGCCACGATGATCCCGGCCAGTGCCCCCATGGCGGCGCTGATCACAAAGGAGAGCAATACCATCCGCCGCACGTCGATCCCCACCAGCCCGGCGGCGCGGGGGTTATAGGAGCAGGCCCGCATCGCTTTGCCGCTGATGGTGTGGCTGAAGAACCATTTGTTAAGCCCGATCAGCACCACCGTGATGCCAAAAATCCAGAGATGTTGGGGCAACAGGGTGGCGCCGGCCAGCATGATCGGCTCGTCGCCGGTAAAGGATGGCAGGCTGTGGGTATCCTTACCCCAGATCAGCATGGCCAGACCACGGATCAGGATCGCACCACCGATGGTGATGATTACCAGGGAGATCGGTGAGGCCTTACGCAAGGGTCTGATGGCCAGCCGCTCGAACAGCAGCCCCACCAGGGCAGCCAGCAGCACTGCCAGCGGGATGGCAATCCACAGCGGCAGCTGCAGCACTGACAGCAGAAACAGGGTCAGCATCCCGCCCAGCATCACGAACTCCCCCTGGGCAAAATTGATGATGCCGGTGGCGTTATAGATGATGGAAAAACCGATCCCGATCAGGGCGTAGATCGCCCCGGTGGAAAGCCCCGACAGCAGGTATTGTAACAGTTGAGTACCTAATTCCATGCGTTTTCAGTGCAACCTTTGAATACGGAAAGACAGGCGGATGCCTGCCTTTCCGGTAATGAACCTGCCAGTACAACAGATAAGAGGGCTGTTTCTACTTTGCCAGACTCCAGTCCCTGTTCTTGATTTCCACCATCACAAAGGCCTCCTTGTTCAGACCGGCATGGTCACCGGCCGAATAGGTGAAGGTACCGCCGATGCCGTGAAAATTACGGGTATTTTCAAGTCCATCACGAATCGACTCAGCGGTAGTGGCGCCACGCTCGATGGCCGCCTTGAGCAGCATGACCGCGTCCCAGGCGTGGCCACCGAAGTGGTCACCTTCCTGTTTGTAGTGATTCTGGTAGTCCTTGACAAAGGCCAGCAACGAGGCCTTTTGCGGATCTTTCTTGGACAGCGCGTCGGCCACGATCACCTTGCCGGAAGGCAACCTGACCCCTTCGGCCGCATCACCAGCCAAGGCGATGAATTTCTTGGAAGAGACGCCGTGACTCATGTAAAGCGGCAGCTTCAGGCCCAGCTGCCGGGCGTTTTTAGCAATCACCGCCGGACCGGGGTTGGTGCCCCAGACGATCAGCACCTGGGCCTGGGAGGCCCGGATCTTGGTCAGCTGGGACGTCATGTCGGTGTCCTTGGGGCCGTAGGTGTCGTCCACCACAATCTGCATGCCGAATCGCGGGGCCAGCGCCTTCAACTGCTCACGGCCCGATGCGCCAAAACCGTCAGATACGGTCAGCAGGGCCACCCGATTCTGCCTCTGCCGCTTGAGGTAGTCATAGATCCGCTCCACGGCCAGTGCGTCGTTCTGGGCGGTCTTGAAGACATAGCGCTTGACCGGGTCGGTGATCTTGCTGCCGGCCGCACAGGAGATCAACGGGATGCGGGCCTTCTCCACCACCGGAATCACCGCCATGGTCTCACCGGTGGTGCTGGGTCCGATAATCGCCACCACCTTGTCATCCCGGATTAGTTTGGTGGCCATCTGCACCGCCTTGGTGGCGTCGCCGGCGGTATCGTACACAATCAGTTCCAGCTTCTGGCCCTTGATGCCGCCGGACTTGTTGATCCCATCCACCACCATCTTGGCGGTGTTGCGTTCCGGCTCCCCCAGGAAGGCAGGTGGTCCGGTCACCGAAAACAGGCCGCCGATCTTGATGGTATCAGCTGCCAGGGCAAACGAAGCAGACAACAGCAATGTCGCCGACAGCATCAGAACAGTCATGATTCGTGTAAGCATCGTCATCCCCCTATTTCAGGATTGCCCAGTCACCTTTGGTGACCTTCACCATCTCAAAGGCCGACAGATCAAGGCCATTGTGGTCATTGGCCGACATGGTAAAGATACCGGAGACGCTGACCAGCTTCCTGGTCTGCTCCAGCCCATCGCGGATCTGGGCCGGTGTAGCGCCCTTGGTCCTGATGGCGTTGGTCACCAGCAGGAAGGCGTCATAGGCGTAGCCGCCAAAGGTCGAGGCCTCCATACCGTAAGCCTTGCGATAGGCCGCATCGTACTCACGCAGCAGTTTCTGCTGGGGGTCATTCTTGGGCAGCATTTCATAAATTGCCAGCTTACCAGCCGGCAGCATCACCCCTTCGGCCGCTGCCGGGGTGGCCAGCTCGATGTACTTCTTGGAGGCCACGCCGTGGCTCATGTAGACCGGGATCTTGATCCCCAGTTGTTTGATGTTCTTGGTAATAATGGCCGGACCGGGGTTGGTGCCCCAGCAGATGACGGCATCGGCCTTGCTGCCGCGAATCTTGGTCAACTGCGGCGTCATGTCGGTATCTTTAGGGCCGTAGGTCTCGTCAGTCACAATGCTGAAGCCCTTCTTGGCTGCCAGCTCCTTCAGCTGCTCACGGCCCGAGGCACCAAACCCGTCGGTCACCGTCAGCAGGGCGATGTTCTTCTGCTTCTGTTTGGCCATGTAGTTGAGAATCTTCTCAGCGGCGACATGATCATTGGCCGGGGTCTTGAAGGTCCAGGTACGCTCCTTGACCGGCTCGGTGATCTTGATACCGGCGGCACAGGAGAT
>JAJBBF010000028.1 GCA_020532215.1 Candidatus Cloacimonadota bacterium
ACAGGTGGGAGTGCCCTCGGTGGTGGGCCTCAGCTACCACGCAGCCTATTACACCCTGCACAGCGCCGGGCTCAAGGGCGTGGTGGCGGATTCACTCTTTTCGGACAGCTATGCCGCGAACACCGTTATCCGCTGCGCTCCGGGCGTGGGCTCCAAGATCGAAAAAGGCTCCACCGTGCGCATGTACATGAGCCGGGGTCCGGAACCGGTGGCGATCGGCGAAGCGGATAGCACGCAGGTCTATGAAACCCCCTTCGAAAACTGGTGAGGCTGCCGTGGCCGGGCAGAGCGAATGCGTCCTGCTGGATGTTCCGCTGCCCCGGCAACGCTTGTTCGGCTTTCTGCTGGATTCCGTGGAAGGCCTGGCCACCCATTCCCGCGCCCAGGGTTCGGACGGTCTCCGGATCTGGTTCAGCGGATCGCAGCGGGGTGATTTCAACAGGTTTCTGAAAGCCTGGGAGCAATTCCAGCTGACATTGGAAAGAGGGGAAGAAGCCATTTTGAAAACCACAGGGGAGAGCCAAGCGTGAAACTCAAAGACCTGATCCTCAAACAGCCGGTGATGAACAGGGTGCTGTACTCCCTGGCGCCGCTGCTGGTTTTCGCTGTCTTCCTCTATGGCTGGCGCGTGGCGGCTGTTGTTCTGGTCTCGAATCTGGCTGCCTTCGGCACCGAATACCTCTTCATCCGCGGTAAAAAGGGCGGAAAGGTATCCATGGCCGTGTTTGTGACCGGCACGCTGCTGGCCCTTACCCTGCCGCCCACGCTCCCGCTCTGGATGGCGGCGCTGGGCAGCGTGGTGGCCGTGGCTTTCGGCAAGATGGTCTTCGGCGGCTTCGGCGCCAATATCTTCAATCCGGCCATCCTGGGCCGCACCTTCATCTACGTGTCCTTTCCCGAGCAGATGACTGTTTCCTGGGCGCAACCCTTCCTCTCCTTTCCCGGCGGATTGGCGCGCTGGGGCACGGACGCGGGCATGCGCACCGGAGCCACCATACTCGGCCAGTTCAGGCTGAATCAGGAAGTCGGCACTTCCTGGCTGGACACCTTCCTGGGCTTCGAAGCCGGTTCCTTGGGCGAAACCTCCGCGCTGCTGATAATCCTGGCCGGGATCTATCTGCTGGTTAGCAAAACCGCCAAATGGATCCCCATGTTCGCCACCCTGGCCAGCATCCTCGTATCCAGCCTGGCCTTCTATCCGGGCGAGAACCCGCTCTTCATGCTTTGCGCGGGGGGAGCGCTGTTCGGGATAGTGTTCATGGTAACCGACCCCATCTCCCAGCCCAAGGGGAATCCCGCCCTCTGGATCTACGGCGTTCTGACCGGATTTTTAACGGTTTTCATCCGCCGCTTTTCGCTGTTTGCCGAGGGCTTCATGTTCGCCCTGCTGATCGTCAACGCCCTCATGCCGATCATCGAATACGGCCTGAAAGCACTGCCCAAAAAGAAGGCGGCCGCGCATGGCAAATGAAACCGGTTTTAGGGAAAAAGCCGTCTATCCGGTGCTGTTCATCCTGCTGCTGAGCGTTGTGTTCGTGGGCATTTTGGCCTTGATGTACCGGAGCAACGAACCCCGGATCGATGCCCAGAACCGCGAAGCCTACGAAAAAACCATCCTGAGCCTCTGCGCGGACAGCCTGGCCAGCCTCAGCGGGCAAAGCGCCGCGGAGATACAGGCCGCCTATCCTGAGAGCTATTCTGAGTACATCGAAGCTCTGGACCAGGACGCTTTCATCCGTCCAGCCTTTGCCGCGAGCTACAAGGGCAAGCTGGTCGCCCGGGTCTTCGACATCACCGGCAAAGGGCTCTGGGGCACGATGCGCGCCCTGGTGGCCACGTCTCCGGACCTGAAAACCCTGCTGGGGATCAGCGTTTACGAACAATCCGAAACCCCCGGCTTGGGCGGGCGCATCGAGGAAGATTGGTTCACAGGCCAATTCCGGAACAAACAGGTCCTCGGCCCGGACGGCGCGTTGGATCTGGAACTGGTGCCGGAAGGGCAGGCGAAGACCGCGCCCCTGCAGGTTCGCCAGATCACCGGCGCCACCATCACCAGCAAAGCGGTGATCGACATGCTGAAAGAAGAACTGGCCCGCATAGCCGGGCTGGATACAGAGGAAGCAAAATGACCCGCAAAGAGATCTTCCTCACCAGCGCTTTCAGGGAAAACTCTGTCTGGAAACAGATCCTGGGCATCTGCTCGTCCCTGGCCGTGACCAACCTGATGCTGAACAGCCTGATCATGGGGATCGGGGTGATCTTTGCCCTGGCGCTTTCCAGCCTCACCGTCTCCCTGATCCGCGACTACACACCCCGCAGCGTGCGCATGATCGCCCAAACCCTGATCATGGCGGCCTACGTGATCATGGTGGACATCCTGCTCAAAGCCTTTATGCCCCAGATCAGCAAGCAACTGGGGCCCTACGTGGGGCTGATCATCACCAACTGCATCCTGATGGGACGCCTGGAGGCCTTTGCCTCCAAAAACCCGCCTTTGGATTCGCTGGTGGACGGGATCGGCGCCGGGATCGGCTATACCTTCGTGCTGCTGCTGATCTCCTTCGTGCGCGAGCTGTTCGGCTTCGGAACCCTCTTCGGGATCAGGATCCTGGGTTCCTGGTGGACGAACTGGAGCATCATGGTGATGGCTCCCAGCGCCTTTTTCCTGCTCGCGCTGCTGATCTGGATCGTCAACAGCAAGTATTACAAGGAGGGTTAGGATGGATATATCGGCCTTTCTGCTTTTCTGGGCGGCGATCTTCACCAGCAACATCCTGCTCACCAATTTCCTGGGCATGTGCTCCTACCTCTCGGTTTCCAAAGAGGTGGAATCCTCGCTGGGCCTGGGCATCGCCGTAACTTTCGTGCTGGTCTTCACCACCGGGCTGAACTGGCTGGTCTACCGCTACCTGCTGGTGCCCCTGGGCATTGAATACCTGCAATACATTGTTTTCATTATCGTGATCGCGGCCTTTGTGCAGCTGCTGGAACTGCTGATCGAGCGCTACGCCCCCGCCCTCTATTACACCCTGGGCATCTTTCTGCCGCTGATAACGGTTAATTGCGCCATCTTCGGCGTTAGCCTCTTCATGGTGATCCGCGATTACAACTTTGTCCAATCCCTGGCCTACGGCCTCGGCAGCGGCCTGGGCTGGCTGCTGGCCATTCTGATGCTGGCCGGGATCAGGAGCAAGCTGCGGGAGAAGATGGTCCCCGCCGGCCTGCGGGGAGCTGGCATCAGCCTGATCATCACCGGGATCATGGCCCTTGCTTTCATCGGTTTTTCAGGCATCGCGCCCATTCAATAGAGGCTGGCCCCAATGTTGCTGACCATTCTCAAAGATGTGGCGGTCCTGGCCGGGATCAGCGGGGTTTTGGCCATCCTGCTGGTGATCGCCGAGCGCTGGCTGAACAACTACGGCGACTGCAAGATCAATATCAACGGCAAACGCGAGCTCACCGTAAAAGGCGGAAACAGCCTGCTTTCCTCGCTGGGCGAAAAACAGGTCTTCCTGCCCTCCGCCTGTGGGGGCCGGGGCAGCTGCGGAGCCTGCAAATGCCAGATCCTGGAAGGCGGCGGGCCGCTTCTGCCAACGGAAAAACCCCTCCTCAGCCAGGCTGAACTGGCCGATAACATCCGCCTCAGCTGCCAGGTAAAAGTTAAATCCGACATCTCCATCCAGATCCCGGACAGCATTTTCAACATCCGCAAATTCAGCTCTGTGATCAGCGAGATCATCGATTTCACCTATGATATCAAAGGAATCACCTTCAAACTGGACGAGGGCGAGACCATCGATTTCAAGGCCGGGCAATACGTGCAGCTGATCACCGAGCCCTACGGCAAGGTGCGGCAGCGGGTCTCCCGTGCCTATTCAATCTCCTCCAAACCCGAGATCAACACCAGCATCCAGCTGATCATCCGGCTGGTCCCGGAAGGCATCTGCACCACCTGGGTGCACCAAAACCTGAAGCTGGGGGATCGCGTCAATTTCACCGGTCCCTACGGGGATTTCTTTCTGAGGGATACGGAAGCCGACATCCTCTTTGTGGCCGGCGGATCGGGCAAAGCGCCCATTAAATCCATGCTCGAGCATCTGCAGGTGGTGGGAACCCAGCGCAAAATGACCTATTTCTTCGGCGCCAGATCTCTCAAAGACCTTTACCTCACCAAGGAGATGAAGGCTTTCGAGCAGGTCTTCCCGGATTTCCGCTATGTCCCGGTGCTCTCCAATCCCGATCCGGACGACAACTGGCAGGGGGAAACAGGCTACGTGATGCCTCATTTCAAAAACGCCATCCGCGACCCCCAAAATACGGAGGCCTATCTCTGCGGCAGCCCCGGCATGATCAACGCCGTATGCAAAGCCCTGCAAGAACAGGGTGTAGCCGCCGACAAGATCTATTACGACAGTTTTGGATGAGCCATGAAACCAACCGCGCAAGAACTTAAGATAATGCAGCGCATGCAGCCCGGAGTGATCACCCTGAGTGGCTTTCTGGGTTCCGACACCCGCCCCCTGAACGAGATCTTGGAGTCCGACTCCGCCGCACTGGCCGCTCTGGACCGCTCTCAGCAGGAGATCGCGGACCGCATGGAGAGCTTCAGCCAAGCCTCCTGGGACAGCTATCTGGGAGAAACATTGATCGAGGGCAAATACCTGGTCCAAACGGATGTCTATCGCGGCAGACTGCCCTGTCCCTACGGCCACCCCGGCATCTTTCGCAAGGCCATCACCCGGCTCACCAACCAGTCCAATGGACTGTGCGTGGTCTGGACTTCCCTGAACATCCATCTGATCAGGGAACACGGATTTTTCGAGGGCAAAGGCAGCGCTTTCAGGCTGGAGCCCAAAACCCTGGTCAAAGCCCTCTTCGAATGAGCTGAACCCCTATACGAGGCCCACTGAGCGCATCAGGCCCTCGCCAGCCAAAGCCCAGATAATGGCAGCCGCGGCGATGAAATTGCCAAAGGCGAAAGCCTGCTCCGGCTTGCGAATGAAAACCAGAAAGTAAACGATCCCCATCAGGCAGGCCAGCAGGATCACGAAGGGGATGTGGATCAGGCCGAAATAGGCCGCCACGGCGGGGATCAGGATCACGTCGCCGCCGCCCAGGCCCTCTTTGTGGAAAAACTTCTCCCAGGCCAGCGCCAGCAGATACAGCAGCGCGAACAGGCCCACCGCCGCCAATAGATACACCCACAGGAAGTTTCTGAAATCAAAGCCGCTCTGGACCAGGCT
>JAJBBF010000039.1 GCA_020532215.1 Candidatus Cloacimonadota bacterium
AGACACCCACCGAGATACACAACAAGGTGGTGCGACTGGTACACAACGCCGAGCGGGAACTGGCCGCCCTGCTGACCCCGTTTCCGGTCAGAAACGTGCGGCTCAGCTTCGCCACCCAGGCACAACCCCTGGGGCTTTCGGCAGTGGTGCGCCGTGATTGGCCGGTCAACGAGGATGAACTGTTACTCTTAACCCGCCAGCTTGAAAAGGCCCTGCAGCTGCCGCTGATTGTCTCGTTCAGGACTGCGCCCCTGCTGCCGACGCTGCTGCTTGACGACGACGGCAAGCTCAACCAGGAGAGCCAGCAGGCCTTGAGCCTGATTGCGCAATTACCGGGTGGCGTGACCGGCTACCGCCTGCAACTGGAGGCCAGCGGACGCAATGACCGACAGCTGGCGTCCGTGGTCCGGCGCCACCTGATAACCAAGCTGGGAGTGCCGGAATCCTCCATCAGCACCCAATACAAACGCAGCACCGACCGCCAGACGGAAGCCACGCTGCGCATCATGAGACGCTGACGGCGTAGTCGCGGGTTGTACGATCCCGACGCCATGCAACACTGGAGAAAGCTGCATGAAGGAACATTTTACTGAACAGGCCACCCTGTTTATCAGCGTTATCAAGTGGTCGTGCTATGCGACACTGGTCGGCATCCTGGTGGGCTGCGGCACCACGGTGTTCCTGCGTACACTCAATTGGGCCTCCGGCACGGCTCAGCTGGTTCCCCAGCAGTACCTGTTACTGCCGTTGGTGATTCTTGCCAGCAGTGCCCTGGTGCGCTGGCTGGCCCCCGAGGCGGCCGGACACGGCACCGAAAAGGTGATCGAGGCGGTACACAAGCGGATGGGCAAGATTCCGGTGGCGGTGATACCGGTCAAACTGGTGGCAACCGTCATCACCCTTGCCGGTGGCGGCTCTGCCGGCAAGGAGGGTCCGGCAGCCCAGATCGGCGCCGGTTTGGCATCGGCCTGTGCCGACCTGCTGCGGGTCAACGATGTCGATCGCCGCAAGCTGGTGATCTGCGGCATCAGCGCAGGTTTTGCCACGGTGTTCGGCACGCCGGTGGCCGGCGCCATCTTCGGGGTTGAGGTGCTGGTGCTGGGCCAGATGTTCTACGATGTGCTGTTCCCCTGCTTTGTCGCCGGGGTGGTGGGCTACCATGTGGCCCTGCGTCTGGGGGCCAGTTTCCCCCATGACCTGCTGCCGCCGATGCCGACCTTCAGCGGCTGGAGCATGATCGAGATCATCATGCTGGGTGTCTGGTGCGGACTTGCGGCGCTGCTGCTGATTGAAGTCATGAAACTGGGTGAACGCTGCTTCGCTAAACTCGGCTGGCACTGGTCGCTAAAGGCGTTATTGGGTGGCCTGCTGCTGGTAGTGATCGGGCATTTTGGATCGCAGACCTACCTCGGCCTCGGGCTGGAAACCATGCATCAGGGGCTGCAGGGCCAGGCCCTGCCAGCCGGCGCCGTGCTCTGGAAGAGTGTCGCCACCTCGATCACACTCGGCAGTGGCGGCAGCGGCGGAGTGGTCACGCCGATCTTCTTTGTCGGCACCGCTGCCGGCAACCTGTTTGCCCAACTGTTCAGCCCTGAGTACCTGGCGGCCTATTCGGCCATCGGCATGACGGCACTGCTGGCCGGCGCCGCCAACACCCCGATAGCCGCCTCGGTCATGGCCATCGAACTGTTCGGCTCAGAGATGGCCCCCTATGCGGCCCTGGCCTGCATGGTCAGCTTCCTGATCGCCGGGTATCGCAGCATTTACCCCAGTCAGATCCTGGGCGCCCAGAAAAGTGCCTCGCTGGAGGCGCCCACCGGCATGCCTATCAGCGAACTGCGGCAGGTCACCTTTAAGGCCCGGCAAACGCCGTTCACTCCTAAGCCGCGCACACCGGACAAACACGAACCGACGACCGGAACAGAACCTGATCATCGATAAGGAGATGGCCGCATGAGGATCACCCCCAACACCTGTCTCCAGCCGAATACAACCACGTTCGAGGGGAGGTTTGATACTGCATGAAAACCCTGTTCTCGCTCAGATCGCTGCACCTGTCGCTACGCTTTGTAATTCCACTGGTGGCGGCCCTGGCGCTGTTGGCCTACGCCGTGGTGCCGCTATTCGATGACCTGACCCTGCGCTGGTTCGCCCGCGACCTGAACATGCGTTCCCGCCTGATCAGCAGCACCCTGCAGGAACCGCTGGCAGAACTGCTGCAGCGCAATGAACGGACACGCATCAATGCGCTGCTGCAGCGAGCCACCAAAGACGAGCGCCTGCTGGCGGTGGGGGTCTGCAATGACCAGCGCAAACTGCTCTATCGCACCCAGGCCTTTCCCAACGATATCACCTGTGTCAGCTATGAGCCGGACCAGCAGGAACAGCTACACCTGATCAACCTGCCCCATGGGCCGGTGCATGTCTTCAACGCCCCGCTGGAACAAGATGGCACCGAGATCGGCACCCTGGTGCTGGTGCATGACATGAGCTACATAGAGCGCCGCAGCGCCGACACCCGCAAATACCTGCTGCTGCTGTTCGTGGTACTGGGGGTGGTGATCTCGCTGATCACCGTGCTGGTGGCCCACTTAAGCTGGCGGGGCTGGCTGGAGGGGGTGCGAGCCATGATGCGCGGCGAAGGGATTCTGCGTCCCTTCAGCCAACCGGCCGGGGCGGAACTGCAACCGCTGGTGGGAGAGATGCGCAGCCTGCTGCGCAACCTGGAGGCCGAACGCCGCCATGCCGACGACATGACCGTCAGCTGGAATCCGGCCGCCCTGCGTTCGCTGCTCAACAAGCAACTGACCGGCGATCAGGTGCTGGTGGTCTCCAACCGTGAACCGTACATCCATGTCAAGACCGAGCAGGGTATCGTGGTGCACCGTCCGGCCAGCGGTCTGGTGACGGCGGTGGAACCGGTGATGCGGGCCTGCTCCGGCACCTGGATCGCCCACGGCAGCGGCTCGGCCGACCGTGAGACTGTGGACTCGCATGATCGTGTCGGCGTGCCGCCTAAGAAGCCGGAGTACAACTTGCGCCGCATCTGGCTGACCGCCGAAGAGGAGCAGGGCTACTACTACGGCTTTGCCAACGAGGGGCTCTGGCCGCTCTGCCACAACGCCCATGTGCGGCCAATCTTCCGCAGCAGCGACTGGGCCTGGTATCAGGCCATCAATCAGCGCTTTGCCGATGCGGTGGTGACAGAGGCCCGCAGCGACGACCCGGTGGTACTGGTGCAGGATTACCACTTCGCCCTGCTGCCGGCCCTGATCCGCAAACGGCTACCCAAGGCCACCATTATCACCTTCTGGCATATCCCCTGGCCCAACCCTGAGTCGTTCGGCATCTGTCCCTGGCGGGAGGAGCTGCTGAAGGGGATGCTGGGCAGCACCATCCTCGGCTTCCATACGCCGTTCCACTGCAAAAACTTCCTGGAGACGGTGGACCGCTATCTGGAGACCCGTATCGAGCATGAATCATCCACCATCTTCCACCGTGGCCAGCTGACCATGGTGGAAGATTATCCGATCTCGATCCAGTGGCCGCCGGACTGGCAGGGCAGCCTGCCGCCGGTGGAAGTGACGCGGGCCGAGATACTGGCAGAGCTGGGACTGCCGCAGGGACATCTGCTGGGAATCGGTGTGGACCGGATGGACTACACCAAGGGGATCCTGGAGCGGTTCAGCGCGGTGGAGCGGATGCTGGAACTGCACCCCGAGCTGGTGGGCCGCTTCAGCTTTGTGCAGATCGCCGCCCCCAGCCGTTCGGCCCTGGAGGAGTACCACGCCTTCGAGCAGCGGGTGTATGCCCTGACCGAACGGATCAACCAGCGCTTTGAACGGGCCATCATCCTCAAGGCCGAACACCATGAAGCCGACCAGGTCACCCGCTACTACCGGGCCAGCAACGTCTGCATGGTCACCAGCCTGCACGACGGCATGAACCTGGTGGCCAAGGAGTTCGTGGCCGCACGGGACGACGAGCAGGGCGCACTGGTCTTGAGCCAGTTCACCGGCGCCGCCAACGAGCTGCACGAGGCGCTGATCGTCAACCCTTACCATGTTGAACAGACCGCCCAGGCGCTCTACCAGGGCCTGACCATGCCGGAGTATGAACAACGGGAACGGATACGCAGCATGCGGTCACTGGTGCAGGATTTCAACGTCTACCGCTGGGCCGGCAGGATGCTGCTGGATGCGGCACGGGTGCGGCAGCGGGAGAAGCTGTCGGCCCGGATCGGACGGGAACTATGACCGAGTTGTTGAGCCCTGCAGGTCAACAGGCACTACGAAACTTTATCACCCCGTCTACCCTGTTTGCCTTCGATCTGGACGGCACGCTGGCGCCGATCGTGGACGACCCGACGGCGGCCAGGACGCCAAGCGAGGTGCGCGACGGCCTGCGCAAGCTGGCGCAGTTGGCGGTTACAGCGGTTATCACCGGCCGTTCCTGTAGCGATGCCCTGCCCCGGCTTGGCTTTCAACCCCAGTATCTGGTGGGCAACCACGGCAATGAGGGGCTGCCGGGCAGCGATGACCAGGCCAGTTCGCTGGCGGAGCTGATCCTGCACTGGCAGCAGCAACTGCAGCACCAGATGAGTCCCGAAAGCTGGGGCGCGCTGTACGTTGAACAGAAAAGCAGCTCGCTGTCGCTGCATTACCGCCACGCCCTGCAACGCGAGGAGGTTCACGCCCAACTGTTGGCGGCCATTGACCGGCTGACACCGACCCCGCGCCGAGTGGGCGGCAAGTTTGTGGAAAACCTGCTGCCGCCGGAGGCCCCGCACAAGGGCGACGCCCTGCTGCGGCTGATGGAACACAGCGGCTGCCCCAACGCCCTGTTTGTGGGTGATGACGAGACCGATGAGGATGTCTTTCGCCTGCGCGACCGCCGTATCTTTTCGATCTGCGTGGGGACCCAGCGTCCCACGGCGGCCGCCTACTACCTGCACGACCAAAACGCCATGCCACACGCCCTGGAACTGATGATCGCACTGTTAAGGAGTAACTGATGGGTAACCACCGCTTGATTGCAACCGCAGCCCTGGCCATGGTGTTGTTCGGACTGATCTCCACCCTGCTCGGCTACTACACCGACTGGCTCTTTTTTGTGGAAACCGGCTACGCCCAGGTCTTCACCACGGCACTAACGACCCAGGCGGTGGCATCGCTTGTGGCCGGCAGCCTGGTGTTTAT
>JAJBBF010000107.1 GCA_020532215.1 Candidatus Cloacimonadota bacterium
ATTCATCCAGAGCCGGGTCAGAAATCGCTTCTGGAAACTATCAGGGCATTCTGGAAAAACCCTGAATTGCCTTACAACCCCATGCGGAGCGAAGCACTCGAGATCATAAAACAGTGTGATACGATCGAAGATACGATAAATGAGATTACAACGCAGGAAGCTATGCGTCCCGTTATAGTCACGACAACAGCACGGAAGATGCCTGAACAGATACCTTTTGGTTATCTGAGAATTTTACGCCGAAGTATAAGGCCGGTCCTAATTCTGTTTGGAACCGGTTATGGCTTGTGTGAAGAAGTTCATCATCTGGCGGATTATATCCTGGAACCGATTCTGGGAGCAGGTGTTTACAACCACCTATCCGTCCGGAGCGCCGTGTCAGTCGTGTTGGACCGCATTTCTTCCGAGTACATATATGGGAGGAACCATGGATATTCTGCACACAGTTGGCAGAGACCAAATCAGAACCGACTTTCCCGAATTTCGCCCCGGCGACACGGTGAAGGTCCATTATAAAATCAAGGAAGGAAGCAAGGAACGCATTCAGGTGTTCCAGGGAATCGTGATCCAAAAACGCGGATCAGGGGTTTCCAAATCCTTCACAGTCCGCAAAATATCGAACGGCGTTGGCGTGGAACGTGTTTTCCCGCAGCATTCGCCGAACATCGACAAACTTGAGATCGTCCGTTATGGCCAGGTCCGCAGGGCCAAGCTCTTCTATCTGCGCCAGGCCAAAGGCAAAGCGGGCCGTATCAAGGAACGCAGGCGTTTCACTGCCTAGTTGCGAAAAACTATCCCTCAGAGCCCCAGACTCCATCCAGAGAAAGGGGCTCTCGTTTTTTTAGCCGTTGAAGTAATAGAGGTAAAACGTGGAAGTACAGAAAGTTGGCTACCTTGAATGGGAAAATTGGGGCCTGAAGTTGATCATGACCCGCGGGAGGCTTTCCAGGCTCCTGTTTGTGCCCAAAGGCAAAGCTGCTGGAGCCACGGAGCCAGAGCTGGCTGAAGCCCGCCTGCAGCTTCTGGCCTATCTCAAGGGCAGCCGCAAGGGCTTTACCCTGGAGCTTGACCCCGCCGGCACCGAGTTTCAGAAAGAGGTCTGGAACGCTTTGCGGGAGATCCCCTATGGTGAAACCAGGAGCTACAAGCAGATTGCGGGAAAAATTGGCCGTCCCAAAGCCTGCCGGGCTGTGGGACAGGCGGCGAATAAAAACCCCCTTCCGATCGTGATCCCTTGCCATAGATTGGTGGGAGCGAACGGTTCCCTCACCGGTTACGCCGGCGGGCTGGAAATGAAACGATATCTGCTGGAACTGGAACGCAGAACCCTGGAGCAAGAATGATCGTGGGTATAGGCACAGATATCGTGCGGGTGGAACGGATACGCAGGTTGTTAAAGCGTTACCCAGCCTTTGTAGAGCGCGTTTTCAGCGCTGGCGAGATCAGCTTCTGCCAGGGAAAGGCCAGCCCGGAGCAATCCTACGCGGCCAGATTCGCGGCCAAAGAGGCGGTAATGAAAGCTTTGGGCACAGGCTGGGACGGACAGGTGAACTGGCGCGACATCGAGGTGCAAAGCAACGGGAACGGCAAGCCGCTGATCCTGCTTCACGGCGGCGCCCGGAAGAAAATGGCCTCGCTGGAGGCGGACAGAATCCAGCTTTCACTGGCGCACGAAAGGGAATACGCGCTGGCCTTTGTGGTGCTGGAGCGGCAGAAAGCTTGACAGCTATTGAGCCTCAGAATATCTTGCCAAAATTGAGGTAGATTGTATGCAATGTTTCGTTTTCTTCGGCATCCAGGGCAGTGGAAAAGGCACACAGGCGGAGCTTTTAAGCGAAAACCTGAACTATCAGCATATCAACATCGGCGACCTGTTCCGGGAACAGGTGCTGCGCCAAACAGATCTGGGCCTGCAAGTGCAGGACATCATCAGCCGCGGCGAGCTGGTGCCGGACAGCCTGGTTTTCGAGATTGTGGACAGTTCGCTGTTACCCGAACGCCAGGGGATTGTTTTTGACGGCTTTCCCCGCACTCTGGTCCAGGCGGAATACCTGGTGGAGCATTTTCAGGTGCGGCAGGTGTTTTTTTTGGAACTAGCCGAAGCAGTAGCCATCCGCAGGATCTCCTCCCGCCGGATCTGCAATTCCTGCGGTGAGAACTACAACCTGGAAAGCGATCCGCCCCGGCAGGACGATGTTTGCGACAAATGCGGAGGTGAACTGGTAATCCGCAATGACGACAAGCCCGAAGCGATCTCCCGCCGCCTGACCGAGTTCTATGAGCAGACCCTGGCTTTGAAAGAATTCTTTGCCTCGCGCGATTTGCTATCCGAGATCGATGCCAGCCAGGATGTTGAAGAGGTGGCAGCCGCCATCCGGAAGGCAATCGGTTCCTTGCTAAACTGATAGAAGATGCGCAAATATCTGCAACTGATCCTGGGACAGGTTGAAGCGGCCGCCTATTTACTGGCCGTGTGGAGTCTGCTGGTGCTTTTCCTGGAGCCCGTGATCAGTTACTATTCGGATTTCAGGGCGGTTCAATCCTTCACCGCCGCAGCCAATCTGCTGCTGCTGGCCCTGGCGATTCTCAACCGGCTGCTGTTCAAGGACGAACGCGGCACCCAAAAGGCGATCGTGCTGGATGTGATCATGCTGGTGGCAGGCCTGCTGCTGATGACCTACAATGCCAGGTTCGTCATCTTTTTCCTGCTGATCCGGCAGACCTATTTCATTTTGGACTTTATCCTATTCCGTTTTTCCAAGGGCAGGGTGTACAAGTGGCTGGCCGGCAATCCCCCAGTGACCGTGATGCTGAGCTTTTTGGTGGTGATCTTCATCGGCACCGTGCTGCTGATGCTGCCGGTGGCATCGTCCCAAAACAGGGTGACGCCGTTCATAGACGCGCTTTTCACCTCCACCTCTGCCACCTGTGTGACCGGGCTGATCGTGGTGGATACCGGCAAATATTTCAGCCAGTTCGGCCAGATCGTGATCCTGATCCTGCTGCAGATAGGAGGTCTGGGAATCATGACGGTATCCACGGCCTTTGCTTTGCTACTGGGCAGAAACATCGATCTGAAGCTGAAGAATGTAATGGATCAGATGGTAGGCGGCACGAACAGGATCAACGTGGCCGAACTCTTGAAAAACATCGTATTGGTGACAGTTATTCTGGAATTGATAGGGGCTCTGCTGCTGTTTTCCCGGTTCCACCAGGACCTTTCCCTGCACCGGGCGATCTATGTGTCTGTGTTCCATTCCATTTCCGCATTTTGCAACGCGGGATTTTCGCTGTTCTCAGATAATCTGGCCGGCTTCCGTGACAGTGCCGTGGTGAGCCTGGCGGTACCTTTGCTCATCTTTCTGGGCGGCATAGGCTTCACCGTGATCATTGACCTGTTCAGGTTCTTTTTCAAGCGGGACA
This sequence comes from Candidatus Cloacimonadota bacterium, assembly GCA_020532215.1. Taxonomy (GTDB): domain Bacteria; phylum Cloacimonadota; class Cloacimonadia; order Cloacimonadales; family Cloacimonadaceae; genus Syntrophosphaera. The sequence continues at coordinate 3,424 of JAJBBF010000107.1, forward strand.
AGGTGAGGAAGCTAAGCCTGCATTCCAAGATTGTGCTTACGACCTCGGGTATCCTGATACTGATCGGCATGATCGCCTATTTCGTGATGGAATACCAGGGCACTATGAAGGGTTTCGGCATCCATCAACGCTTGCTGAGTTCCTTTTTCCAATCCGTGACCACGCGGACAGCCGGCTTCAACACCATCGACATCGGAGCCCTGAGCAAAGGAGCCCTGCTGGTGAGCATGGTGCTGATGTTCATTGGAGCTTCGCCGGGATCCACCGGCGGCGGGATCAAAACCTCCACCTTTTCGGTGCTTGGCTTGATGATGGTTTCCCTGCTTAAGGGGAAAAGGGATATCAGCGTGTTCAAACGGCGCATCCCACTGATGGATTTCCGGGAGGCGGCCGGCCTGGTTTTCCTCTCCGCCGTGATTCTGTTTGTGATCGTGGTTCTGCTGCTGCAGGTGGAGCCTTTTTCTTTCGACAAGATCCTGTTCGAGGCGTTTTCCGCCTTCGGTACCGTGGGGCTTTCCACCGGCATCACCTCGAGCCTGAGCCCCTGGGGCAGGATCCTAATAACCATCCTGATGTATCTGGGCCGGATCGGTCCGCTGACAGTGATCTACGCCTTCGCGATCCGCAGCCGGAAAACCAATATCAATTATGCCGAGGAAACAATAGCCATCGGCTAAGGGAAGAACTATGGCACGTTACGCAGTTATCGGACTGGGCCGTTTTGGTATGACCGTGGCCAAGATCCTGGCTGAGAACGGAATGGAAGTTCTGGCCATCGACAAGGACCAGGAGCTGGTGGATGAGATCAGCAGCAAGGTCACCCAGGCGGTCTGCATGGATTCGACTGACGAAAACACCCTGCGAAACATGAATCTGAACGAAGTTGACGCCGTGATCATGGCGATCGGTAGCAACATCCAGGAGTCGATCCTCAGCTGCGCCATCTTGAAAAAGATCGGCGTGGGTATCATCTACGCCAAGATCGAAAACCATCTGCATGGACGCATCCTGGAACTGATAGGCGTTAAACGCACCATCCTGCCTGAAGAGACAGTGGGCTCGCAGCTGGCCAACACCCTGATCTCCACGCACATACTGGAATACTACAACCTTACCAGCGGGCACGTGGTGATCGAATTGGTGGCACCTCAGGAGTTTGTGGGCAAGTCTCTGCAGGAATTGGCTTTGCCCACCGGCCGGGGGATCAATGTGATCGCCATTAAATACAACTATCTGACCGTTACGGATGAAGGTAAGAACAAGGTGGAACAGAGGTTGAACGACATGCCGGGAGCCAATGACGTGATCAATGAGGGTGACGTCATGATGCTAATGGGCAGAAAAGAGGCTATCGACGCTCTGATCCGCGATGTGGCAAACAGGAGGGAACTGCTGTGAAACAATCGATAACCAGGCGCTATCACATTGCCGTGGGCGTACTGCTGGGGCTGGTTTTGCTGGAAACGGTGGTCATGCTTGCGATCATCGGCCGTAGCAAAAATCTGCAATCACTGGCAAATGACATCCAGACCACCCTGATCGTTTCGGTGCTCCTGATCTTCATCTGCGGCGTTGTGATCTACAACCTGATCCCGGTGATCCTGAAGAGATCCCTGAGCCGCACGGGAAAAATCATCAACGAGATCGCCCACGGCAACTATGAGGTGGATATTGAAGGCGAGATAGCCGCTTATTCCGGAGACAGGGACATGGC
>JAJBBF010000013.1 GCA_020532215.1 Candidatus Cloacimonadota bacterium
CCGGCGGGGGTGAGGCCGTCAAAATCGTAGTGATAGAGATCCGGAGCGCCCACGCTGTGGAACATTTCATGGCAGAGGGTGCGAACGCTGTTCTGGTTTTCCGGCTGGAAGGTGAAGTCCCAGACCATTTTGCCGTTGATGTACGCATCCTGGGTGTAAAGCGCCCAGCGATGCGCCCAGAGCAACTCCGCCCAGGCGGAGTGCGGCCCGCGGATGATAAAGCAGACGTTGTCCACATACTGGTCGTTGTCGGCGTCGATATCCAGGGTGGAGGGCACCTGGGGCGCGATGAAGTTCAGGGCGTTGGCCAGCAGCTGATGTTCGCGGTCGGTGCGCTGGTAATCGCGGTAGCCCTGGGGATTGGTGACCGAATTATAGGGCAGATAATAAGCCCGGGGATGGCTGTCCGTGTAGGAAAGATTCACGTTCGGGGCACAGGCCGGGTAGTGGTGGGAAACGTAATCCAACTGATCGTAACTCACCTGGTGAAAGTAGTTGCGCAGGGAAAGATCGTCATCGCCGCCGGCGTTGAATTTGGCGTCGTAAACAGAGCGGGGATCGCTGAATTCCGTCTGGTCGCTGAATTTGATATAGACCACCAGGTTGTTCACGGTGCCGGTGTTCGGGCCTTTGGAACCGGAGCGGGGGTGGGAGTTCATGAAATCCAATTTCTGGCGGTAGCGCGCGGGGGAAATGTCTATCCCCGGCTCGAGGCCCAGGGCGCGCGGATCCGCGGAACCAACCCTGAAGGCAGAGGGAGCGGGTTCGCCGCCGGAGCGGATGGCGTAGTAATACCAGCCGTCATAAGGGCTTTGGATGATGGTGTAGCCGTCCGCGTCGTGCAGACGGTTGGCGTATTCGTCTCCGGAAGCCAGTAGATCCAGGACAGAGCCGTCCGGCTGCTCCACTTGGGTGGGCAGGTCGAAAAAGTTGGCGGCACCCAAAAGCAGCGGCACCAGGCAGAAGATCAGGGCAAGAAGTCTTTTCATCTTTCCTCCACAGTTTGGGTATGCAATTTTGGTTCCCGGATCCTGTAAAGGGAAATTTCTGGTTGACAGATAGCAGCCGGCAGCGAGACTGCATTTAAGAAGCATACTGGAGGAAGAGATGAAAAAACTGGTGACGCTTTTGCTGCTGGTTCTGGCGGCAGCCTGCGCTTTCGCGGGCTCCGTGCATGTTTTGGAAAGCGGCACGCCGGACCTCAAGGTTTGGGTTTGTGAATACAAGAGCCAGGCCGATCTCTGCGTCTGGGTGGCGGACTACCGTTCCCAGGCGAAGGACAAGGACGGGATCTGGTTTTTTGAGAAATACAAAAGCCAGGCAGATTTTACGGTGAAGATCGTTAAATACCGTTCCCAGGCGGATCTGAAGGTGTATTACGTGCCCTACCGTTCCCAGGCCGGCTGGCGCGAATCGCATCCCTGGACGGGCAGGCTGAGATAGGACTGGCAGACATCCCGGCAACGGAACCCGGGGATTGATCCCAGCCGCCTCCGGCAAAATTTGATTGACAAAAATCCACCCCTGATTGGGATGGCATCCCTGACACGGGTGATTAGCTCAGCTTGGTTAGAGCGCTACGTTGACATCGTAGAGGTCACTGGTTCGAGTCCAGTATCACCCACCACCTCATTAAGCGGGGTGATTAGCTCAGCTGGTTAGAGCGCTACGTTCACATCGTAGAGGTCACTGGTTCGAATCCAGTATCACCCACCACCTTTCCTCCCCCATCCTCTTTCCGCGCAATTTGCCGCTGGTGTAATATTCAACCGCATCAAGCAATGCCCCTGCTCTTTTCCCCGGATTGCCAAGCTCCCTCCGGAACTGCCCTGGCCCCAAAAGCACGGAAAACCGAGGCTTGAAGAAAAAAGGATTGACAATATCGCCGGATTTCAGAGGGATGCAATTTAATGAAAAAAAATGCTCAATACGGCACAGGAGAAAGCGTATGAAGTTGAACATGCGGCTCTTCATCCTGGTTTTGCTGCTGGGTTTGCTGGCCTACGGGTGCGGCGGTCCGAGCCAGCAGGATCAGGAAAACCTTAAGCGACTGGTGGTGGAAAACCTCCGGGTGGACGACATTCCCAACGATGGCGGCGACGGCCTGATGCTAAGCTGGAAACCCCTCGACAAAGACAAGCGGGTGCAGGAATACCGGATCTACCGGGGAGTTCATCCGGACACGCTGTTCTTCCTGGCTGGGGTGCAAGTGAACGTGAAGACTGGTGTAGCCTCCGACGAGATGTTCTATTACGACAGCGGCTACAGCTCCCTTATCAGCCTGGATTCACCCACCAAGCTGAAAAACGAGCGCGGGGCCAAAGGCAGCAACCTCTACCGGGGCGTCCCCCGCGATGCCGAAATCGCGGCCAGATTGAGCGAAAGCTTCAACCTTGTGGCCCAGATCGAGGACGGAGATTATTATTACAAGACCAGCAAGGCCAGATCGGCCGACCCTGATGACGACAATATCTATGCCGGGCTGAAGTTCAACCAGCAGACCATCCTGGCTTCGCTAAAGAACGCGCAGCCCGGGGAACAGCCGGTGGAATACTATTACTCTGTGGTGCCGGTAAACGAGCGCAACCAGTATCTGGGCATTGCCAAGCCGGTGTCCGGAACCCCTGTGGATGACGCTCCGCAAGCCTCTCCAGGCCTGTTCGCTGTAGCGATCGAAGACACCCGGACCTTGCAGTTTGAATGGCAATATCCGCTCAATCACGACGATCTGGCCATGTATGCCATCTACCTCATCCCCGGCGTTCAGGATTCCGTTTGGGCAAACATGAGCGTGGCAGAACAGGATACTCTGGCCGCCAAAACCGGAGTGTTGCTAACGCAGGGAATGGTGGGCGGCGGAGCGCTGAAAAACAACTGCACCCTTACGGAAATGGATCTGGAGACAGCAGCTGAAGGCCTGAGCTGGGAAAACGCCCGTGAGGCCAGCTACTGCATCCGTTTCGTTGACGGCAGCATGAACCAATCGCCCTTGAGCGAGCTTTCCCGCCCCCTGCTAACCGACAGCGGAGCCTTGCCGCAGATAGCCAAGTTCAAAGTGGAAGACAAACCCATGGACAAAGGCGACTGCATTACAGTTACCTGGCAGGATCCCGTGGTCTCCGTAACCAAAACCTCTTCCCTCCGCAAAGACGGGACCAAGCTGAAAGTGAACTATCAGATCAACAAGACCGACCACCAGAACATCGAGAACGTCTACTTCGAGTTCTTTGAACCGGGCAAGACCAGCCCCTTTGCCAAGGTCAACGAGTTTTACCAGGACAACATCATCCACTTGAACATCCCACCGCAATATTCGCTCAAAAACGGAGGGGACTTCCCCAGCGACAGCCTGATGGTGAAGATCACCATCGCCGCCCGGCCCTATAAGATAAATCCCCGCAACGGGCGCATTACCTACGGCAAGAAAGCACTGCTCGAAGACTACGAGATGGTCCAGTACCTCAAGCCGGATCCGGCCATGATGGCCTACATGCCCACGCGGGAACTGCTTCTGAACGGGGTGGACGTTTCCCAGGTGCAGAATATAGTTTACCGTAAAAGCTACCGGGGCAGCTCTTACACCCTGGTGAAAAGCAGCACCTCCTATGAAAACAATCTGGACGTGACCGTGGGATACGTTTCCACCGTGATCAAACCGATATCCGGATTCAACTTTGTAAAAGGCAATACGCTTCACAGCTATATGGGCGGAAAACGTTACTCGCGCAAGCTGGAAGCTGGCGAAAAGGCCCGGGACCTGTCCCTCGTATCCTCGGAGATCGACCTCACGCTGGACCAGGACAGCGGAACCACCCTCAACACCAGCATCTATCTGGATGAAGCGAAAAAGATCATCCCCGGCCTGAACAGCGACCTGGAAGAAGCGCAAAAAGAGCTCTCCGCGTATCGTGATTCCCTGGCCCTGGCCGCCACGGACGAGGCGAAAGAGGGATTTCAAGCCACCATCACCGGCTTGGAGCAAAGTATTTCCAGCCTCGAGGGGAAGATCAAAGCCTATAGCGAAAACAAGATCTTCCAGAAAGCTATCAATAAAGACAGCAACAGAGGCCTGATGAGTTTTGTGGCCTCCATCCGGGAACCTGAATCACGCAAGCACACCTATTCCATTGTACGCACGAACGGAGAGGCCCTGTTTACCGAAACCGCGCCCGATACCGACGCTTCGGGCGAACTGAAGTATTACGCCCCGGTTTCCAACTGGTTCGACTGGAACAAGCTGCTCACCCTGATCGCCGTGATCATTTTCGGTTCGCTGGTGGTGGTGTTTGTAAATCTGGCCAAGAAGGGCAAGGACCTCTACATGCGCCCCATCGCGGGATTGCAGGAGATCGACAACGCCATCGGCCGCGCCACCGAAATGGGCCGACCCATGCTCTACTGCATGGGCAACGGCAGCTTGTCCGATGTGGCAACGATGGCGTCCCTGGGCATCCTTAGCCTCGTGGCCAAAAAAGCCGCGGAATACGACACCAGGCTGATCGTTCCCTGCTACGACTACATCGTGATGCCCATCGCCCAGGAGATCGTGCGCGAGGCTCACTACGCTGTTGGCCGTCCGGACAGTTTTGACAAGAACAACGTGTTTTACCTCACCTCGGTGCAGTTTGCCTATGTGGCCGGCGTGAACGGTATCATGATCCGCGAAAAGATGGCCACCAACTTCTTCATGGGCTATTTTGCCGCCGAAGCACTTCTGATGACTGAAACCGGAAACGCGGTCGGCGCCGTGCAGATCGCCGGCTCGGACGCCATTACCCAGATCCCGTTCTTCATCACCACCTGCGACTACACCCTCATCGGCGAGGAGCTTTATGCCGCCTCCGCCTACCTGAACCGTGAACCGATGCTGCTGGGGACCCTGAAAGCCCAGGACTATTTCAAGTTCCTGATCCTGGTCTTGATCATCACCGGCACCATCCTGGCCAGTTTACAGCTGACCGGCTTGATGCAACTTTTCCCCTTAAAATAAAAGAGGTCTTATAATGAAGAAGACATTACCTTTGATGATCGTGATAATTGGAGGATTCATCTGGCTGGCCTGGGTCTTTGTACCGCACAGGCTGCTGCAGGATGTTTTCTACTACGATTTTTATGTGCCCTGGGTTCGCGC
>JAJBBF010000001.1 GCA_020532215.1 Candidatus Cloacimonadota bacterium
CGAGACCCTGGCCGACGACCTGGCCTCGGGAGCCGATGAAAGCGGCTTCCAGGCTTGGACCAACATCGCCCTCGGCCAGTCCCTGAACCTTGATCTGGACTACGCCGAAGCCTGGGACCAGAATTGGAACAAACGGATGAACGACGCCTACGCCGGGCTGGAATGGCAAAGCGGAGCCACGGCCGCCACCCTTTCCTACAGCCACATCGAGAAGGTGGACAGCGACCTGCGCCACTGGCAGAAGGAAAGCTATCCGGCCTTTACGGCCAGCTTTCCCGCCGGCAAAGCGGGACTGGTGCTCTCCGGCGAATTCAAGACCGTGGAGAAGTTGGTGGCGGATACCGTCCAGAACGAATATGTGGAGGTTCGCCACTACGAACCCCGCCTCCAGGCCGACCTCAGCTTGGGCAAACTCAGCCTGTCCGTGGGCGTGCAGAGCTGGTGGAACGATTTCTCCAGCATCCTCTCCAGCAACTATTGGCCCGGGATAGAGCTTAAATATCCCGTTCTGGCGGATACCGACCTCGTCCTTTTCGCCGGCAGGGAAGCCGGGGGAAAAGTCTGCCGCAACGGCGTTTGCCGCTATGTGGCCCCCTTTTCGGGACTGCGCCTGGAACTCGCCACCCGCTTTTAAACGGCAAAGGAAATAACCATGAAAAGACATATCTTTATGCTGCTGTTGCTGTTAGCCGCCGCCCTGGCCGCCAACCCCAGCTACTATCCACTTACCACCATCGCCGAATCCTGCGTGATCCAGGGCAATGAAGCCAGCAACACCGCCCTGGCCAACCTGGCCAATGTGCTGGCCGCCACCCACCGCGGCGAATTCATCGCCACCCGGCTTTACCACTCCTCCGGCAGCCTCAGCAGTCCCAGTGTGGAGGACCGCTTTGCCTATTACGGCGCGGCCAGCGTGCCCACCGTTGTTTTCAACGGCAGTGAGCATCTGGTGGGTTCCCAGCCGGAATCTGTGTATGCCCAGACCGTTGGCGCCAAAAGCTTCCAGCCCTCGCCGCTCAAGCTGCAGGTCACCTCTTTCACCCCAGCCAGCGGCGCCATCACCGTCTCCGCCTGGCTGCTGGACCCCGAGGCGGACATCAGCAACCAAAGCCTCGTGCTGATGCTGGTGGAGGACAATGTGGGCACCCAAACCAACGTGACCCGCCAGCTGAAATACCAAAGCGTAAGCGTTCCCGGCAGCGGTGAAGAAGTTAGCTTTTCTGACAGCTTTACCATCGATCCCGCCTGGAACCAAAGCAATCTCTGGGCGGTCGCGGCCATCCAGACCGATACCCAGGAAATACTGCAAAGCGCTTCAACCCTGCCTTTGCCCACCTACAACCTCCGCGCGGCCATGGATTGGAACCCCGCCGGATTGGTGGTTTCCCCCAACGGAATGATGTCCTCTGATCCCCTCTGGATCTTTAACACCGGTTCCTACGACAGCATGCAGATGATGCTTCTGCCGGATGACGCACCTTCCGACTGGTATTTCAATTACTGCGACGAAATCGGGAATTGCTATCCTGGTAGTTCACCCCTGCCGCTCATCCTGGCCGCCGGCGAAAGCAAGGCCTTCCACCTCAACCTCTGGGTCGGCTCGCCCGGCATCGCCACCTTCCATTTCGAGATCAGTTCCCCCAACCTCGGCACCTTCACCATCCCCTTCGTTTGCCAGGCCGGCACCTCCGTTTCCGATCAACTGGCACAACCCGCGCTCCGCCTGCAAAGCAACAGTCCCAACCCCTTCCGGGGATCAACCTCTTTCCACGTTTCTGCAGAAAAAAGCGGATTGGCCAGCGTTCAGATCTTCGACCTCAAAGGCCGCCTCATCGCTGAGACACCCGCCCAAAGCTTGGTTTCCGGCTCCAACCGGATCGACTGGAATGCCCCCTCCAACCTGCCTTCCGGCATGTATCTCTACCGCCTCAAGGACGGCTCCGAGCCTCCGCGCCGGATGCTGCTGCTCAGATAAGCGCCGCCATGAAAAAACCCAGCCTGTTGTTGCTGTTCCTCGCCCTGGCTGCTATCCAGCTGGCGGCTTCCCCGCTGGCGGAAGAGCTGGATAACGCCCTGAAAGCAGCTCCAAGCTTTGAACAGGCTATGCTGGCGATCACGGATTACCGCGAGCGGATCAGCGAGCTGGAGGACCTGCGCGTGCTTCAGAACTACTGGATGCGGATCGACCCCGCCAGCTGCCAGGATTGGTTCTTGAGCCGCTACAGGCTGCATCCGGACAACCCCGAATATGAGTATCTCTGGCTCCGCGGCCAGACCAACGAGGCTGCGCAGCTTCTGGGCGGAAGAAGCCTGATCGAACGCGCGCCCGATTTCTACTGGGGTTACCGGCTCTTCAGCAACACCTATTCCCAGATCCTGCAGGATCCCGCCGCCCCGGATTCCCTCCGCGCCGATATCATTGCCCAGCTCGAGTCCGACCGCGCCCTGCTCCTCAGCGGGCTCCGTAAGTGGCCTCAGGACGATTATCTGCGCCTGGCCCTCTTTCACCATCACGCCTCCCAGGGCGAAACCGACCTGGCCGAGACCCAGCTCCTCAACCTCTATGACCCCGCGGCCATCGAAGCCAATTTCCGCCACGTGTTCGAATTCATCGAAACCAGCGGCAGGATCAGGCCCTTTGAGGTCCTCTTCCCCCGAGTGGTTTCCCGCATTATCGCCCGCGGCGAACTGGCCTCTGCGGACAGCCTTAAGTATTATCAGCTCTACTATTTGGAAGCGCTGAAGAAGACCCGTGGCTGGGCCGGAATGCGGGATTATCTTGAGCTTTACCCCCAGCTGAAAACCAGCGATGAAACGCTGCCAACCCGCATCTTGATGCATCTGGGGCTGGCTGAGCCCGAAACAGCCCTGAACCTTCTGGAAGGAGCCCTGGCCGCGGGTGTGATCCCCTATCCCGAAGCCACCGCAAATGAGGATTACGCGCCGTTCAACAAACTGCCGCGCTACGCGGAAGTGATGGGCCTGGCCGAGAAAAACTGGCTGCAGGGCAAAGCCGAGCGCAAAGCTGAGATCCTGGCCCAGAAGATCCTGCGCCCTGCCCCGCTTTGGGAACTGCCGGATCGGGAAGGCAACCCGGTTCGCCTCAAGGACCTGCGCGGCCGGATCGTGATCCTGGATTTTTGGGCGCTCTGGTGCAACCCCTGCCTCCAAACCCTGGCCAAACTTGATACCTGGCTGGAACAAAACCGCGCCGACGACCTTGCCGTGATCTCGGTCAACGTTTGGGAAAACCCCTCAGAATACAAAGCTGCGGCTGCCTATTTTGCCAGCCACGGCTACGATCTAACCCTGCTTTTCGGCGACAGCGAAGTGCCCCGGGCCTATGGCTTTTCGGCCATTCCCTGGCTCTGCGCCATCGACAAAGACGGAAACATCGCCTTCACCCTCAGCGGAGACAGTCCCGCTCTGGAGGAAACCCTCGATGTCTGGGTGGAGGAACTGCGCCGCTGAGGAGCTAGCCTGATGCGGTTTCTGAAGAATTTCCTCACTCCCCGGGAGCAAACAGCCCTGCTGGTTGTCTGCGGCCTGGCCATCCTGGGCCTCCTGGCCGGGCAATTCAAAGGCGCCCAAAGCCACGGTCCCGGTGCCAAAACAGAGTTATCCACACCGGAACTGCTTACGGTGGCAACCCAGGAGGACCAACCCGTCCAGATCGACATCCGCACAGCCTCCAAAGAAGAATTGATGCTGCTGCCCGGGATCGGGGAAAAACGCGCCCAGGATATCATCGCTTTCCGCACCAACAAGCCCTTTACGAGTACCGATGACCTCCTCAAGATCAAGGGCATCGGAGCCAAAACCCTGGCCAAAATGCTGCCCTCCCTGCTGCAATTCGGTTCGCCCCAATTCTCGCCGGAAGCTGATATCGGATCCGAAGCCATGACCACTATCGGACTGCTTCCTCTCGGCTCAAATGACGCTGGAGCTACTGAACAAACCAAACCCCGCGCCCGCGAAGCCAAACCAAAACCCCTGCCAAAAAGCCAACTCACCAATATCGTCAACCTCAACACCGCCGGCCTGGAAGAACTCTGCACCCTGCCCGGGATCGGAGAGGTGAAAGCCAAAGCCGTTATTGATTACCGCGTGCAAAACGGCAATTTCCAAAGCATCGAAGACATCACCAAGGTGAAAGGCATCGGCGCCAAAACCCTCGCCAAGATCCGCCATCGTCTCAGCATTTAACCACAAGGGCATCTGGCAGAAGGCTCGGAACTGCAGCCCGGATCATGTTCAGCGATACAGCGATAGCGGCAGTGTCTTGGATCGCTTATCCACCCCAAGCCTGCTGCGCCATTCTGGCTAGAAGCTTTACCCAGGTCTCAAAAATCAAAACCCCCGGTTTCCCGGGGGCTTAATTCAACTGCTTGTATCAGGGCCGGATGGTTCACTGGGTGTCGTGGGCGGTGATATAGTAGAACTTTTTGATTTCTCCGGCCGCTCCCAGATGCAGACAGGAAGGGCCAGAGAGGCCGCTCTGCAGCAGGCTGAAGCCGATGTAGGGATCGCTGGAGGAGTAGATATCGTAGGAATCTGCTCCTGGCACCTCGTCCCAGGTGATCAGGATATCAGATCCATAAGGCGTGAGGGTGAAATCCACCGGGGCGCGGGGTTTGGCGTTCCAATCCACGAAGAAGCGCCAGACGAGGCTGAAGGTTTCGCGGTTGGTGAGGTCGGTAGCCTTCACCTTCCAATAGATCAGGCTGCCCGGGGCGCAGAAGCCGGAATAGATCTGGGTGGCGTCAGTAGTGAAGGTCTGGGCGTTCTCAAACCCGGCGGAGATATCTTGGTAAACGGTGTAAGTAACCATATCGCCGGGGTCCGGATCGCTGGAAGCCTGCCAGCAAAGCTGATTGCTGGTAAAGTCCACGGTTTCGTTGTAGGCTGGAGAGATGGGATCGAAGGGCAGAGGTGCTTCCGGGACAGCGGTATCAAAATACCAGTAAAGACCTTTGCACATAATCCTCAGTGTCTGGTGAAAATGTAAGCGCATTTTGGACCCGAAAAATAGTTTTTGAAATCTGCAAATAATTCTTGACAAAATAGATAGGCTCATATTTTGTCAC
>JAJBBF010000084.1 GCA_020532215.1 Candidatus Cloacimonadota bacterium
GCATGCTGCGCCGGTTGCAGTATACAATGGCCTCGAACCAGCTGACATTGTCTTGGGGAAAACTGTCTCCTCCTCCGCTGCTCATTACTGCCTCCCAGGCAGCGTTGGTCAGTTCATATTGGTCAATATAGAAGGACGATACTGTAAGGCCATCAGTGTAGAAACCGTTGTTGGGATAAATGATTCCGCCTTCCACGAAGATGAAGTTGTCAGGAATGGCGTATACCGCTGTAACATAATAGAATCTGCTGGCCGCTGGGACCGGGGCGCTCCAGCTGGCGCCGGCAAACTCACCGCTAAGATCCAATTCATACATACCATAAGGCTCGTAACAGAAATAGACTTTGTAGAATGTGACGTCCGGAATAGCGGCCCAGGAAATGATCACACTGTCCCCATCCGTGGATGTGGCTATGGTCAGATCCTCGACAATCTCGAATCTGGAAAATGTGAAGTTGTCAGCGCATAATGACGCAGTGGCCAATATAACAAACACCAGCGCCAATAAGTTCTTGGTCATAATTCCTCCTTTGTAAGCATGTTCACAACAATAATTTCAAACAACGCGAACCATATCCGGTCCGGCATAGTATGTCAAGAAATAAAATGAACCTATTTCCACAAATACCTTGCCATATATTTGAGCCGGATTAAATTATGGCCGCAAAGTACCAGTTAATACCTATGATGAGAACCGTTTGCTATTGTGGAAGAGATTCAACACACCATTCCTCAGGCACGTGATCATTCAAGAAGTATGCCCTGATCATAAAAATCTCGTACGCTGAGTGGGTGTCCAAAAGATGAAGCTGTGATGGAGATAACTCATGGAGAAGTTCTGCAAACGCGAAAACCAATGTTGCCGTATTTTCCTGGACCGGCTCCGGAGCGGTACGAGACGGCGCATTCAGCGTGGCTGTTGCCAAAATAACCGCCTCGGATCACGCGGGAATTGGTTCCAAATTCGTCCCAGCACCATTCCCAAAAGTTGCCGCTCATGTCAAAGGCCCCCAGTTCATTGGGAGCAAGCTGCCCCACTTGATGGACCGCATATCCGCTGTTGCCAAAATACCAGCCGACCTCGTTCAGATCGTTGCTGCCGCTGTACGTGCAGCCATTGGTGTTCAAGCCGCCCCGGGCCGCGAATTCCCATTCCGCGTCGCTGGGCAGCCTGTAACCTGTGGCAGACCAGTCGCAGCTTATATTGTGATCCTGTCCATAGATCAGAAACCAGGGAGGCCAGTCATCGGGATTAGTGCCATAGGTAGTGTGTGAGTAACATGGGGAAAAGCCTTCCTGTATGCTTCTCCTGTTGCAGTATACGATGATGTAGCACCAGGTATCGCCATGGGGATAGGTGTCAGATTCGCCGGTGCCCATCACCGCATTCCATTCAGAGTTGGTGATTTCATATTTGCCGATGTAAAAACCGGAGACGGAGAGCCCGTCCGTGTAGATGCCTGCCGTGGGATAGATGGTGCCGCCCTCCACGAAGAACATGTTGTCAGATTGGGTTAGAGCGGTCACGTAATAGAAGCGGCATGATGCCGCTTCCGAAGTGGTCCAGCTGGCGCCAGCGAAAACGCCGTTCAGGTCTTCGGTGAATACCCCGTCCGGGGTGCCGCAGGAATAGACCTTGTAGGCGGTGGCGTCCGGGACGGGATTCCAGGCAAGGGTAACATTATCTCCGTTTGTGGAAATGGTAAGACCCAGCACTTCCCGGGTCCGGGATAAATCGATGTCGCCAGCACCCAAAGCCAGGCCGGCCACAGCAAAAAACAGCAGCCCGATTGCATTCCTGAGCATCATTCCTCCTATGTTTATGATGTTACGAAACTCACTTTGGACATCATATTTAATCTCAGTAAAGGGAATATCCTGTCAAGCACAAATCCCTACATATTTCTGTGTAATTTTATGAATTCAATGAGATACCGGGTTTCAGATCAAATTCAAAGCAAGGAAATACGGGGAATCCTCCCTCTTGTGTTTCTGTGGTTTTTTATCAACACAGATTTGGTTTCAGGCTCTGGAGTCTGCGCTGACATGGATGGGGGCACAGAGAAGCGCAAAAAAGACGCCGAAAAAAGTGGACGCGATACGATACCCTCTCCAGCATCTCCGTAACTCTGTACCTTTTATTTATCTATCGGCCCGGGCCCCAAAATGAACTCCGGTCAGCTAACAGACTGAAGCCTATGCTAAAACTCTTCTTTCTCCCCCGTCACCGTGACTCTGTGTCAAAAAAAACCGTGGGGAAAAAGCTACTCCTCCCGGGCCCGGTCGCGTTCGAGGTCTTTCTGGTGCAGGGCGTCGCGTTTGTCGTAAAATTTCTTGCCTTTCACCAAGGCGATGGTCAGCTTGCAGCGCCCCTGGGCATTGATGAAGATCTCCAGGGGGACGATGGTCATGCCCTGTTCCTCGGTTTTGGCGCGCAGGCGGCGGATCTCGTGTTTATGCAGCGGCAGGCGGCGTTTGCGGGTGGGGCCGGGGGCGATGTGGGTGGATTTTTCGAAGGGCGAGATGTGGAGGTTGAGCAGCCAGCATTCGCCGTCGATGATGCGGGCATAGCTGTCCTTGAAATTCACCTTGCCGGCGCGGATGCTCTTGATCTCGCTGCCCATCAGGGCGATGCCGGCCTCGAATTTCTGGATCACATGATATTCGTGGAGGGCCCGCCGGTTCTTGATCTGCAGGGTCATCCCAGTTCCTTGAGGATCCGCTGTTTCCAGCTTTTGGCGGTTTCCACCAGTTCCGCCTCGTCCACTTTGGCAAGCCGGCCTTGCCGCAGCACGATCTCGCCGGCGATCACTACGTCGCGCACCTGCTTGGCGCCGAGGGTGTAAACCACGTGGGAATAAGGATTATAGACAGGCTGGCATTCCAATCCAGCCAGGGAAAGCACGCAGATGTCGGCGTCCTTGCCGGGTTCCAGGGAGCCGCGGCGATCGGCGACCCCGAGGGCTTTGGCGGCGTCCAGGGTGGCCATTTGGACGGCCCTCGCGGCTGGCAGGAAGGCGGGGTCAGAGTTCAGGGCCTTGTGCAGTTTGGCGGTGAGATCGATCTCCGCCAGCAGGTCGAGGTTGTTGTTGCTGGCCACGCCGTCGGTGGCGAAACAGAGGTTCACGCCCTGGCGCTGGTACTCGGCCAGGGGCAGAATGCCGGAGGCAAGCTTGAGGTTGGAATCCGAGCAAATGGCCACGGAAGCGGGGTTGGCGGCCATGAGCCCGATCTCGTCGGGATCGGTCCAGACCCCGTGGGCGTAAACCGCCGGAAGTTCCAGTATCCCCACTTTTTGCAGGTAGTGCACGGGTTTGAGGCCGTGCTCTTTCAGGCAGTCACGCACTTCCCCGCGGGTCTCGGCCAGGTGCATATGCAGCAGGATCCCGTGTTCGGCTGCTACTTTAGCCACCTGCACCAAAGTCTTTTCACTGCAGGCGTAGATGGAGTGGGGGGCCAGGTTGAAATCGAGCAAAGGGTCGGCGGCGAAGCTCTGGCGCAGTTCCAGGACCTTTTCGCCGAGGGCGGGCCGGGCTTGCTCCGCGCTGCCGTTTCCCTCCAGGACCGCCTCGCCGATGATGGCGCGGAGTCCCGCTTGGGAACAGGCTGCGGCAATGGCTGGCATGTCGAAATACATGTCCTGGACTTGGGTGATGCCGTTCTTGATCATCTCGGCGGCCCCGTGCAGGGCAGCCTGGCCGATGAATTCGTGCTTCATCAGCTTTGCCTCGAGCGGCCAGATGTAATCCCGCAGCCAGGTCTCAAGCGGCAGGTCGTCCGCCAGCCCGCGGAAATAGGTCATCGGCAGATGGCTGTGGGCGTTGATCAGGCCGGGCATCAGGATGCAGTTCGCGGTGTCGATCTCCTGCCGGGCTGCGTATTGTTTGGCCCGGGGGTCAAAGATATCCAGGATGCGGCCACCGTCAATGGCTATGGCCCGATCTTCCAGGACGCGCAGATCCCGGTCCAGCGTGAGGATGGTGCCTCCGCGCAGGATCAGGTCAACTTGGGCAGGCATGAGCTATCCCTGCACCTTCTGGGCTGCTTCGGCGGCGGCGAAAACGCCTCTGGGGGTGATGATGCCCTGGATGAGGGCGGCCGGGGTGATGTCGAAACCGGGATTCAAAGCCGGGGATCCGGGATTGGCGGTGAGCTGGCCGCCGTATAGCTTCAGCTCTTTCTCGTCCCTGAACTCGATGGGGATGTCCGCCCCGTGCTTGCAGGCAAAATCGAAGGTGGAAAGAGGCGCGGCCACGTAGAAGGGGATCTCGTGGTGGCTGGCCAGGACTGCTTTGTCGTAGGTGCCGATCTTGTTGGCGATGTCGCCGTTGAGGCAAACGCGGTCGGCACCGGTGATCACCAGGTCTATCTCTTTGCGCCAGAAGTAATAGCCGCTGGCGCTGTCGGGAATGATGGCGTGGGGAATGCCTTCCTGCTCCAGTTCCCAGGCCGTGATCTTGGAGCCCTGGTGGCGGGGCCGGGTTTCGCTCACATAAACGAAGATCTTCATCCCCTTGCGGTGGGCGAGGCGGATCACGGCCAGCGCGGTGCCCCAATCCACCGTGGCCAGGGCGCCGGCGTTGCAGTGGGTGAGGATCCGGGCGCCGTCCTGGATCAGGGGCAGGCCCTGCTGCCCGATCAGGCGGCAATCCTCGGCGCTGCGGTTGGCGAATTCTTTGGCGGCCAGCAGCGCCACGTTGCGGGCGTGGGCCAGGTCCGGGATGAATTTGATGGTGTGCTCATAGACGTAGTTGACGCCGCTTTGCAGGTCCACGGCGGTGGGCCGGGTGGCCAGCAGCAGGTCCCTCGCGTGGCGGACGCTGGAGCGGAAACGCTGGTCCGGGGCGTTTTTCGCCGCCAGGGCCAGGGCAAAGCCGCCCGCCGCGCCGATGGCCGGGGCTCCGCGCACATTCATGTTGCGGATGGCCTCCGCCACCTGGAGGTGGTCTGTGAACTCCATCAGGGTGAAATCCTGGGGGATCCTGTTCTGGTCAATCATCCGCAGGCGCCCGTGCTCCCACCAGACGC
>JAJBBF010000057.1 GCA_020532215.1 Candidatus Cloacimonadota bacterium
CTGCAGGAGAAAACCATCGGTATCGCACCGGTAGGTTGTGCCGTCTTTGCCTATAAGTACATCGATATTGACTGGCAGGAGGCGGCCCATGGTCGTGCGCCCGCGCTGGCCACCGCCACCAAGAGGCTGCTGCCCGACCGGATGGTGTTCACCTACCAGGGCGACGGCGACCTGGCCGCCATCGGCACCGCCGAGATCGTTCACGCCGCCAACCGCGGCGAGCATATCAGCGTTTTCTTCGTGAACAACGCCATCTACGGCATGACGGGCGGCCAGATGGCCCCCACCACCCTGCCCGAAATGAAGACCACCACCAGCCCCTATGGCCGCAAGGTGGACGACATCGGCTATCCCATCCGCGTCTGCGAACTGCTGGCCACCCTGGTGGCGCCCTATTACATCGAAAGGGTGTCGCTGCTCAGCCCGGCTGAGATCATCAAGGCCAAAAAGGCAGTGGACAAGGCGATCCGTTACAACAAGGAAGGCCGCGGCTTCACCTTCATCGAATTCGTAAGCACCTGCCCCACAAACTGGGGCATCGACCCGGTCAAATCGCGCGACTGGGCCCGGGAAAATATGCTGCCCTTCTTCAAACCCGGCGTGTTCCGTGACAAGGGCGAGGGGGTGGAATAATGACCACTGAAATGATCTGTGCCGGATTCGGCGGACAAGGCGTTCTCACCATCGGCAAATTCATCGCCCAGAGCGGCATGAAAGAAGGAAAGAACGTATCCTGGCTGCCCTCCTACGGGCCGGAAATGCGCGGCGGGACCGCCAACGTCTCCGCAGTTGTCTCCGACGAGCCCATCGCCTCTCCCATCGTTAGCTATCCCGATATCCTGGTGGCCCTGAACCAGCCTTCCCTGGACAAATTCGGACCCAGCGTGCGCAAGAACGGCATCATCATCATGAACACCAATGCCTGCCCCCACGGCTGCAAACGCGACGACGTACAGATAGTGGCCGCCCCCATGAGCGACATCTCCCTGGAGATCGGCTCCATCCGGGTGCTGAACATGCTGGCCATCGGCATCGTGATCGGCAAAACCGGCCTCATCAAATACGAGACCATGGAATCAGACCTCAACGCCTTCCTCAAGGCCAAGGATCCAGACCTGCTGCACAAGAACCTGGAAGCCATCAAGCGCGGGATGGAGATAGGCCAGGGACATTAACGAACCCCCCGGCCGCGGCTTGATGTGGCCCGGCTGGCAACCGATATCTGAAAGCGCGGAATTTCCTCCGCGCTTTTGGTTTTTGGGGCATGCTGGCCAAAGCCTTAATATGTATGATGATGGGGGTGGCAGAGATGGTTTTCCAGATCTAAAGCATAGCTTCCGTCTGGGTTCCTCCCGAGCCTCCGCCTGTTCGCCCCTTGTTCGCCTCTCTTTCACTTCCCGCATGACATGGGGGAACTCTGGGGGAGGCTAAAAAGAGGCGCAGTAGAGCCGGATAAGGGCGATCCCCGCCGGTTGTCCAAATCCTTCCCAACGGTGGACGCCCCGTCCAGGTAGAACCAACGGCCAGGTCATGCCCGGATCCGGGAATGGCTTGGACTTGGCTTGCAGATCAGCTGAACTTTGAAAGCTGGGAAGAGGGCTGGCGGTAAGGCTGGAGGGTGGTTGTGCCTGCATGAAGCCAGCTCGGCTCTCGAACTCGGGCGAAACAAAAGGCCGGAGGAAGCTCCGGCCATGTATGGAATAGCTGGCGTGGCTTATCTGATCAGCATGATCTTGCGGGTTGAAACGTCCTGGCCGCTGCTGAGGCGGAGGAGATAGGCTCCGTTGGCAACCTGGTTTCCGCTGGCGTCAAGGCCGTCCCAGCATAGTTGGTGGGTGCCGGCGGCTTTGGTTTCGGCCACGAGGGTTTTCACCAGCTGGCCTTTGAGGTTGTAAACGGCCAGGTTCGCCGGAGCGCTGTCCTTGAGGCTGTAGCTGATGGTGGCGGAATCCGCGAAGGGATTGGGGGCGATGCTGCCCAGGCTGGTCTGCAGCGCGGGCAGGCCGGGATCGTCGTTGGCCACGGGCGGGGCGGTGAGGTCGTAGATCATGATCTTCTGGCCCTGGAGGATCTCCTTGGTGTCCAGATTCTGGATGAAGGCTACCAGTTCACAGCTGGTGGCCACCCAGGAGGGGTCTTTGAAGATTGAGAGCTCAACGTCGCTAAAGCCCAGGGGCGCGTTCACCAGGTCGATGGCAGTGCCGTTCCAATCAGGATACATCATGCGGTTCACGAAGTTGAAATGGTCCTGTCCCTGCCAGCTGTAGACGATGTCGGATTCGGTGATGGCCAGGTGGGCAACGAGGTTTTCATAAGGCAGGGGGGCGAGTTTTTCCACGCGGATGGTGATATCGTAGTTTT
Source organism: Candidatus Cloacimonadota bacterium (assembly GCA_020532215.1). Lineage (GTDB taxonomy): Bacteria > Cloacimonadota > Cloacimonadia > Cloacimonadales > Cloacimonadaceae > Syntrophosphaera. The sequence goes on from JAJBBF010000057.1 coordinate 2,362, forward strand.
CGCGGGTTTCCTCGCCGTAGATATGAAGGTTGAGCGGGGTTTTGATGGCGTTGCGAAAATTGTAGAGGGGCAGATAGCTGCCGATGATGCTGGAACTGTTGCTGCCGCCCACGTGGCTCAGCACGCCGTCGAAAACGCCGGTGGGATAGCCGCTGATGCCGTAATAGTCGTTACGGGCGTTGGAGGTGTCGTTGGCATAGGGATCGCCGTTGTGGTTTTCGATCACGGCAACGTTGTAGCCGCCATCCACCAGGTCGTCCGCGGCCATGGCTGCTCCCGGGCAGTAGGGGCACCAGCCGCCGGTGCCGATCTCCAGCACTACCATCTGCTTGGGCGTGGTCCAGGTGTTCAGCCAGGCCTCAAGATTGTTGTTCTCGGGATCGTCGTCCGGGACGTCCTCGATAGAGGTGACGGAGAATTCGAAGCGGTAAAGCTCGTTCTCCAGGGATGGCGTGAAGACCGGGAAGGTAGCGGTTTCGGTCTGGAAGGAGTTCAGATAGGCGGAATAATAATCCGCTTCGGAGTATTCCAGGACGTCGCCGCGGTAGATGTTGAGGGATACGGTCGCGGTCAGGGGGTTCAGCCCCAGGTTCTTGACCTCGCAGGCGGGGGAGATGGGGAGGCCGGCGTCGATATGGTCCAGGATATAGGAGCCCATGATCGCGAGGTCATAGGGGTAGGGAGTGTAGAGCTTGATGTCGTCGATGTACCAGTAGTCAATGTTGTAGGAAGAGCCGTTGAAGAAGATGGCAAACTGGAAATCCGTGGAACCCACGTCGGCGTTGTTCACAGTCACGGTTTGCTGCTCAGGCCCGATGTTGCCGCTGGGATTCATGCTCCAGACGGTGTTCCAGTCTCCCTGGTTGGAGCGGGTGGCCACGCCGATGGTGTAGGGGGTGCTGTAGTGGTCCACAAAGTGGCGGAAATCGATGTACATGGTGGTTTCGCCACTGGTGTCCAGGCTGGGCGAGATGAAGTGGGACGTGGCGTTGAACTGGGGAGTCCAGCTCAAACGCAGTTCCGGGGTGGTTCCGCCGGCGTTGGCTCCGGCAAAGAGGCTCCAGTTGCCGGCATTGCTGCTGATGCTCCAACCCGCGGGGGGAAAGGTTCCGGAGGCGAAATCTTCCTGGATCCAGACCTCACGCCCCTGGGCGCAGAGGGCGCCTGTGAGGGCGAGGGTCAAAAAGATGGCATAGAGGGTTATATTTCTCATGGCTGAGGCTCCTTGGCTGTGATTTGTTGCTTTGATCTCACGATCATGTCGTCTCGCATTTTATCAATTGTTCCCACCAGGGGAGCAGACGCCGCTGGGGACTGCTCAGTTATGGCTCAACCGGGTTCGCCGGGGGTAAAGGCTGAGTTTGCAGGGCGTCAAATTCTGCTTTGGAGATCCGGACGCTGTCGGCGAAAGCGCTGTTGTCCAGCCTGCTTTTTTCCAGCTTGAAAAGTTCGTTGTGGCTGCTGTCCACCACACCCTGTTTGGTGAAGGGCGGCTGGATGACCTCCACGCGCAGGGAATAGTTCACGATGAGTCCAGCAAAAACGATGGAGACCATGCTCATCAGCTTGATGAGGATGTTGATGCAGGGGCCGGCGGTATCCTTGAAGGGATCGCCGACGGTGTCGCCGACCACGGTGGCCTTGTGCACGGAGGAGGATTTGCCGCCGTGTTCGCCGGTTTCCACAAATTTCTTGGCATTGTCCCAGGCTCCGCCGGAATTGTTGAGCATGATGGCCAGCACGAACCCGCTCACCAAGGCTCCGGCCAATACGCCCAGAACGCCCGCCACGCCGAAGACCATCCCGGTGAGGATGGGGGTGAGGATGCCCACCACGGCCGGCAGCAGCATCTGCTGCTGGGCGCCGATGGTGGCGATGGTCACGCAGCTGGTATAGTCCGGCTTCCCTGTCCCCTCCAGGATGCCGGGGATCTCGTGAAACTGGCGCCGGACCTCGGCCACCATCTTGCCGGCGGCTTTGCCCACGGCTTTGATGGTGAGGGCGGCGAAAACGAAGACCACCATGCCTCCGATGAAGATGCCCAGCAGGAATTTCGGATTGAGCACCTGGATCTGGTAGAAATTGATGAAATCCATCACCGTGGCTTTGTCCACCCGCACATACTCAGCCAGGTCGCGGCTGTAATTGATGGCCAGGAAAACGTATTCCCCGGCTTTGTCCGCGGCCATGGTCAGGCCGGCCCGTACCTCTTCCAGATAGGCGGCCAGCAGGGCCATGGCGGTGAGGGCGGCGGATCCGATCGCGAAGCCCTTTCCGGTGGCGGCGGTGGTGTTGCCCACGCTGTCCAGGTTGTCTGTCATTTCCCGCACGCTGTCCGGCAGATGCGACATCTGGGCGTTGCCTCCGGCGTTATCGGCGATGGGTCCGAAGGCGTCCATGGCCAGGGTCACCCCCAGGGTGGCCAGCATGCCCACGGCGCCGAATCCGATGCCGTAGAGCCCCATTTCGATGGACTGGAAGCCGTGGCTGCAGATGAAGGCGATCAGGATGCCCGCCACGATCGTGAGCACCGGCCCCAGGGTGGAGCGCATGCCCACGGAGATCCCTTCCAGGATCACGGTGGCAGGCCCGTAAACGCCCTGGGAGGCGATGTTGCGGGTGGGTTTATA
>JAJBBF010000019.1 GCA_020532215.1 Candidatus Cloacimonadota bacterium
ACGCCATCCGAGTTGCTGCCGAAGCCATCGCCTCCATGCCCCTGGGGCGCATCGACCATGAAACCACCTGCAATGTGGGCATCATCTCCGGCGGCACCGCCACCAACATAGTTCCCAACCGCGTTGAGATCAAAGGCGAAGCCCGCAGCCACAACGCGCAAAAGCTGGAGCAGGTCACCGCGGACATCCGCCACGCCGCCGAAAGCGCCGCGCGCAGGCATGAATACGATTTTGGCGCGGCCGGTTGCGAATGGGAGGCAAAACAGGAATACGCGGCCTTTCGGATCGAGGACGGCGCGGAGGTGGTGCAGGTGGCGCTGGACGCCCTTGGCAGTCTGGGGATCAGGGCCGAGATCACGGTCGGCGGCGGCGGCAGCGACGCCAACATCTTCAACGCGGCAGGGCTGCCGATGATCATCTGCGGCACCGGCATGAACAAGGTGCACACCGTCCACGAGGACATCGAGGCGGAAGAACTCAAGCGCGGAGCGGCTTTCATCGCCGCCCTGATCCGTCGCCATGCGCGGCAGTGAGGCACCCATGCTGGAGATAACTTTGATCGGATACGGGAAGATGGGGCGCATGATCGCCAGCCTCGCCGAAGGGCAGGGCTGCCACGTGCATTCCATCATCGACCCCACCCAGGAGGGTTGCGAACGCGAGATCAGGCCGGAGTTTCTGGCCGATGTCTGCATCGATTTCAGCCAGCCGGATTCCGCCCTGGCCAATATCCGCCAGGTGGCCGCCGCCGGGAAAAACCTGGTGGTGGGAACCACAGGCTGGCACAAGCAGCTGGACGAGGTTAAGGATCTGACTGAAAAGCACGGCATCGGCCTGCTCTGGGGCGCGAACTTCTCCATCGGGATGAACCTCTTCACCCGCGTAGCCCGCTACGCCGCCTCGATCAGCGATAAATTCCCCATGTACGACGTCTGCGGCTGGGAAATGCACCACAACCAAAAGGCGGACAGCCCCTCCGGCACGGCGATCCAGCTGGCCTCAGCCATCCTGGAGGAAAGCAGCGTGAAAGACGAGGCGGTCTATGACAAGCTCGACCGCAAGATCCAAAGAAACGAGCTGCATTTCGCCAGCCTGCGCGGAGGCGCCGTTCCCGGTACCCACAGCCTCATTTTCGACTGTGAGACGGACAGCTTGGAACTTACCCACCGGGTGCGGTCCCGCGCCTGTTTTGCCACCGGCGCGCTGCAGGCCGCGCAGTGGATCTCGCTGCGCAAGGGCTGCTACAGCTTCAACCAGATGATGGAGGACCTGCTGTGCTGATACCCTTTGACAAGCTGCAGGCCCAGGGCAACGATTTTGTGGTGTTGCAGTTGCTGCACACCCGGGAAAGCTCTCTGCCGCCGGACGCCCTGGCCCGCGATATCTGCGACCGGCGCACCGGCGTGGGCGCGGACGGCCTGGTTCTGCTGCTGGCGGATTCTGACGCCGACGCCAGGATGCTGATCCACAACAGTGACGGCAGCCACGCCCTGATGTGCGGCTCGGCCCTGCGCTGCTGCGCCTCTGTTTTGTACGGGCTCAGCGGCAGAACCGAACTGCGGATCGCCACCGACAGCGGCCTCAAAACCGCCACCGTCTCCGGACGCCAGATCAGCGTGAACCTCGGCAAGCCGGTTCTCAAGGAAAAGGACATCCAGTTGGAAGGAATCACCGGTTCCCTGGTGGAGGTGGGCAACCAGCATTTTGTCTCGTTCCAGACCGTGCTCAAGGGCCAGGAACTGGAGTTGGGCCCTAGCCTGGAGCGGCATCCGCGCTTCCGGGAGGGGGTGAACGTGGAATTCGTGAGGGTGATCTCGCGCCTGGAGCTTGAACTGAGGGTTTGGGAACGCGGCGCGGGAGCCACTCAAGCCTGCGGTACCGGAGCCGTGGCCAGCGTTTTCAGCGGGATCGGCAAAGGCCTGCTGGATGGCCAGGTATGGGTGAAAATGCCCGGCGGGGCGGTGCAGGTAACCCGGCTGGACAGCGGGGAATTTCTGTTGGCTGGTACGGTTGAACACACTTTCAGCGGAGTTTACAAATGGAAAATTTAGGCGCGCATCTGCAAAACCTGCGTGAGGAAAAGGGCATTGGCTTCCAGCGGGTCTTCGAGGACCTGAGGCTGCGGGAGGAACAGGTTCGCCTGATCGAAGAGAACCGCTTTTTCGAGCTCGGTCATTTTGGCTACGCCAGGGCCATGGTCTATAAATACGCGCAGTATCTGGAGGCCGATCTGGACGAGGTAATGGCGGAATTCCGGGTGATGGTTCCGGAAAACACCAAGAAACCCATCCCGCGCGAAAGCGAGGACAATTCCCGCAAGATCATGCTTTCGCCGAATCTGCTGTGGCTGCTGGGCATCATCCTGTTCGTGGCTGTCCTGGGGGCGATCCTTTGGTACGCCCATGGCCGGGGCTGGCTGAAAACCCCGGAATTTCTGAAGCCGGAAGCCGCAGACACCACCGTGGCCGCAGCACCCAAGGCCCCGGAGCAGGAGCGGAAGGCGCAACCTGACCCCATGCGCGAGATCCAGAAAAGGATCACCCAGTCCGCCGCCGCGCCGGCAGAAGAGCAGGTCCGGCCGGAGGAAGCCGAACGCCAGGCGCTGCAGGATAGCACAGACCACATCGGCGAACTGATGGGGCCTTCGCAGATGAATCTGGAGCTGGATTGAGCGAAGCCGCCCAGCCCCAAAGCGGAGCGGGGGTTTCAGTTTCAGCTTGACAAATGCCCCGGCCCCGAGCATTATATAATAAAATCAAACGAATAAACCAAACTGGAGGAAAAATGCCAGCCTTCTCTATCAATGAGATCATCGAAATGGCCGTGCAGATCGAACGCAACGGCTACGCCTTTTACAACGAAGCAAGCAAACGCAAGGACCTGGACCAGGTCAGCGTCAAATTCATCACTTGGCTGCGCGATCAGGAACTGGATCACGAAAAGACCTTCATGGCCCTGCGCGACGACGCCGACATGCAGGAACTGGAACTCACCCAGGACTGGGAGATGGTTTCCGCCTATCTGAAGACCATTGTGGACGGCCGGATCTTCAACAGCGAGGAATCCGCCATCCGCAAGGCCACCGAGGCAACCGACATGGGCTCCCTGGTGGATAACGCCATCACCTTTGAAAAAGACACCCTGCTCTATTTCCACGCCCTCAGCGACAACATCTCCAACCCCAAGGCCCAGGCGGCCCTGAAACGCATCATCGGCGAAGAGGTTTCCCACGTGATGCGGCTCAACGATTTCAAGAAAAGCCTGGCCTGACAGCAATAGTGTCCACCCGTAAAAAGAATAGCAGGATCAGGAAGCTGCTCTACTTTCCCCTGGTCCTGCTTTTGGTTTTGCTGATCCTGGTTTACAACCCGGTGTCCGTGCGGCTGATGACCCTCAGCGCGGCAGTGGTTTATGGCCTCGATCCGGGCATCTTTTACCGTCTGGTGAGCACCGAAAGCCGCTTCCGCAGCTTCGCCGTTTCCCCGGCCAAGGCCATCGGGCTGGGCCAGGTGCGTGAATCCACCGCCAGCTACGTGCACATCAGCCACAAGCGTGGCATGCTCTATTTCCCGCCCTACAACCTCAGCATCTCAGCGCGTTACCTGAACTACCTGCGCGGGCGCTTCAATGACAACTGGACCCTGGTGCTGGCGGCCTACAACTGGGGGGAAAGCAATGTGGAAAGGCGCATGAAGGGGATCAGCATCGATCCGGAGGCAGATTACCGCGAGCGTTTTTCCGATATCCGGGAAACCTACGGCTACATCAACAAGATCATGCCTCCGGCAAAAAAGGCTTGACGTGATTGGGCGGGGCAAAATAATTAGAAAAACTATATTTCAGGAGTTACTCATGTTGAAAAATCAACGGGGAAACGCTATCTTCTGGGTGCTGAGCGCGGTTCTGGCCATCGCTCTGATCCTCATCCTGGCCCTGTCCGGCAGGTATAACCTCGATCCGGAAAAGAACATAGACGACTGCACCACCAACATGAAAAATATCTGGGTGGCTGCCAATGACTATGTGCTGGACACCCAGCAGGATTTTGAGGGGGATCTCGAGCTGCTGCGCGACACCAGCAAGCCCGGCGGCAAATCCGTCTATCTCACCGAGGAAAAATACTGCCCCGAATCCCAGGGCGAAAAAACCGAATACATCGTTTACGGCAAACACGTTAGCGAAGTGATCGATGGCGAGACCAAGCACTATTCCGGGATCCTGGTGCTCTGCCCCAATCTGGGCCGCTTTGCCAAACACATGCTGGACAAGACTTTCTACGACAACATGAGCATCTCCAAACTCCAGAACGTGATGATCAACGACGTTGCCAAGATCGACGCTTTCACCCGCTCCAACGCCAAGCTCAAAAACGAATACATGCTGGAATACCTGAACTACTGGAAAAACAGCCCCCACAACGAGTTCAGCGCCGCCATCGGCGATCCCGCCCTGATCGACCTGCGGATCAAGCTCACCGGCGAACAACCCGTGATGGATGAAGACGAAATGATGGAGTGACCGCCGGCCTGACCCCGGCATTCAGCCACCTGCTTTCCCCGCGGCACGAGGCAAGGATCTTATTCCGCGGGGATTTTTCTAAGCTCAGCAAAACAAGGAACAGCATTGCAGTATCAGGAATTTTTGGACCACATCTACCGCAAATACTCCGGCAACGTGAAGCTGGAACTCGGCCGGATGGAACACCTGCTGGCCGCCATGGGGAATCCGGAACAAGCCCTGCGCGGCTTCCACGTGGGCGGAACCAACGGCAAAGGCAGCGTCTGCGCCACTCTGGAAGCGCTCTGCCTGGCCCACGGGCTGAGCACCGGCCTGAACACCTCGCCGCATCTGATCGACTACACCGAACGCTTCCGGATCAATGGCCGGGAGCTTCCCTTCGAGCTGATCCTGCAAAGTTTCCAT
>JAJBBF010000156.1 GCA_020532215.1 Candidatus Cloacimonadota bacterium
CCCCAAAGGGGAAAATCGATGGGATCGAAGGTTATATTGTGCCAAAGCAGGGAAAGGTGCGACTGGTAGGTATCCGCCATATCGATCAGGCGGCGCAGCGTGACCCTGGCGGAAAGCGGGTTCGTGTTCATGGCTTTTTTGGAATGGAGAGTGGTATCCATCACAATGAGGGGGATCTCCAGCACGCGGAAAGGGCGGTTTTCCCGGATGTTGAAAGGGTGGAAGGGGAACGAGATCCCGGCTCGGAAGCCGATGTTTTCCCAATAGCCGAGGGTGGAATCGTACTGGATCACGGCTTTTTCGAGGATGCGGAAGCTCTTTTGATAATCGAAATTAAGATAGTGGGAACGGTAACCCCGCACTTCAAATCCAGCCTGATGCAGCTTATCCAGCTCGGCGCGGAGGACATCCTCGTCAAAGGCTGATTCCGGGCTTCCATGCAATCCCACTTCCTCGCCGGAGAGCAGCTCTTTCAGCCTCCGGAGCACCTTGGGGTTGGAAATGTAGTTCTGGCGCTTGTCCTCAAAATCGTCTTTGCCAAAAAGAAACCAAGTGGCCTTCACGCCCAGATCGCGTTCCTTGTGAACGATCCAGCGGATCTGGCGGCGGGGATTGTGGATGAGGTTTTTGTGCAGGGTGTGGCCCAGGATCTTGAAGGTGGCAGTCACCGGGCGTTTGAACCAAGTGCGGAGGTTATATTTAAGGGTATCCACCTGCTGGGTGCCGGCCCAGAAATTCCAATAGTCCACATCGTGGGACAGCGAGACAGAGAAGCGGTTGTCCTCGTCCCAGACGATCTCACGGATGAATTGGGGCAAAGCGCGCTCCATCGCGTAGAGCAGCATCTGGCAATAGACGTCAACCACGGGGATATCGATGAAATCCCAGCGGTATTGCAGCGATTCGCGGAAATCCACCCGGCCTCGCTGTTCGCCGTGCTGGCTGAGGATGTATTCATGCCAGCAGGTGAGAAAATAAAAGGCACTGGCCACGATGTCCTTGCGGAAAGACATCGTTCTTTGCCCGATGGAAAAGATCGCCCCGGGGCGGGAGAAAAGAAAGGGGATGTAATCTTTCTGGTAGAGGCAAAAATTCACCTTGTCCAGGGGATATAATTCCAAGCGGTTGAAAAAATCCGCGGTGGCGGGATCGTAATGGATCTTAAGCGGAAATTCCCGTTCCAGGTCCGGCCCGTAATAGAGATGCACCCCCTCTATCCTCTCTCCGTACACAAACTGGGGATGGAGGCGCAGGACGTTGCAGAACGTCCGCAGCACAAACTCTGCCTTGGGAATGTAATCCTGAGGCAGGTCGAGCAGGATGACGATATTCGGGAAGCGGTCCATCAGGGCTTGGCGACAGTTCTTTTAGGCGCCCGGGGGCGGGTTTTGGAGGCGGGCAACAGGACGAGGTCCAGCACTTCTTTTACATTGTCCACCCAGGTGATTTCCATCCCAGCCAGGATATCGGTGGAGAAATCGCTGATGGTTTCCTCGTTTTCCCGGGGCAGGATCAGATGGGTGATCCCGGCCCGCTTGGCGGCCAGGAATTTTTCCTTCAGACCGCCAATGCCGAGCACCTTTCCGGTAAGCGTGATCTCACCGGTCATGGCCAGGTCGTGTTTCACCTTGCGTCCGGTGAACAGGGAAGCCAGCGCGGTGGTGAGCGTAATTCCGGCGGAGGGACCGTCCTTGGGCACGGCGCCGGAGGGGAAATGGATGTGGAGGTCGATCTTATCCAGTTCCCTCGGGTCGATCCCGTATTTTTGGGAGTTCGCTTTCAGGTGGCTGAGCGCGATCCGGGCTGATTCCTTCATAACGTCGCCTAAAAGGCCGGTGAGCACAATGGCGCCCTTGCCGGGCATGCGGGTGGTTTCGCAGAAGAGGATCTCACCGCCGTAACTGGTCCAGGCAAGCCCGGTGGCGATGCCGACCTCGGGTTTGCGGTTGGCCAGCTCCAAGCTGAATTTACGGGGTCCCAGATAGTCCTTCACGGAGTTGGCATCGATCACGCGGGGATCGATATTCCCGGCGGATATCTGCCTGGCAATCTTGCGGTAGATAGAGCCGATGCGCCTTTGCAGATTGCGCACTCCAGCTTCCCGCACATAATAGCGGATCAACTCCTGGAGGGCGGACTTGCGGAAAGTGATCTTGTAATTGGCGAGGCCGTTGGCATCCTTTTCCTTGGGGATCAGATAATGGCGGGCGATCTGGATCTTGTCGTTTTCCAGGTAGCTTGAGAACTCGATGATCTCCATCCGGTCCCGCAGAGCGGGAGGAATGGTATCCAGCGAATTGGCCGTGGTGATGAACATGACCTCGGAAAGGTCAAAAGGCAGATTCAGATAGTTATCCACAAAGCTGTGGTTCTGTTCCGGATCCAGCACTTCCAGCAGCGCGGAGGCAGGATCGCCCCGGAAATCGCGGCCCAGCTTGTCGATCTCGTCCAGCATGAAAACGGGATTGGCAGTGCCCTGGCGCTTGATCTCCATCATGATCTTGCCGGGCATGGCGCCGATATAGGTGCGCCGGTGGCCGCGAATCTCAGCTTCGTCATGGATCCCGCCCAGGGACATCCGGATAAATTTGCGCTTGAGGGCCCGTGCTACAGACTGGCCGATCGAGGTCTTGCCAGTTCCCGGAGGCCCAACGAAACAGAGGATCGGACCCTTGAGGCTGCCCTTGAGGTTTTTCACGGCGATATATTCCAGCACGCGTTCCTTGGGCTTTTCCAGGCCATAGTGATCATGGGTGAGAATCTTTTCAATGCGTCCAAGATCAAGCCTGTCCTTGCTGAAAGTGGTCCAGGGCATGTTAACGATCCAGTCCAGGTAGTTCCTCAACACGGCATATTCGCTGGCGGCTGGCTGCATCGTGGCCAGGCGGGCCAGTTCCTCCCTGGCCACTTCCTCCACATAATCCGGCAGATTGTTCTTATCGATGAGCTCTTTCCATTTAAGGATCTCCTTGCTCACCTCGTCGTTTTCGCCCAGTTCCTTACGGATGGCGTCCAGCTGCTCGCGCAGGTAATAACGGCGCTGGTCTTCGCTCATTTCCAGCTGGATGTTGCTGCGGATGGTGTTTTCCAGGCGCATCTGGCGGATCATTTCTGCCAGGCAGTTGTTCAAGTGCTTAAAGCGCTTTTTCAGGTCGATGGTTTCCAGGATGATCTGGCGGTCATCGATCTGAAGATCCAAATTTCCGGCGATGATGTCGGCCACGCGCCCAGACTGCTTGATATTGCTCAGCCCGGCGATCATCTCGTTGTTGAGGATGGTGCTCTCGGAGGCGATCTTCTCCATCAATTCTATGGCGATGGTGCGGTAGGCGTGAATCTCGGTGTCTTCAACTGATTGCTCGTGGATGCTTTCCACATCAACCATGATGAAGGGTTCGCGCTGGATCACGCGCTGAAAGCGGATGCGGGAGGTTCCCTGCAGCAGCAGGCTGATCGAGCCGTCCTGGTTCCGCAGCATCCTGAGGATGGTAACGGCAGTTCCTATCTCATTGAGTCCAATATCGTTCGGGCCGGATTTTTCCCTGTCCAGGAAAAAGGCCATCGTTTTATCGTGGGCCAGGGCATGGTCGATAACCAGCCTGGATTCTTCGTCGGTTACTACCAGCGGCATCAGCAGGTACGGAAACATCACCACATTGTTGATGTGCAGCACCGGCAGGGTCCTGGGGATCCGGTTGTTGTGTTCTTCCATGGCGCGCTCCTGATCATTCATAAGCTTTGGTGTCCGTTACAGATGAGAATTATGGGTGGGATCTCAGATATTATAAGCCTTTGGGTGCCTCAAGCCAAGATCAGGAACAGGACCATGTTCATGATCCCAAAAACCAGGTTGATCCCGCCGATAATCTTCAGCAGCGGTATGTAGAGGTAGCGGCGGAAGTATTTGTAGAAAAAATCCAGGTTGAACTGCTCGTCAAACTCGTCTATCCGATGTTCGATCCGCCACTGCTCCAGGAAATGGGGAACGGTTTTGCGCAGGATCTTGCCCGCGATTCCCCGCACGGCGCTGGCGGCAGCGTTGCGCACTTTGGCTTTCAGGCTGCCAGGCAGCAGCGGCCATTCGTCCACAAACGAGGTTTGTTCCCAGACCTTTTGGCGCACCTGCTCTTCCAGATTGTATAGATATCCGGTCTTGATGCCGGGGTTGCCTGCCTGCTCCAGATAATCGTGCAGAAGGTCCCGTGCCTTGGTAAAAACCCAATCCCGCTTTCGGACCAGAAAGCCCGGAGTAAGGGGATTGCGCGCGCCAAAAAACTTCCGCTGCCGGGGATTGAACAAAAACCACTTCGCCAGATAGACCAGCAGCAGGCCCACGCCTACATTCACTACGATGAACAGAAGGGATTTTAGAAAAAGCATCTTACCTCCTCGGTTCAGAGACGCTTAAGTATCTTGGGTTAGACATGTTTCAGGATGTGGCCCATTTTATTCTTTTTGGTTTGCAAATACTCGCGGTTGGTCTCCCGGGCCGGGATCTCGATCGGCACCCGCTCTGTGATTTCGAGGCCGTAACCTTGGAGGCCCACTATCTTTTTAGGATTGTTGGTGAGCAGCCGGATCTTTTTCAGGCCCAGGTCTTTGAGGATCTGGGCTCCGATCCCGTAGTCACGCAGATCCGCGGGGAAACCCAGGTCCAGGTTCGCTTCCACGGTGTCCAGGCCTTTATCCTGCAGATGATAGGCCCTCAGCTTGTTCACCAGGCCAATTCCCCTCCCCTCCTGCCGCATGTAGAGAATTACCCCGGTACCGGCTTCGGAAATCAACTCGAAAGAACGTTTCAGCTGCTCGCCGCAGTCGCAGCGCAGGGAATGCAGGGCGTCGCCGGTGAGGCATTCGGAGTGGACCCGCACCAGCACTTCCTCATCCTGATCGATC
>JAJBBF010000177.1 GCA_020532215.1 Candidatus Cloacimonadota bacterium
AGCTCCAGCATGGTCTGGGCATCGCCGCTGATCTCCTGGCGCTCTGCCAGTACGATCACCAGCACCTGCCAGCCCTTGTCCAGCAGGTGGCGGGCGATCACGTAGCCATCACCGCCGTTGTTGCCCTTGCCGGCAAGGATCACGGCGTAGTTGTCGCCGGGAAGGCCGAAGTCGCGGGCGATCCGCTCAGCGCAGGACCGGCCGGCGTTTTCCATCAGTTGCCGGCCCGGAATGCCATAGTCGTTGATGGCCCGGCGATCCAGCTCCTGCATGGTATGGGCGGTGACGACCTGCATGGGCTACTCCAGTATCACGATGGCAACGGCCTGTCCGCCGTCGTGGGAGAGGGAGAGGTGGGCCCGGTTACCCCCTCGTTGGTCCAGCTGCTGTTGGGCAGAACCGGTCAGGTTGAGTTCAGGCTTGCCCAGCGGATCATTGACCACCTCGATCTCAATCCAGCTGATGCCGTCCCGCAGCCCGGTGCCCAGCGCCTTCAAAAAGGCCTCCTTGGCGGCGAAGCGGGCAGCGTAGCAGGCAGCGGCCTGTTTCTTGGCGCGGCAGTAGTCCTGCTCCTGCGGGCTGAACAGCCGGTCCAGCAGACGCTGGTTCCCCTGATCCAGAAAACGCTGGAAACGGGCCACCTCGACCGTATCAATGCCGGTGCCGATGATCATTGCCGCAGCAGTGCCACCATCTCCCGTACCGCCCGATCCAGGCCCACCAACACCGCACGGGCGATGATGCTGTGGCCGATGTTGAACTCCTCGATCCCCGGCATGCCAGCCAGGGGGGCGATGTTGACGTAATTCAGGCCGTGGCCGGCATGGACGGTCATGCCCAGTTCATTGCCCAGGCCAACGGCTTCACGGATGGCGGCCAGCTCCTTGTCGCGGCTGGCCTGATCCCGTGCCTCTGCATAGGCGCCGGTGTGGATCTCGATCGCCTCGGCGCCGGTTTTCTTGGCGGCGCTGATCTGTTCCGGGTTTGGGTCCACGAACAGGCTAACGATGATACCGGCCTGCTGCAGCGAGTGTACCGCAGATTGCACCGATTGGAAGTTGGCGATCACGTCCAGCCCCCCCTCGGTGGTCAGCTCCTGCCGTTTTTCAGGCACCAGCGTGCACTGTTCCGGCCTGATGCGGCTGGCAATCGCCACCATCTCGGCGGTGGCGGCCATTTCAAGGTTCAAGCGTGTTTTGACTGTCTGGCGCAGTAGTTCCAGGTCGCGGTCCTGGATGTGGCGACGGTCTTCCCGCAGGTGGATGGTGATCCCTTCGGCTCCAGCCAGCTCACCGATGGCGGCTGCCGTGACCGGATCGGGCTCGGCGCCGCCCCGCGCCTGGCGCACGGTGGCCACGTGATCAACGTTCAGTCCCAACTTCGGCATGGTCAGTGTGCTCCGATCTGTTGCTTCACCAGGTCGCCGATCTCGTTGGCCCAGGTGGTGATTTCGTATTTATCCTGCCCCTCCAGCATGATCCGCAACAGCGGCTCGGTACCGGAATAGCGGATCAGTACCCGCCCTTCATCCCCCAACTTCTGTTCCACGTCGCGGATCGTCTTGGCCACGCTGGGCAGGGTCATGATATCCTTGCGTTCCCGCACCCGTACGTTAACCAGCACCTGGGGCAGGGGGATCATCACCTCGGCCAGCTCCGAGAGCGGCTTTTCACGGCGGCGCATCACCGCCAGCAGTTGCAGTGCCGCCAGTACGCCGTCGCCGGTGGTGTTGTTGTCCAGGAAGATCAGGTGTCCCGACTGCTCGCCCCCCAGGTTGTAGCCGCCTTTGCGCATTTCCTCCACCACGTAGCGGTCCCCGACGGCGGTCTTGATGATCTTGCCACCTGCCTTGCGCAGGGCGATGTCCAGCCCCATGTTGCTCATCACCGTGGCCACCAGGGTTTTCTTCTTGAGGGTTTTGCGGGCCAGCATGTCGGTGGCGCAGATCGCCATGATCTGATCGCCGTTGACCTCGTTGCCGAACTCGTCGCAGACGATTACCCGGTCGGCGTCGCCGTCCAGGGCGATGCCGATATGGGCCTGGTGCTGTTTGACCGCCTCGCTGATCACCTCGGGATGCAGCGAGCCGCAACCGGCGTTGATGTTACTGCCGTTGGGTCTGACCCCCAGGGGGATCACCTCGGCCCCCAGCTCTTCAAAGACGGCCGGGGCCACCTTGTAGGCGGCACCGTTGGCGCAGTCCAGCACGATCTTCAGGCCAGACAGGTCCAGGTCGGCCGGGAAGCTGTTTTTGAGGAACACGATGTAGCGACCGGCGGCATCGTCGATCCGGAAGGCCTTGCCCACCTCGGTGGCGGTGGGACGCAGCGAGTCGATCTTCTTGGAGTCAATCAGCTTTTCGATCTTCAGTTCGATCTCGTCCGGCAGCTTGAAGCCGTCGGCCGAGAAGAACTTGATGCCATTATCCTGAAAGGCATTATGGGAGGCGGAGATCACCACCCCGGCGTCGGCCCGCATCGATTTGGTGATGTTGGCGATGCCCGGTGTGGGCAGCGGTCCCACCAGCAGCACATCGACCCCCATCGAGCAGATGCCGGCCAATAGGGCGCTCTCCAGCATATAGCCCGACAGACGGGTGTCCTTGCCGATCACAATCCGGTGACGGCGGGGGCCGGAGCTTTTGAAGATGTAGGCCGCAGCCCGGCCCAGTTGCATGGCCATCTCGGTGGTCATGGGGTGCACGTTGGCGACGCCGCGCACACCGTCGGTGCCGAACAGTTTTTTCATGGGGATGCTCCTTCAGCAGGGGCGCTCGGGGATGAACGCCGGTGATCGAGGGATTTTTTCAGCAGCCGTTTCAGCTCGGCCGTTTCGATGTCATAGGTGATGGTGCTGTCGTGAACCGCCGAGATCTTGCCGGTCTCTTCCGAAACCACCAGCACTAGGGCGTCGGACAGCTCGGATAGCCCCAGGGCGGCCCGGTGACGGGTGCCGAAGCTCTTGGCAATATCCGGGTTGTGGGAAAGGGGCAGCAGGCAGCCGGCCCGGGTGATCTTGCCCTTGTGGATGATCACTGCGCCGTCATGGATCGGCGAATAGGGCAGAAAGATCGAGTTCAAGAGTTCGCTGGTGACCTTAGCGTCCAGATCGGTGCCGACCTGCAGCAGGTGGTCGATCGGCTGGTGGCGTACGATCACCACCAGGGCGCCGATGCGGCGACCGGCCATGTCGGCCAGGGCACGAAGTATTTCATCCACGGTGCCGTCACTGTCCTGTGCCGGGGCGGTGGATTGCCGTTTGCCGATGGCCAGCAGGGTGCGGCGCAGGTCGTTCTGGAAGATTACCGCCAGGATGATCGGCATCGAGGCGATCACGGTGTCGATGGAGCGGATCAGTGGCTGGATGGCGGCCAGTCGGGCGGCAAACGACAACAGGGTCAGCAGCGCCATCACCGCCAGCAGGCGGAAGGCCACTTCACGTTTGATGATCAGCGCCAGGCCGAACACCAGCAGCGCCAGGAAGATGTTGTCCAGGCAGCCGGTTATGTCAAGGGGTGTCTGCATGGCGTTGCCGTCAGTCGATGGTTGGAGAAATAATGCTATGGGTCATGTCGACCACATCCCGCATGGCCTGCACGTCGTGTACCCGCAGGATACGTGCCCCATGGGCCACAGCCAGCGCCACGGTGGCAGCGGTGCCGAACAGGCGGTCTTCGGGTTTTTCCCGCTCCAGCACCGTACCGATGAACCGCTTGCGTGAACTGCCCACCAGCAGGGGGCAGCCCAGGCTGGCCAGTTCCGGCAGCCGGCGCAGAATCTCCAGATTGCCGGTGGTGTCTTTGCCAAAACCGATGCCGGGGTCCAGCACCAGCTGTTCGGGGCTGCAGCCGGCCGTAAGCGCCGCCTGGAGTGAAGTCTGCAAAAAATCGGCAATCTCGCCCAGCAGGTCCTGGTAGCCGGTGTCCTGCTGCATGGTTGCCGGTGTGCCCCGGGTATGCATCAGCACCAGTCCGGCCCGGTGGTTGGCCGCTACCTGGGCCAGCGCAGGGTCAAAGGTCAGGCCGCTGATGTCGTTGATGATCTCGGCTCCGGCCTTAAGCGCTGCCTCGGCCACCGGTGCCTTCCAGGTGTCGATCGAGATCGGCACAGCGATCCGCCCAGCCAGCGCCTCCAGTACCGGCAACAGGCGCCGTAGCTCTTCATCTGGAGCAACCAGTGGCGCACCAGGTCGGGTACTCTCGGCGCCGATGTCGATGATGTCGGCCCCCTGCTCCACCATCTGCAGGGCATGAGCAACGGCAGTCTCAACGGTAGAGAAACGCCCGCCGTCCGAGAAGGAATCGGGGGTCACGTTGAGGATGCCCATGATCAACGGCCGCTGCAGCGGAAGTTCCCGTCTGGCAAGCCTCCAGGCCGGCCTGGGGGTTGTCAGTGTTGCCAGTAGTTGGCGCACCTGCTCAGCCAGTGCCGTCAGGCCAAACGGCTGCTGGGCCAACTTGGCACACAGGCCGGTCAGCTGTTTGCGGGTGCCGATCAGCAGGACATCGGTTCTGTCGATACTGCAGGCCACCGTGCCGCGGGCCACAGCGGCGTCCCCGCCCAGGGAGAGCAGTTCTTGCTTGAGGATGTTGGCGGCCGCTGGCCGTAGCCCAGGTACCAGGATCGGCAACGGTTCCAGCTTGGGCAGCATCCGTGCGATACCGGCCGGGTCGACCCCGATCCGCTCCAGCTCACGGCGGGCCTCTGCCGTGCTGCGCAGGATCAGGGGGCGGATCACGCCTGGATATCCACCGGTTTGGCCGGCTCGTCGGCCTGTTCCGGCTGTTCAGCTGCAGCCGGTTCCGGCGTGGCTTCTGCTTCAGGCTTTTTACCG
>JAJBBF010000018.1 GCA_020532215.1 Candidatus Cloacimonadota bacterium
GAAGAGGTCTGCCCCACATTTCGCAAGCGCCCGACATCAAAATCAACCTGGGTGGCTACGTCACTGTCGGCGTCCCGCGTTATGAGGGTAAGGTTGCTCACGCTGGCGATGCTGGAAAGGGCCTCGCCGCGAAAACCGAGGGTGCCGATGTTGATGATGTCGCCCACGGTCCTGATCTTGCTGGTGGCATGCCTTTCAAAGGCCAGCAAAGCGTCGTCGGCGCTCATGCCGCAGCCGTTGTCGCTCACCTGGATGAGGTCCTTCCCGCCGTTCTCCACCGCCACCGTGATCAGCGTTGCTCCGGCGTCTATGGCATTTTCCACCAATTCCTTGACCACCGAGGCCGGCCTTTCTATCACCTCGCCTGCGGCGATCTTGTTGCGCACGTCATCGGCCAGGATGTGGATCTTGTTCATCTTCAATACCTGAAAATGGAGCCGTTGGTGAATTCCCGGATGATGGAATTGTATGGCACCAGGGTGTCCGGAATGTCTTTGATCGTGCCCAGCAGAGCCAGCAGCCTCTGTGCCTCGGTGTAGGCCGCGGAGCTGGTGGGAACGGACAGCAGCAGTTTCCAGGCGTGTTTGCGTAAAACACCCAGCTCATAGGTCAGGCTGCTGTTAAACATGTGATCGGCGTTTTCCTGGTAGGGAAAGATGTTATTCTCTTCGCCTTCGCGCACGCTGGGCCAGCGCAGCATGGTCTCCGTGGCGGTGTAGCCGCGGTATTGGTGGTCCCGGATCAGGCGGCGCAGCAAACGGCAATCGGTGGTGGCCACGCGGTTGTGGTTGTCGATATTGAGCTGGTTGAGCGCGCTGATGTAGATCTTCACCTTGCGGTTGGCCGAGATGGAGGCGGTAAGCTCATCGTTGAGGCCGTGGATCCCCTCCATTACGATCACGTCTTCCTCGCGCAGCTTGAGGATGTTGTTGCTGCGGCGCCTCATTCCGCGCGTGAAGTCGTAATGCGGCAGCTCCACTTCCTCGCCGTCCAGCAGCTGGGTGAGTTGCCGGTTCAGGTATTCCAGGTCCAGGGCGTGGATGGATTCAAAATCGAATTCCCCGTTTTCCTTGCGGACGGTCTTGTCCCGGTCGATGAAATAGTCGTCGAGGCCGATCACGTTGGGTTTGGCCCGGGAGGCCTGCAGCTGGATGGACAAGCGCTTGGCAAAGGTGGTTTTGCCGGAGGAGGATGGACCGGCGATCAGGACCAGCTTTACATCAGGGTGTTTAACGATATCGGCCGCGATCTCGGCGATCTTCTTTTCGTGCAGGGCCTCTTCCACCAGGATGAATTTCGAGATATCGTAGTTATCGATCAGTTTGTTGATGTCGATGGTGTTGTGCACGCGCAGGATATCCAGCCACTTGTCGTGTTCCTGATGCAGCTTGAAGAGCTTTTCGGGCAGCACGAAAGGCTGCGCCAGGCGGCATTCCCGGCCGGTGGGGAAGCGCAGGACAAAGCCCGGCTCCTTGTACACAAGGTCAAACTCGCGCACCATGCCGGTCCTGTCTGCCAAAGGGCGCAGAAAGCGGTCGTAATACTTACCGCAGCGATACACGAAGACCTCTTCGCTGAAGCTGTACTGGAGGTTCTTGATCACATCTTTCCTGCCCATGGTGCTGAAGATCTCCAGCGCTTCGCCGGTTTTCACCCTGATCTTGTCGATCGGCAGGTCGCTGGCCACGATCTTCTGCATCTCTTCCTTCACCCGCTGGCAATCCTGGGCGGTCCAGCTTTGCGTGCCGAAGACCTCGCAGAAAACGCCGTCGCCGATGGAATGCTCGATCACCAGGCTGTGGCCGGCCCCCAAAAGCGAATTCACCGCCTTGGCCAGGATGAAGATAACCGAATCGTGGTAGATCCTGCTGCCCTCGGGATGGTTGTAGCTGATGCAGTCCACCAGCGTGTTTTGGGCGGGAACATATTCGTTATTGACATATTGGACGTGGTCAATTTTATAGGACAAGATCCTCTCAGCCGGGATATCCGTTCCCTTGAGGATCTCGCGGATCGGTTTTGCCGTTTCCAGTTCGATATGGCTGTGTTTGTTGCCGTCTAATCTCAGGTCGATGATCATCTGGTTTCCTTGTCTGAATTTTGTCCGCACGGTCCGGATCATCTTTCAGATGCGAAGCTCGCGCAGGAATGTCATCTTTCTGGAGAGCGGCAATCCGTCAAGTGATTAGGAGAACCAAAAATGAAGAAATTACATGGCAGGCAACTCGTTCTCAGGGAAGCCAAGTACACGGTGGGGATCGTATTCGGCTCCCTGCTGGTGGCCATAGGCTATGCCTGGTTTTTGATGCCCTACAATATGGCCCCCGGTGGCGTGGGCGGCCTGGCGCAGGTGCTGAACTACTATTTCAGTATACCCCTGGGTGTTTCCATGATCCTCTTGAACATCCCGCTGTTCATCATCAGCTTCATCTTTATTGGCAAAGCCTTCGGTGCCAAATCCGTGCTCGGAATGCTGATCTCAGCTGTCTTCACCGATCTGGTTAACATCAGGAACATTGCCAAAATTGGGATCCTGAGCCTCGAGCAGCACAGTTTCAGCTACCAGGGTAGGGATATCCTGGCCTATCTGGGCCCGGAAGACCTGCTGCTTTCGGCCATCGCGGGCTCCGTGGTTCTGGGGCTGGGGCTGGGGATCATCTTCAAATCACGTGGATCCACCGGCGGAACGGACATTCCCGTGGCCCTGATCAAACAAAAGGCCGGGCTTTCGATCGGCACGGGATATTACATCGTGGAAAGCGGGATCATCCTGCTCGTGGCCATTCTGCTCAAAGACCCCAAGATCCTCATCTGGGGCTATATCAACCTCTTCATCACCACCAAGATCACCGATCTGGCCTCCGAGGGCCTGCCCTATATCAAGGGCGTGTATGTGATCTCGCCCAAAGTGGATGAGATCAAGGAAGACATCTATACGGAACTCGACCGCGGCGTGACCTTTTTCAAAGCCCTGGGCGGCTACGAGAAAAAGGAAACCGAGGTGCTGTTCTGCGTGATCAACCGCCGGCAGGTGCATCTGCTTACGGATATAGTCAAAGACATCGATCCCGACGCCTTCATGATCGTAACGGATGTTTACGACGTCCTGGGTTACGGATTCCGCTCCCGCAGCATTAATCTCAGTGGCTAAAAAAGTCAGAACCAAGATATAACCTCCATTTGATCAGATCCCTGGCTGCCTTACCCCACCTTCGCTGGGGGCAACCGGAACTTACGCGCAACCTCAAAAAACTGCATTCTTCAAACATAATGGATGGAGAATACAAGGTGGCTACAGTGCCTTCAAGCGAAAAGCCTCGGCGTGTCATTCCGGGGTAGGGGCCCCGGAATCCAGGCTAAGGCACAAAAAAGATTAATGAAAACAGAGACACGGAGAGACAGAGAGATAATAGAACGCTGATGACGTGGACCAACATGATCTTCGCTGATACAGAATCCGTTGAATCCGTAGGAGAAAGAATGTTCTGGATCCCTGATCACATCACCAAGCCAGCTCGGTGAAGTCCGGGATGCCGGGGTTGGCTATTACCGCAAGGCCTGGATTCCGGGACCCCGGCGTCAGAGACGCCTCCCCGGAATGACACACTCGCGCGTACTTGCCAAGTTTGAAAAAAGCCTTTAACGATCAGCCAAGTAAGGCTATCCGAAAAAAATGCTTGACTTCAACGGGAAGGGACGATAAAAGCGAAAAGTGCCTTCCCGGCCGCCCAAAACCACAGCACAAGGAGACAGCCAATGACAAGGATGGCGAAAACAGCCATGATGATGGCCCTACTGCTGGCCTGCATGGGTTTGCTTCCCCTGGCAGCCAAACATTCAGACCAGTTTCTGCTGGGAACCTATTCCTATCTGCGCAACAATAACAGGCCGGCCCAGAGAGAAGCCCTGTACACTATGATGCGTGAGCTTGGCTACAATTCCAACCTGGTGGTCACTCAAGACGACAATGCGGATTTCGCCTCCCTGCTCAAGGAAATGGACCGGCACGGCCTGGACGCCTGGATCACCGACGAGGCCTGGGGCCCAGTTTCCGAAAATAAAAGCCCCTATGCCAGTTACACTCTTTCCACCGCCAACCAATTGCGCTTCGAAGCGGAGTTCGCCAGTGAAAAGGACGTGAAATACGGAGACGGGATGGACAACCAGTATTGGTACGCCGCCCGCAGCACAGCCAAAATGCCCCGAACGGGTCAAGCCGTCGATATCGCCGGCGCTTCCTACGGCTGGGCCTGGCAGGCCGAAAAGGGCAAAGACAGCAGGGGCTGGCTGTTCACCGACCTCCGCTACCGCTGGCCCAACGAGAACGGCGCCTACGTGCGTTTCGGCAAAGAACTCATGCTGCTGCAGCTTGATCCGCCCAGGCACGAGAACAACCACGTCCGGGTGAGATTCAGGTTCCGGATCTCAGACGTGAAAAAAGGCCTGGGTCCGAACGAACCCCTGCTGCGCTTCGACGTCAGCGGCTACGAACGCGAGGGAAGCGGTTTTGCCTCCCAGGCCAAGATCCTGCGGCACCTGAACCAGGGGCTGGAGTATACCGAAACGGTTTATCGCCTCAGCGACCACCTTCTGGCGCCCGCGTCTGATTTTTGCGAGGTGGAACTGCGAATCCCCTATTCGGACCTGCTGGCCAAAAACCTGATGAGCGCCGACCACGACGGCGATCCGGCCACCAAGGATTCCGAGCGGATGCTGCGCCTGGTGAATCTCAATCCCAGGGTCTGGTGGTACGGAAACTGCGATGTGCAGCTGGACTATGTGGAGATCGAGGACCA
>JAJBBF010000146.1 GCA_020532215.1 Candidatus Cloacimonadota bacterium
CAATACCACCGGCATCTTCCAGCTTGAATCCAGCGGCATGAAAGAGATGCTGGTCAAGCTCAAACCTTCCTGCTTCGAGGATGTGATCGCGGCCTGCGCCCTCTACCGTCCTGGCCCCTTGGGCTGCGGCATGGTGGACGAATTCATCGAGCGCAAGCACGGCCGCCAGAAGGTGGTCTACGACCTGCCGCAACTGGAGCCGATCCTGAAAGACACCTACGGGGTCATCGTCTATCAGGAACAGGTGATGCAGATCTCCCGTTCCCTGGCCGGCTATTCCCTGGGCCGCGCCGACCTCTTGCGCCGCGCCATGGGCAAGAAGGACCCGGCGGTCATGGCCAAGGAAAAGGAGCCGTTCCTGGCAGGGGCCAAGGCCCAGGGGATCGATCCCAAGAAGGCCGAGGCGATCTTCGACCAGATGGCCAAGTTCGCCGAATACGGCTTCAACAAGTCCCACTCGGCGGCCTATGCCCTGATCGCCTACCAGACCGCTTATTTAAAAGCCCATTACCCGGTAGAGTTCATGGCAGCCCTGCTCTCCTGTGACATGGACAGCACCGACAAGGTACTCAAAAGTATCAGCGACTGCCGCGAGCAGGGGATCGAGGTGCTGCCGCCCGATATCAACGCATCGGGCCAGTCCTTCACCGTGGTGGGCAACTCAATGCGTTTCGGTCTGGGTGCCGTGAAAGGGGTCGGGGGCGGCGCGGTGGAGTCGATCATCGAGGCCCGTAAGGACGGCTTGTTTACCGACATCTACGACTTCTGCGAGCGGGTCGATCTGCGGCGGGTCAACAAACGGGTGCTGGAGGCACTGATCAAATGCGGCGCCTTTGATTCGCTGCACAAGTGGCGGGCCCCGGTGATGGCCGTGCTGGATGACGCCATGGCCTCTGGCCAGCGTTTTCAGGAGGAGCGGGACAGCGCCCAGGTATCGCTGTTCGGCGACCTGCCCGAGGTGGCTGCCAGTCGCACCAACCGCAAGCTGCCCACGGTGGACGAGTGGCATGACAAGGAAAAACTTGGCTTTGAGAAGGAGGCGCTGGGCTTCCTGATCACCGGCCACCCGTTGGATCGCTATGCAGCGGACATCAAGCGCCTGGCCAGCGCCGAGATCGCCCGACTGCCCGAACTGGCGGACAACAGCGAGGTTCGCATATGCGGCGTGGTGACCCTCTTCCGGGAGATCATGACCAAAAAGGGCGACCGGATGTGCTTTGCCACCCTCGAGGACCTGACCGGTTCCATCGAGATCACCGTCTTCCCCGATGTGTATGCCGAGTGCTGTTCGCTGCTCAAAACCGATGATCCGCTGCTGGTGACCGGCAAGCTGGAGCGGGGTGAAAAGGGCTGCAAACTGCTGGTGATGCGCACCAACGGCCGAGATAGTCGCAAAAACGGCGCCAGTGCACCGAACGGCGACATACGGCTGCTGCTGGAGGCACAGGCCCAAAGCACCACCCGGGTCAGCCTTGCGCTCAGATTGGCCGAGCTTTCAACTGATCAGCTGTCATCGCTACGGGGCGTGATTGAACGACATGCCGGCAGCTTGCCGCTGACGCTGCAGTTCGAGTCTCCCAGCCGATTCATGGCACTGCAGCGACTGCCCGACGACCTGAAGGTGGCGGCCAGCGATGAATTTAGGCTGGAAGTGGAGCGGCTGGTCGGCTATAATGCCGCGATCTTCGAGTGAATGGTCTTTTTCCGCCCCGACCGCGTCAAGCGGCAGCCTTACTTGTGCGACGTACTTCCGTGTACGTCTCCGCGTAAGGCCTTGCTTGCCGTACCCGGAACGAAAAAATCCTCATTCCTTACCTGATGCCAAATTATTTTTGTGAGGTTACCTGATGGCAGCCACTGTGTATCTGGAATTTGAAAAATCGATTGCCGAGCTTGAGAAGAAGATCGAGGAGTTGCGCGCCTTAAACGGCGGCAGTGAGCTGAACCTGACCGACGATATCAGCTCACTGGAAAAACGGGTTGAGCAGGAGCGCCTGGAGATCTTCAACAACCTCTCCCGCTGGCAGAAGGCCCAGGTGGCGCGGCATATCAACCGCCCCTTCACACTGGATTACATCAAGCACCTGTTCACCGACTTCAACGAGCTGCACGGCGACCGCAACTACGGCGACGACCACGCTATCGTGGGCGGCCTGGCCCGTTTTGATGGCCAGCCGGTGATGGTGGTGGGCCACCAGAAGGGGCGGGACACCAAGGAAAAGGTCTTCCGCAACTTCGGCATGCCCAACCCGGAGGGCTACCGCAAGGCGCTGCGCCTGTTCCGGATGGCTGAACAGTTCAACCTGCCGATCATCACCTTTGTGGACACCCCCGGCGCCTACCCCGGTATCGGCGCCGAAGAGCGGGGCCAGGCCGAGGCCATTGCCCGTAACCTGCGCGAGATGGCTGAGCTGACGGTGCCGATCATCGTCTGCATCACCGGCGAAGGCGGTTCCGGCGGTGCCCTGGCCGTTGCCGTGGGCAACCGGGTAGTGATGCTGGAGCATTCGGTCTACGCCGTGATCTCGCCGGAGGGCTGCGCCGCCATCCTCTGGTCCGACGGCACCAAGGGCCCCCAGGCCGCCGAAGCCCTGAAGCCCACTGCCCAGGACATCATCGGTCTGGGTGTGATCGACGAAATCATCCATGAGCCGGTGGGCGGCGCCCACCGCGACCACGAGGCCACTGCCCAGGCACTGGGCTCGGCCATCCGTAGCCACTTGGCTGATCTGAAGGCCATGAGCAAGGAAGAACTGGTTGAAGATCGCTACCAGAAGTTCCGCGCCATGACCCAGATGGCGGAATAGCGTCCTGCGGACACGAACAGGATACAGAGGGGTGCCTGCTGCGCGGCGCCCTTCTGTCGTTTCAGGCCGATGAACGATCGCCATCCACTCCTACGCTGGCTGCTGATCGCCCTGGGACTGCTGGCCACCGGCCTGGGAGTGGTGGGCATCTTCGTGCCGCTGTTGCCCACCACTCCCTTGCTACTGCTGGCTGCCGCCTGTTTTGCGCGCAGCTCTGAGCGGTTTCATGACTGGCTGGTGCAACACCGCCACCTGGGACCGATCATCGGCGGCTACCTCGATGGCAGCGGCATACCGCTCAGGGCCAAACGGACCGCCATAGCGCTGGTGCTGCTGACGTTACCGCCATCCGCCCTGCTGCTGGTACCGGCGGTCTGGCTGAAGGCGCTGCTGATTCTACTGGCAGCTGGCATTATCTGGTATCTGCTGCGACTGCCGACCCGCTGTGAGGAGCCATGAACCGCAAACTGCTCAAATTCATCTTTCTGACCGTCGCCGGTGCCCTGGCCGGTGGCCTGTTGGGCTGGCTGGCACGCTGCACCGGCAGCGGCTGAGCCATGCTGGGCAGCCCCTGGTCAGGGGCCCTGTACGGCGCCATTGCTGGTTTCGCCATTGCGCTGACCCCAGATGACACCACCAACGAAAAACCTAAGGACCAATCATGACTGAACGTCTGCAAAAGATCATCGCCGCCGCCGGCATCACCTCCCGCAGGGCTGCCGAAGAGCTGATCCTGGCTGGCCGGGTGGCGGTGAACGGCAGCGTTGTTACGGAACTGGGTGCCAAGGCCGATCCGGCAACCGACCAGATCACCGTGGACGGTGCGTTGGTTAAACCGGCTGAAACCCTCTACTATGTGCTGCTACATAAACCGGCCGGTTACGTCACCAGCCTGAAGGACCCCCAGGGAAGACAGCTGGTGACTGAACTGGTCACAGGTGTTAACGCCCGACTCTATCCCGTTGGCCGGTTGGACTATAACTCTGAAGGTCTGTTGCTGCTGACAAACGACGGCGCCTGGGCTAACCGGCTGATGCATCCCCGCCACCAGGTGGACAAGGAGTATCATGTGCGGGTGCGGGGTAAGGTGGATCAGCAGCAGATCAGACGACTGAACGACGGCATCGAGCTGGAGGACGGCCCGGTGAGCGGCGCCACGGTGCGCCTGCTCAAGACCGATCAGAACAACGACTGGCTCTCGGTCACCATCCGTGAAGGACGCAACCGGCAGGTACGCCGCATGTGCGCCGCCGTTGGACTGTCGGTGGTCAGGTTGCGGCGGATCCGTTACGGCAACCTGACCCTGGGCGGCCTCAAGCCAGGTGAGTATCGTCTGCTGACCACGCAGGAGGCCGCTGAGCTCGACGGGCCGCCGCCGGTACGCTCAGCACGCCCCGGTTCTGCCGAGGTCCGCACCAAGGCCAGACCGGAGCGTCCCGCCACACCTCGCCGCCCACCGTCCCGCGTACGGTAAGACACCATGAGCCTCGAGCTGCCCCGCCTGATACGTCTGTTGGGGTACGGCATCGCCCTGCTGGGAGCCGGCTCACTCTTCCCCCATCTGCCGTTGCTGCCGCGCCTTGTGCTGGTGGCAGGACTGGCCGCCGGCCTGTACGCTGAACGCAGAACAGCACCGCTGGTCCCGCACCTGCCCCTGACCATCAGCTCGATCCTCTTGTTCCTATGGTACGCCGTCCAGTTCAGCCGCGCCAATCCGGCTCTGCCGGTGGTCAGCATCCTGGCGATAGTGCTGGGCACTCGGCTGGCTGCCGAAAAGACCGTTCGCACCTGGCTGCAGACCAGCGCCATCGCCCTGTTCTGCCTGTCGGCCTCCTCCCTGTTCGATCTTGGCCCCCGTTTTCTGTTGCTGCTGTCCCTGATGCTGCCGCTGATCGCCCTGCTGCTGGTGCGGCTCACCTTTCAGGCCGCTAACCAGCCGTTGTCACCACGCGGCCTGCGTCAGGCATCACTGGCAGG
>JAJBBF010000102.1 GCA_020532215.1 Candidatus Cloacimonadota bacterium
ATTTCCCTCTTCAATTCTTACTGCCACTTTGTCCCTTTATACAATAGGTCCATTCAGCCTCCCGCATGATACCCGCACCGGAGGCGGGGATAATACGGGAGGTTTGCGGGTGGTTTGTTCTATCCCGATAAGATGCCCCTCTATGAGCTACCGGATGAGAAACGGTTATTTAGCTGCAATGGCTTTTCCCCAAGCCGAGAAAGGGGTGCGGCTATATCCCGGAAGGCCCTGCGAGGCTGCCAGTATCTACTATCCGAAAACCAAGCTGAATGATATCGACCTGTGGTGATCGGCAAAACAAGGATCAGCGCAAAATTCCCCCGCGGTTCAGGGGCAGAATACATTCAGTTTTGTGGGTACGATGCTGATGCTGACCTGGCGCTTACCATGCAGATCAGGCACCTCGCCGTCGCAGTAGATGGGAAGATCTGAGTCGAAGCTGAGCCGGATGCTGGCAGGCTGGTGGTAGGAAACGTAATGATAACGCAGATGGGTTCCTTTGATAACCGAGGGCAGGGACAAGATCACCCGGGTCAGGGAGATGGCCTCCACAACGCAGAGATCGAGCCTGCCATCGTCCAACTCAGCCAGCGGGCACAACTTGAAACCCCTGCCGCAAAAAGGGCCGTTGCCGATGCTGATCATCAGAGCGTTCAGCTTCCGTTTTTCGCCATCCACCTCGATTTCCAGAGGATAACGCTGCAGCCGCAGCAGCGAAGACAGGACAGCATAAAGGTAACGCAGGCTACCGGGAAGAAACCTTGCTTTCTCCGCCGCCTGAGCAACCACGGCATCAAGGCCGGCGCCCATCGAATTGACAAAATAGATGTCTTCCAGCCTGCCCAGATCAAGTCGGCGGATCTTTCCCCGGCGGATAACCTCCAGGCTGCCTGCCAGACCGCCGCCAATTCCCAAGCTGCGGCAAAAATCGTTGCCGACCCCGATCGGGACGACCCCCAGAGCCACTTCATCGCTTTTACCGCTGTTGAGGATGGCGCCCGCAACTTCATGCAGGGTGCCATCCCCTCCCACACAGATGATATTTCTAAAGCCTTGCGAAACAGCCTCTTCTGCCAGTTTGACGGCATGCCGGCGATAGCCGCTGATCCGGATCTCGGCCTCCATCCCCAGGTCCCGCAAACGGGACCGCAATTCAGGCAGGATCCGGGACGCCCTTCCATCCCCAGCCTTGGGATTCACTATCAAGAGCCAAACCATTTCTACTCCTTTCAAACCAGAGGCCGCACTCACCGGTCAGAGCAAAATTTGGGGCAGTATTTGTCAAGCAGTTCATGAGGGAAGGCGGTCAGGTAAGAAAAGAATGGGCTAAGCGGAGGAGGAGGTAAGGCCGCCCAAGATGATTTGGGAACGGGGCGCCCATCCAGCTTAAGCTTGCGTTCCAGACACAGTGCTTATCTCATTCCCAAGCGGATTATCCCATTTCCCGCGCTTTTCCGCTGCCCCTGCTGTTGTGGCTGAAACCGATGCCCGTTCCCCGGCAACGCGGGGCACAGAAAAAAGATTGACAAGCAGGGGCGTTGCGGACAATGTGAACCAAAATGGGCTGCCGGGAAACAGGGAAAGCGCCGGACGCGGGCTTGAAAGGCTTGCGCGAAGCGGCTTTCCGGGGCATCCGCCCTCCCGCGCCCCAAGCAAGGAAAAAATAGCTTGACCCGGCCTGGCCGGGCGATCTGACTATTAGAAAGGAGACAACGATGAAGTTCAGAACAGCATTTATTACTGTCGCCCTGGTGGCGATGCTGGCGCTGGCTGCCTGCGGTGTGAAGGACAAGGCCATGGAAGTGGCCAACGTGACCGTCAACGGCAACGCGGCTGATTTTGTGAAAGTGACCGACGGCACCTATACCCTCAAGAACGTCGAAGGCGGCCTGGAGCTGACCCTTGGCACCGAGCTGCTGCAGGAATGCGTGGCCTACAACCCGGATTCCCTGGAAGTGGGCAACTGGTATCTCAGCTTCATGAACGCTGAAGGCACCATGGTCACCGGCATGGAAAGCATGCCCCTGCGGGAAGAGCACAAGGCTGAGATCATCGCCCTGATGAAGGGCACGGTCGGAGACAAGAAAGACCTCACCTATTTCCGAATGATCGACAACAAGGATGATATCAAACGCATCCTCGGCGAAGTGGCGATGGTTCAGTTGAACACCGAGATCATCTTCCCGGAAACCGAGATGGCTCCCGAAGAAGAAATGCCCGAAGAGACCGAAACAGTGGCCTCCAACGTTCAACCCAAACCCAAGCCGAAACCTACCCCTCCCACGCCCGTACCGCCGGTACCGCCGGTTCAGACCCAGAATTGGGACAAGAAGCTGGATGACCTGAGTTCCGCCATGGACCGCTATGTGGTCATGCGGGATAAAAATCCCACCAAGCCCATGGACATCAAGAGATTGCAGGACCAGCGGGCCAAGGTGCAGACCATGATCAACGAACTGACTGCCGCTCCGGACATGACCGGCGCCCAGCAAACCCGGTTCAACCAGATCAAAGCCAAAATGGACTGACCTTTCAGCCCCTTCGAACTATAACGACGGGACCCGGCCCTTCACGGCCGGGTCCCTTTTTTACAGCGGAAATCAACGCGATAAGTTTTAAGCTTAATCCCGTGGATGGGTCTGCAGCTCGAATTCGTTGATGAAATGGTTGATGGCGGTATTGAGGTCTTCAAATTCGATGGAGTGTTTGGTGCAGCCGGCGCGTGAACAGATGGAGACCTTGCCGCCTTCGAAGAGGTGGAAATCCACCAGGGGCGCCTGGCAGATATTGCAGTTTTCCTCCGAAACCAGGTCCGCTCCGCAGTGGGGACAGGAAAAGACGCTGATCTCGCCGTCCCGGACAGGCAGGGTGGATTCCTTGTTGTAGCTGCCGTAAAGAGCTGAGAGCCATACGGTACCTGCTTCCTCGCCGGAGCGGATCTGCAGTTTGATGGCGGGCACGCCGTCGATGATCTTGCCGTCGTCTCCCAGTTTCAAGCCGCATTTGGGGCACTTGAGCGAAAGCTTGTAATAGTTTTGCATGGTTCCTCCCGGTTAGTTTGGCTGGGCTGCTTCAGCTATCAGACAATATAAGCCGAAGGCGGGAAGCGGCAAGGAGGTTTCCCCAGCCGCGGAGCCGGCGGCAGATAAGACTGGCAGGAATGGGGGTCGGGGAAAGTATAAAGTTAGGATAGCGCCAGGCCAGGCAGCCCGGGGATCCGGAATATCTGCCCAAAATCAATAAAAGCTTGACAAATAAAGGGAGATCTAATATTAGATCCCTAAGAATCCAAACCAAAAGGAGAATAAAATGCGTAAGTTCTTTATAATGATGATCGTGGCTACGCTGGCCATGGGCCTCTTCCTGACTGGCTGCATCGAAAACATCACCCAGCCTGAAGACGCCAAGTGGTCTGTGATGGCCATCGCCGGCCCGGACGCCAAAGAAGATTCCCATGTTGTTACGGTAATGTGGATCGGCGAGGCAAGTGAATACGTTCAGCCCACCACCCTCGAACTCAAGATAGGCGGCGTGGCTCCTGACAGTCTTATCCAATACGGTGATTTCTGGATGGGCGGCGTCACCCTCACCCCCGGCACTTCCTATTATTTCCAGTTGATTGTGGACGGCTCGACCGTTGTCAACACCAGGCAAGCCGTTGTTTACAATGCTGATGCCACCTTCCCGCTCACCTTCAACCCCACCCAGAGCGCCTACAGCTACTGGACCCTGGACGGCAGCAACGAAACCCAGACTGCCAGCGCCTATGCCTGGGACCCTGATGATCCCAACGATGACGAAGTTGCCGATACGGACCTTACACCAGCTGCCCGCGAATACACCTTCCCGGCGAACATGGTGCAGGACCACGGCGATGGCTCGGCCTACACCCTGGAAATCACCCAGATGAACCACAAGTATGTGGATAACGTCCTGGTGGCTACCGCGCAGAGCGATTGGTCCGATTACGGCGATTGGAAGATCGACCGCTTTGCCCCCGCCCGCCTGGCAAAATTCGTCCGCCGCATGAGCGAACGCGCCCTGGCCAGATAAGCCCATACCTACCCGAAATTAAGCCGGAGATACCATTCTCCGGTTTTTTTTTACTCTGAAAAAACCAAAAGGGCTCTGCAGGTTGGGACATAGAATAGTCCGAGGAAAAGCGCGGAAAAAGGGAAAATGATCCTGAAAAAGAGGGACTGCCCCCGAATTTCACGATTCGACACAAATTGATTAGAACATAGGGGGGAAGCTGCACCGCTCCGGCGAAATAGAACGGGAAAAGATGTGGGTTTCTGTCATTCCGGGCAAGGTGCTTTGGCACCGACGACCTGGGATCCTGCGCTACGAGTATATCTGCCGCTCTATTTTCCGGCTCAGCCGCTATGTCAATCCGATATCAGGAGAGGTTCTGGTCCAGCTGCTGCCAGGCTTGGCGGAGGGCGGATTCCGCGGCGGGAAAATCATCGCGGGCACCCAGCCGGATCTGGTGGCCATAGACGGCGGTTAGTTTGGAAAAGGGTTTGGGGATCCTGAAGCCGTCCCAGGAATTGAGCCGCCACTGGCGATCAGCCCTGGCAGCAACAGGGATGATGGGGATCCCGGCCAGCAGAGCGAGCTGGAGGACGCCGGGCTGGACCGAGCCGGCGGG
>JAJBBF010000064.1 GCA_020532215.1 Candidatus Cloacimonadota bacterium
CGCCAAATACGGTCGGCATGAAGGGCTTGACCGTAAAGGCCGCCATATCGTTAAGGCTATGGCCAAACCACCACAGCCAAGCGGCGTATTCGATAATAAAAAATACCGGCAGCGCCAGGGGCGCCACGGCCAGAACCCAGAACAACAGACCGCGCGGCTGACGAGCGCCCCAGAGCATCAGCACCATCGCCAGCAAAATACCGACAAACAGCGCATGAATAGCAATATTCAGGTTAGCAACCAGAGGCTTGATTTCCTCCTGGTTATTAAAATAGCGGCCGAGGTTTTTCTCATAGTGCCAAGACATCACCTGGAAGCCGCTGCCGTTCCACTCAATACCGGTGTCGCGACGCTTCTGATCCATATCGAAGTTGATGCGCAGATTGTGGATATAGATCTCTTTCTCGCTGGCGTCGTCGGCTAGCGCGGGCTGCTTGGCAGGCGGCTGCTTTTGCTCGCTTTGCTCCATGGAGCGGCGCAGTTGTTCAATGAGCGCCTGACCTGAGCTGACTGAATCTGCGGCCATGTCATCACCATCACCGCCTTTCTCTTGGTCAAGAGAGGCCAGCATTGCATCGACATAGCCCGTATTTTGTAAATAAATACCGTCCTTGCCGTACATGGTCAGATACATCCAGACGGCGATCACGGCAAAGCCTGCGGCCAAAGCGCCCAGACGTGATTTATTGCTCGGCATGGCAAAGCCAATCACCATGACGCCAAGCAAAACCATCAGAAACTGTGAATAGGCCTTTTCCACCGGGCCACCGGCGGCAATCGGATACATGCCTACGTAGTGGTTGATGGTATCCATCTCGTGGACGCAGTCCATCGCCTCGTCTTCGTGTATTTCCACTTTGTCGATCTTGGCGCAACCGTTGAAGACGCCATTCATATGAAAATGAATGCGCACGCCATCCGGAAACGATTCCTCCGGGTAGTTGGGCGCGGTCAGGGACACCCACCAGGTTGGGGTGTAATAAATTCCGACCAGCAGCACAAGAGCAACGGCGGCAAACAGGCTGGTGAGCAGATAACTGGGGCGACCTTGGGAGGAAGTCATGGCGTTTGCGATCCTCAATGATGGGAAAAGACATGCACGTCCCACCCTGCCATGGGTGGTGAAGAGAGCTCTTGTTTTACCGCACCCATTCGTGGGTGCGGTAAAACAGGGCGCTTACTTAATCATAGTCAGGATTTTGCCAGCCTGGAGGACCCAGGCGATCGGCGGGGGGCTTGATGCGAGAAACATAATCACTTACAGCAATCAAATCGCGCTCATCGAAGCCCTGTACTTGCTCAACCATGTCCGGGTTAGCGTTACGGCGGGCACCGTCACGAATCTCGCGGAATTGACGGGCAACATACTCATAGTGCTGGCCGTGAATCATGGGGTAGAACTGTGCGTTATCGCCCTCACCGTTTTCACCGTGGCAGCGCACGCAGTTGTCCTTGTACAGCTGCTTGCCATGCTCCAGATCGGTGCCAGGACCTACGCCGTTCTCGGGATTCATCGGCAGCGTATTGATGTATTCAACAACGTCGGCCACCGCCTGAGCGCCGCCGATCTGCGAGGGCAGTGCGAAAGGATACATGGTGGGGTTGTCGCGGTTACCGGCACGAATATCGGCCAGCTGCTTGACCAGCACGTTGTGATGCTGACCGGCCAGCTGCGGGAAGGTACCGTCGCTCAGACCCCAGCCTTCGGGCATATGGCACGCGGCGCAGACCTCATAGATCTCGCGGCCTTCATCTTTATTGCCTTTTAGCGTCATGGCGTGCTCCAGCTCATCGCCCTGCATGGCCCAGGAGGGCTTGAGCACTTGTTCATCTGCCAAGGCCAGTCCATTTACGGATAGCGCCAAAGCGCAGGCCACGGCTGATTTCAGATTGAGTTGCATGGTTGTTTTACCTCTTGTTTGTTCTTGCCCGGGTGTATGGATTGCGTGGGATTAACCCTGGGCCTACCTCGGTCATTGATGGCTCTATGCGCCAACATTCTGAACGCAGTTTGCCCTCATGCCAGCAAGCATTAGCATACGCTTCTATGCTGGCCGTGCTTTGACCAACATCAAATTCCCTGCACAAACGGCCAATGCCTTATTTCCCTAGGGTTGCCAACCAGTCGGCAATAGCCTGCATCTCTTCATCCGATACCAGATGCATGATTGGCTTCATGGCAGCAGTCTGTCCGTTGCTGCGCGTACCGTCCTTGATATCCTTCATCTGCTGCATGGCGTAGCCAGCACTCTGTCCAGCCAGGCGGGGATAGCTAGGCAAAATAGGCGAATTTGCATCGGCGCCATGGCAAGCGATGCAGGTTTTCTTCTTGTACAGATCGGCGCCATCCAGCGCCATGGCCGCATTGCTCGTCAGCAGACCCGTTGTTCCCAACAGAGCGGTCAGCATCAAATTACGTACTATTTTCATGGTTTTCTCCAGGTTTTTTGGGCAAAAAAACAGGGGAACATACTATGTTCCCCTGTCAATTCAAGCATTGATCCTTATCAAAGTTGGATCACAGACTTACTTAATTACCTTGGCATTATTTTCTTCCAGGTGCGTCTTGGCGCGCAGACCCAGGTCAGCTGCCTTCACCTGATACTGCCACCACTGGTTAGCCCACAGCATGGCATTCTGCCAATCCTGTTTGCCAGCTGCGGATTCAGCCTTGCTCTTGGCGTCTTTAGCGAATTCCAGCTGATCGGTGGCATCCTCTACCAGGCTCGCAGCAGTCGGGAACTCCTGGTAGTTACGGCTGGTAATGAAGGCAACAACAGAGTCAATGACCGCCTGAGTTTCAAGGTTGGTCTTGACCTGGGTGTCGTAGTCCGCCTTGGTATAGGCTTGGCCTTCCTGCATGGCTACCGCCGTGGCCTTATAGCCCTTCGGACGAATCAGCAGATAGCCCTGCATCTCCAGGTGCAGCGCCGAGCAAAACTCGGTGCAGTAGTAGGGGAAGACACCTTCACGATCGGCCTTCACGTAGGCAGTTGCCGTCTTACCCGGCTCGACCGACAGCTGCACGCTGTGACCGTACATGGCAAAGCCGTGGGTCTGGTCCTGCGCACGTTCCAGGTTGGTCATGTGGAAGTAGATCTCATCACCCACTTCAGCCTCAACAATTTCAGGCGTGATGTGCGAGCGAATCAGCGTACCCTGCACACGAACCGTGCACTGGCCGTTTGCATCACAGGTGCGCTCAGTGGTCTCACGACCTGCACGCGTGGCGTTGGGATGGCGCTTGTCAGTACGAGCGTCAGTACCGGACTTGTAGCGCACAGCAGGCTGCAGCTTGTCGGCGCTGATGGACACAACGTAGTGTGGCTCACCAATACCGATCGGCATGTCATACAGCATTTCCATCTTGTCGCCGCTGATATCGATCAGCTGATGGTTCTGCGGATGCAGCGGACCCACCGGGTTGAAACGGTCGATGGACAGCTTGTTCATTGCAACCAGGTACTTGCCCTTCGGGGAGACCGTATCGCCTTCCATCGTCATCAAGTGACCGATGTTGTAGTGGATGGCAATCTTGTCCAGCACTTTACCGGTACAGTAGTCCCACTTGGCCACCATGGAGTCCACGTAGAGCGAGGTGTAGACCACGCACTTCTTGGAGTCGTACTGGGTGTGCAGGGGACCAAGGCCGAGTTCTGCCTGAGTGTGCAGGGCGTCCTTCATGGCGATGATCGGCAGACCATATGGATCTTTGCCTTCGAACTTCTTGGCTTTGATCGCAGCCTGGATCTTGTCGAAGCTGTAAACGCTGGCGTGTGAGTCCAGCTTGCCTGAGACGATGATGTACTTACCGTCTGGGGAAACGTCTACACCGTGCGGACTCTTCGGCTCAGGAACCAGGAACAGGACGCCTTCTTTAGCGGCAACGTCCATGGTGATGACCTTATGACCGTTGATGGTCTTGGCCTTGCCAGCCTTCACCAGCTCTTCGGCCTTCTTCCAGTTCACAACGTGCAGGAAGTCAGTGTCCTTGGCGGAACAGCCGGCTTCAAACGGCGGACGTCCGCGCTCAATGCCGCCCACGTAGCGCTCAGTACAGAAGGAGTTGGTAAATGACCAACCGTGGCTGGGGCCCTTGCCGGCGTCGGAAAGGTCCTGGCTGTAGGGAGGCGCTTCAACGGAGAAGGAATTTTCAGGCTCAAGCTGGCCAACTTCACGGTTGAACTTCCAGTAGGTGATACCGCCGCGGTATTTTTCGTTGAACTCTTCCAGCGGAACAAACTTATTTTCATACGGCGTGGGGTACTGAGCTGCCTCAATGACGTACTCGGTGTTTTCCGTCACGAAAGCGCCACCGTGAGAGCTCTTGTACAGTGGGTTGACCACGATCTGCTTGGTTTCAAAGTCGTGCAGGCTGATAACGGCAATGCGCGGATTAGCCTTGTCATTGATAAACAGGAACTGGCCGTCGTACTCACCCTTGGTTTCTGAGATGGCCGGGTGGTGAGTGTCACCGTAGTTCACGGCTTTGCCGTGGATGTTGCCCTGAGCCAGAACTTTGCGAGACTCTTCGTCAAAGCCGTAACCCTGCCAAGGCTCCGGGGTAAACACGCCGATTTGCTTCAGTATGCGCATCGAGGGGATGCCGTAGACGAACACCTGACCGCTCTGTCCACCTGAAGAAAA
>JAJBBF010000086.1 GCA_020532215.1 Candidatus Cloacimonadota bacterium
ATGTGACGTTGTTCGCGTGGACGTGGCGTGAGGGCGGGGGCGATGGAAATTGATCCTACCCAACGACACAACGCCGACCTCATCGGCAAGCTGCGGCAGCAGTACGCATCGGGGCAGTCGGTCCTCGATGCCTTGCCTGCCACGCAGCGACAGCCGATTACACACGGCATCCAGACCGCGCACGTCATCGATCCGCCCCCTGCTGCGACGGATTACTCAGTGCAGACCGATCCAATATGGACGCAGCCTGAGCGTGACACCTTCGCGCAGGTTCGGGTGCTGCGGCGTCCGATACGTCGACGCCGGAGACTGGTGTGGCGGGAGCGCTGGCTGCTGGCCGCGCTGCGGCTGACGTTTCGAATCGAACGCTGGTGGCAACGGCGACAGCAGCGTAAGCACCGCCTGCGCCACCGCCAGCAACGCGCCCGTCCCAGATGAGATGGGCCCTTCCTGCCGAAAATCCCATGCGGGGGGCGCGAGCGCGCCCTTCGTTCAGCGACAGCGCCGGAACAAGGTTACCACCCGCCAAGTTACCAGTTACCACCTGCCAAACGGCGGGTTACCACACCATCGAGACTTGAAATGAATCTATCGCAAAACGCCACGCGAAACGCCGCGACCAACGCGAACCCACACGCCAACACCGCTGTCATCGGAGAACCATTGGCCTGCTACGACCACAGCGTCGCACAGCGCGTGCAGGGCTGGATCGACAGTGGGCGGCCACTGGTCTGGATTCCGATTCTTAATCAGGAGAACTTCCCCGACGTGCCGTTTGAAGATTTGAAAGAGATCAATGCGCGTCGCGCCGCGATGCACGTGCCGATCCATCAGCCCTCAGACTTACTGAGGATGCCGGAAGGGGTAACTGGCTGGCTGATGCCGGAGGGCGATACAGACACCGATGTGGCCTGCGGTGTCTGGAATGGAGAGGTCTACATCCTTGGGGCGAAAGACAAACGTGACGGGCGCAAACAGACCTTGGTGGGCTCGATGGAGTCAGATGCTGAGGGCTCATCAGAGGCCGACGGCGATGACCCGCAGAGCGCGGTTTGACTTGGCTTCTGGTCGCCACAGCGCGTTCATGCACCTGTCTTAACCACAGGAAAAATTTGAAATGACGAATACCCCAAACGGCAGCATCTCGGCTCAGCTGGCGGCGCTGCCATCCCTGCCGATGGCTGAACTCTGGGCGTTGTGGGATCAGCATTTCCCCAGGCGCCCCAGCCATCGCAACCGCCACTACGTCGAATCGCGGCTGGCCTACCGCATTCAGGAGCAAGCCTACGGAGCACTTCCCGGCAACGTCCGCAAAATGCTGGTTGAGGCCGGTGCCAAACACGCCAACATAAAAAGCAGTGTCGGGCGCAGCGCACAAACACTGCTGATGCCCGGCACCACGCTGATCCGCGAATGGGATGAGCGCCAGCATCGCGTCACGGTCACGCCCGAAGGCTTGTACGAGATCAATGGACAGATCTTTAAAAGCTTGTCGGCAGCGGCGCGCCAGATCACGGGCACGCAGTGGAATGGGCCGAAGTTTTTTGGGCTGCGTGACAGCGGCAACGGCAAGGGGGCGCCACGATGACACGACCCGCACTCGCACCCAGCGTCCCACCCAAACGCTGTGCGGTGTATTGCCGCGTCTCCAGCGACGAACGCCTCGACCAGTCCTTCAATTCCATCGATGCGCAACGCGAGGCCGGTCGAGCGTTTATCAGCAGCCAGCAACACGAAGGCTGGATTCCGGTGCCTGACGACTACGACGACGGCGGCTACTCCGGCGGCACGATTGAGCGACCGGCCCTGAAGCGGCTACTGTCCGACATCGAAGCAGGCAAGGTCGATATCGTCGTGGTCTACAAGATTGACCGCCTGTCCCGATCACTGGCCGACTTTGCACGGATGGTCGAAGTGTTCGACCGACACCGCGTCAGCTTCAGCGCCGTCACCCAGCAAATCAACTCGGCTACATCGATGGGCAGGTTGATGCTCAACGTCTTGCTGTCCTTCGCCCAATTTGAGCGCGAGGTCACCGGTGAGCGCATTCGCGACAAGATCGCTGCCAGCAAGGCCAAGGGAATGTGGATGGGCGGTGTCCCGCCGCTGGGTTACGACGTCGATAAACGCATGTTAGTGATCAACGAGACAGAAGCTGCTGTGGTGCGCCGCATCTTCGATGATTTCGTGACGCTGCGCTCGGCCACGCTGATGGCCAAAGCCTACGGCGCGGAAGGTGTGGTCACCAAGGGCGGCAAGCCCTTTACCAAGCAAACCCTCTACAAAATGCTCCACAACCGGATGTACCTGGGGAACATCGTGCACAAGGGGCAGGCTTTTCAGGGGCAGCACCAGTCCATCGTGACGCAGGCGCAGTGGGATGCGGTGCACGCGCTGATTGCCACCGAAAGTATCGATCGGCGGCGCGCTACCTGTGACCGCCAGCGTGAGCCGGTATTGCTGCGCGGCCTGCTGTTCACACCTGACGGCGAACGGCTGGTTCCGAGCTACACGCTCAAGAAGGGCAAGACGTATCGCTACTACACGCCGATCAAGCACCGGCGCTTCGGCGCGTGGGCCAGTCAGCACGGACCGCTGCCTGCTGTGCCGATTGAAGAACTGGTCACACAGCAAATCGTCGCTGCACTGTCGGCACCGCACGTCGTGCAATCAGTGTGGGAGGGGATGCAGCAAATTCGGCCTGATTTGACCGAGCCCCAAGTAGTGCTGCCGATGCGTAATCTGGCCGGGATGTGGCGGGAGTTGTTTCCTGCCGAGCAGTGCCGACTGGCGCAATTGCTGATCGAGCGTGTGGTGATTGCGGACGGCGGGCTGGAAATCATCTGGCGTAATCAGGGCTGGCAGGAACTGGCCGGGGAACTGCTGCCCGGCACCATCGGCGCGGAATTGCAGGAATTAGAACAGATGGAGGAATTGGCATGAAACCCAAAGTCAGTGCCACCGGAACGCCAGTTGCCCGCGAGCGCCGTGATGGCGGGCAGGTCACGCTGTCCACCTTCATCCCGCTGAAGATCCGTAAGCGTGGCGCCAGCAAGGTGGTGGTGCGGCCAAACGGCTCGCCCAGTTTGCCGGGCCATGCCGTAACGCAAATTGACCAGCCATTGCAGGTGGCGCTGACGCGGGCGTTTTACTGGCAGCAACTGCTCGACGATGGCGTGGTCGGCAGTGGGAGCGAGATCGCACAACGCGAAGGGCTGCATCACTCGACGGTCAACGAACTGCTGAGGCTGACGTTGCTGGAACCCGCCATCATCCGGCGTATTCTCGCCGGTCAGCAGCCACGCTGTATGAGCCTGCTGTGGTTTCAGCGCAATCCGCTGCCGACCGACTGGGTGGCGCAGCGGGAGGTGGTAGCGGGGTTTGATGCCTAAAACGTGAGGGGCTGCTACGCGGCTTTCTGTTCTTCGCTGATCCCGCAGTGAATCACAAAGCCCGTCAGGTAAGGCAAGCCCTGCGGGATGCCGGTGTCGCGGCTGGTTCCGCGCCCAATCGTCCAGCCCATCCAGCGGGCAGTAGCGACGTCAATGGCATCCTGCAGCGTCTTGCCCACAAAAAGCCCGTTCTGCACGTCGTCGGCAAAGTGTCGCCCGTGGCGGCTGTCTAAAAACGCCCGTGTGGCGTCAAAGTCTGCGCCCGTGGCGCTGGAGATGGCGATCATCGCCATTGGCCACGCTGTGGTGGCGTGCTCAATCATCGTGCCCCAAAAGCCCCAGTCTTCGTTCTGGGTGGCTGGGATGTTGTGCTGTTTCATGGTGTGCTCCGTTGCGTTGGTGTGTGCGTAGTAACGCGCTGTTCCATCACGAAGCCAAGCTCTTTTCTGCATCTTTTTTGAATGAAACAACCCGCCTCGCGGCGGGTTGCAGTGTGCTTTTGCTGGAGTCACGCGATGCGGTAAACCCGCTCGCCGCCCTGCGTTTTGTCTGAGGTGAGCGTCAGTCCGAGTTTCTTTTTAAAGGCTCCAGCAAAGGTGCCGCGCACCGTGTGCGCCTGCCATCCGGTGGCCAGAACGATTTGGCCGATGGTTGCGCCCTCGGGGCGCTGCAGCATCCGGATCACTTCCGCCTGCTTGCTGTTGTCGCGGGTGCGGGGTTTGGCGGGCGCGGTGCCGCCCAACGTGGCGTCAGGTTGGTCGTGGCTGGACAAGGCTTCTCCCGCATCTTCCGGCGCGCCCTGTGGCGCAGACGGCGCGCCTTCAGCGTTGGCGATGATCTGGTCGAGTTTGGCCTCGTAACGGTTGATGCATTTCTGGTTGATGCCAGGGCGCGGCATTCCAAGGGCATCGTAGCCCTCGGCGGCGACGCACCATCGGCTGCCATCTGGCGTGATCAGGGCGCGGTTAAAAAGGCCGTCGAGCACTTTCTGGCGCGCCCCCTTTGATGTGGTCGGGAAACCATTCGATCTTGCCGCCACTGGTGTTGATGGCTTTGGCGAGGATGGCGTGCTGGGCTGGGGTGAGTTGGGTGGTGGTCATTGGCTGCTCCTTGGCAGGTGGTGGATGACGATGTGATGAACGCGCTGTTCGATCA
>JAJBBF010000123.1 GCA_020532215.1 Candidatus Cloacimonadota bacterium
ACGTGAAGACCCCGGCCAACGCGGGCATCTCCGCGGTAACGATGACCTTCAGCAACGGCGGCGGCACTGTAAGCACCGACGCGAACGGTTTCTACACCAAGACCCTTATCTCAGGCTGGTCGGGTTGCGTGACACCGTCCAAGATCGGCTATACCTTCAGTCCGTCCAGCAGGTGCTACACCAACGTGACCACGCCCCAGACTAACCAGAATTACACAACAGTCGTCGTGCCCGTCGACGATGATATCATGGGACCCCTGAACCTTGGAAGTATCTCCTGCAGCCCCAATCCCTTCAGCCAATCCTCCCTGATCAAATACACGCTTAACCAAGCGATTCAAACTGATATCTGCGTATATGACATAAGGGGTCGTCAGGTTAAGAAGTTGTATGGTGCCATTCAACCAAGGGGAGAGCATTTGGTGAACTGGGACGGTACTGATGAGGCTGGTCAGGTAGTTGGCAATGGTGCTTACCTGATTGTGGTGAGAGCGGGTAATCTCATTTCCAGCACTAAGGTACTAATGATGCGTTGATAATCCTGCAGACAGGCAGCTGTTCCTTCAGGATTATCCGGTTGTTTACGAATGGCGAAGGGATGGTGCATGATCAGACGTCTTTCTGGCTTATTGTTAGACTGCCAGGATGGATCCTTTGCGTTGGCGATCTTCGTTCATGAACATGCTTTTGCACTCATACCTCAC
Source organism: Candidatus Cloacimonadota bacterium (assembly GCA_020532215.1). Lineage (GTDB taxonomy): Bacteria > Cloacimonadota > Cloacimonadia > Cloacimonadales > Cloacimonadaceae > Syntrophosphaera. The sequence goes on from JAJBBF010000123.1 coordinate 705, forward strand.
CGAGTTAACAGGCAACGCAAACGAATGTATCCCAGTTATGAGGAGAAATGTGATATAAGCCTTGAACGTTTCAGAGAGACAGATCTGGGCCATTAGTGGCAGTTGATGAGGTCATTTTGACCTGTTGAAGTGCGCTGCGAGGAGGGCCTGCCGCTAAGGACGCCGGTGAAGCTGGTGGTGGCGGGGGTCGATCTGGAGGAATTGCTGGTCTTTGGCGATGTGATCCTTTGATTTTGGTTTGTCCACAAATTACACAAATTAACACGAATTAAAAGAGACAAAGGATAGAGGGAAAAGGTTGGTGAAGGGTTGTACTCGTCTGGCGTCGAGCGAGTAACGAGTATCGACGCCAGCCACATCATTCTGCCTACCCCGGAATGACATGCATCTTCTTCCCTCTTTTTCTAAATGCATTTTCCCTTTTTTCAGCGTTTTTCCGTGACCCGTTATTCTCAGATCTGTGCGATCTGATAAATTTGTGTGAGGCTACCTTTTCTCATATCTCTGTGTCTCTGTCCCTCTGTTTTAATAGATCTTTTTAGCCTGGGTTCCGGGGCTCCGGCGCTGAAGCGCCACCCCGGAATGACACTCTGACTCCTGTCCATCTGGCTTGAAAGTACAGACTTTTTTATCCCTGTTTCCCAAAATCCACAACTGCCTTGGGAGGCTTAAACTCGTGGGGTTTGACGGCTTAGGTTCAAGCCGGCGTGATAGCGCTCCCAGAGGCTGTTTACGTCCTTGATTTGAGACGTGAAATAATGCTGGACAAAAATGGCGCGCCTGCGGAGTGTGGTTTTTACATTACATATTAGGGAACCATATTTGGACAACCCTCACCAACAAAACTGGTTGCGCAGCCGGGCCAACACCGGCTGGGTAAGCCTTTCGGACGCCGTGCAAGCGACCTGGCGGAAGCTTGGGTTCCGTTGCGGCCTGGAAGTTCACCAGCAACTGAACACCTCACGGAAACTATTCTGCCGCTGCCCCGCGGGCATCTACCACGATTTCAACGACTTTGACGCCGAGATCGTGCGCCATATGAGGCCCACTCTGTCTGAACTGGGTGAGTATGACGGCACCGCGCTGATGGAATTCAAGACGCGGAAAAAGATCATCTACCGCATCAACAACGACAGCGCCTGCACCTACGAAGTGGACGACACCCCGCCGTTCCCGCTGAACCGCGAGGCTTTGGAACAGGCGATGAAGATCGCCCTGCTGCTTAAAATGAAGATCGTGGGCGAACTGCACATCACCCGCAAACAGTATTTGGACGGCAGCATCCCCACCGGTTTCCAGCGCACCACCATCCTCGGCATCGAAGGCGATTTTCCCATATCCAATAAAACCATCCGCGTGATCCAGTTTTCCGTGGAGGAAGACAGCTGCCGCGAGGTTTCCGATATTCGCCACACCCGCACCTACTTTGCCGACCGGCTGGGCATGCCGCTGATCGAAACAGTAACCTATCCAGACATGGAAACACCCTGGGAAGCGGCCGAAGCAGCCCAAAACATCCGCTTTATCGCCCGCAGTTCAGGTCTGGTACGCGTCGGCATCGGCGCGGCCCGTGAGGATGTGAATGTTTCCATCGAAGGTGGCACCAGGGTCGAGATCAAGGGCGTTGCGCGCATCTCTTGGATCCCCAAACTCACGCACAACGAGGCTTTCCGACAGAAGTCGCTACTGCTGATCCGCGAAGAATTGCGGCGGCGAGTGTCTGACCCGAAGAAGTGGAAGCTGAACCACGTATTTTTAGACCCTACTGACTGGCGCTACATCCCCCAGCTGAAGCAGGCCGGAAGCGATGGCTGGAAGCTGATAGCGGTCAATCTGCCGCGCTTTGCCGGCATCCTCAGCTTCTTCAACCAGCCCGGACGTTGCTTCGCCGACGAGATCTCTGACCGCCTCAAAGTGATCGCCTGCCTGGAAAGGCCGAATGTGTTCCACTCGGAGGAGATCGCTGGAGTCGAGCGAGGCACGAGCATCGACTCGAGCAAATCGGCTCTGGAATCCACCGACTCGAGCAAATCAGGTTACCAGCTTTCTGACGATCCTGTAGTCCAAGCTGCGCTGGACTCCAGGGATTGGACCAAAATCCGCGCGGAACTCAAAGCCTCCGATAGTGACGCGCAGCTCCTCTTCTGGGCTCCGGACGAGGACATCAAAACCGCGCTGCAGACCATCGAGGAACGCTGCCAAATGGCCTTCGCGGGCGTTCCCAACGAGACTCGCAAGTCCCTGCCGGACGGGATCACGCTCTTCGAAAGAGTATTGCCCGGCGCGGACAGGATGTATCCGGATACAGATTCAGCGCCGATCCCCATCCACGAAGAGATGATCGAGGCCGCGCGGCAGGACCTTCCGGTGGATCTGGCGACAAGGCTGCGGCAACTGGCAGAGTGGGGCATTCCCGCCGACGCCTATACCTATCTGTTGCGCAACAACCTGATGCCGGTTCTGGAAGAGTTTTCTGCGAAACACGCAATCGCGCCCAAACGCCTTGGCCTGCTCTACGCGCACCTGCTGAAAGGCCTGCAGGGCCGCGATCCTCTGCCCTTCGACCACCAGCGGGTGGAGGATCTGCTCATCTTTGTCAACAAACGCCAGCTGCAGCCGGATATCCTGCCCCAGATGCTGAAAGTGCTCTATGAACAGCCCAATATGCAGTTCTCCTCGGTGCTGGCTGTGATCGGCTACAAGGAAACCCCGCCGGCGCAGATACTGGAACAGGTCCCGCTGCTCAAAGCCATGTGGCCACGGGCCAAAACGCGCGGCCTGAAACGTTCGGACGCCATCCAGCACTGGATGATGGGCCGGCTCCACAAAATGGCCCTGGGTAACATTCCCCTGTCCGAGCTTCGGCTTGCAGTCCAAAAAGAATTGTCCACAGATTAGAATTGTCCACGAATTACACGAATTCACACGAATTAAAAGATAAGTACAGTAAATACCAAGCATGATCGGTAATGGTCAGGATCTGCTCTTTAAAGATGAGTGTTACAATATCGTAGGCGCGTGCATGGAAGTGCACAACATCCTTGGCTGCGGGTTCTTGGAACCTGTCTATCAGGAAGCATTATCGTATGAATTCCAGCGACAAGGGATTCCCTATGAACGTGAAAAGGAGTATGAGATAAATTACAAAGGCTTGGTCCTTTCGAAAACCTATAAAGTAGACTTTCTATGCTACGGAGACATAATAGTAGAATTGAAGGCATTAGGTCAACTCAGCAAAGAACATATGGCCCAAGTTCTCAATTATCTTAAAGCTTCTCATCTGAAATTGGGGCTTTTGGTTAACTTTGGCACTACCAGTTTAAACTACGAACGCATAGTATTGTGATTATCCACGAATTACACAAATGAACACGAATTTGATTGATCATGTTCAGCAAGTTCATCACAAGAATATGACACCATCCTCTTTACAGAGTAATATGGATATCAGTATTGAACGCCTTTTATATGGTAGCCAATGGAATTTGGTGAAAATGTTCTACGGAAACCCCTTACAATCTGTTTTTTTAATTCGTGTGAATTCGTGTAATTCGGTGCGCCACGAAGCGTTGCCTGGTAAGCTGGTGCGAATCCAGCCCATCCAATTGTCCGTTCAGATGGAAGCGAAGAAGATGGCTGCAGCCGCAAGGCGAAGGTCAAAGCTCTTCATAGCGGCAAGTAAGCCGTAGCGAAAGCGAACAGATTAGCCTCGTGACACAAAGCGCAGTCGGCCAAGCTGTCGAATTAGTTGAAGCCTGCAATCTGGCTGGTAGAAACGGTCACAAACACAGC
>JAJBBF010000127.1 GCA_020532215.1 Candidatus Cloacimonadota bacterium
ACCAAGAGCGACAAATTCAACCCCTGGATGCAGCCCATCTACGACAATATGGACATCCTGCTCTCGCTGCACGAGGATATCAAGACGGAAAACATGAAGGGCAAGCGCAAGCCCAGCCTGGAGGATTTTCTGGACTACGGCTTTTTGGAACTGGAACCCCTCACCTACATCCGCGGACGCAGCCTGCCGGACCAGTTCATCATCATCGACGAGGCCCAGAACCTCACGCCCCACGAGATGAAAACCATCATCACCCGCGCCGGTGAAAACACCAAACTGGTGCTCACCGGCGATCCCTACCAGATCGACATCCCTTACCTCGATTCAGCTTCCAACGGGCTTTCCGTGGCCGTGGAGAAGCTCAAGCACGAGGACATCGTGGGCCACATCACCCTGGAAAAAGGCGAGCGTTCGCAGCTGGCGGACCTGGCCGCGAAATTCTTTTAAAGGCGGCAAATATGGCCGTTAAAGCGATCCGCGAACGCAGCTGGGTGGAGATCGACCTGGACGCCTTCCGCGCCAACCTTAAGGCCCTGAAGGCCTTTATCGGCAAAGACGGAGGCTTCATCCAGATCGTTAAGGCGGACGCCTATGGCCATGGCGCTCGCGAGATCGCCCGGATCGCCCTCTCCGAAGGGGCCGTGGCGCTGGGCGTGGCCAATCCCGAAGAGGGAAAACTGCTGCGGATCCAGGGCTTCAAGGAACCCATCCTGATCCTTTCACCCTCGCTTCCCAGCGAGATCCCGGACATTCTGGCCTCCGATCTCTGGCCCACTCTGAGCGATCCGGCTTTTGCCCGGGAGCTGGACCAAGCCTGTTCGGAACGGGGCATCAAGGCCAAAGTGAGCCTCAAGCTGGACAGCGGCATGCACCGCAGCGGAGCCCTCGCGGACGAATTTGGCAAACTCTGGAAAGCTGTGAAGAAACTACCCCGTTTAGAGGTGCAGAGCGTCTTTTCCCACTTCGCCGCCAGCGAGAGCGACCCCGGGTTCAGCCAAGCCCAGGAGGAGGAATTCCTCGCGATCCTTAAAAAGAACAAGGTTGAAGCGCCCTGGCTGCATCTGGCCAACAGCTCCGCGCTGGTCAACGGCCTGGGAAAATCCCTTCCCCTCTGCCGCCTGGGCATCCTCAGCTACGGGATCTACACCCATCCCGGCCAGAAGGACAAGATCGCCCTCAAGCCCGTAATGACCTTCAAATCCACCGTTTCCCAGCTCAAGGAGATCCCCGCCGGCGCCAGCGTGGGCTACAACCGTTCCTGGAAAGCCGCCCGGGATACCCTCTACGCCGTGATCCCGGTGGGCTACGCCGACGGCTACGACTTCCTGCTTTCCAACCGCGGAACGGTTTCCCTGAACGGCTCTCTCTGCTCCGTGATCGGCAGGGTTTCCATGGATATGCTCTGCGTGGATATCACCGACGCCGGCAAAGTGGAAATTGGCGACGAGGTGGTCCTGCTGGGGGTGGAGGCTCTGCGGGCGGAGGATCTGGCCGCCGTTTACGGCGGTTCGGCTTACGAGCTGCTTTGCCAGGTGGGGCGCCGCGCGAAGCGTTATTATTACGAAGGACGGCGCCTGGTGACCTCCGCTCCCCTTTCCCGGCGCGAGTTCGTCTCCAGCGACTATCCGGATTCCAAGCTCAGCCAGATCATCCAGGCCGCCATCAGCCAACGCGTGAACAGCGAAGAGATGGGCGAGCTGATCTCGCGGGAGATCCTGCGCGTTTTCTTTTACAACAAAGACCGCGAGATCCTTTACCGGAAAGACTTTCGCCACCACATCCGCTTCTCGGATTCCGGCGACTCCCGCTTCTGGCGAGCCAAGACCACCCTCAGCTTCACAAAAACCCTCCAGAACGGCTTTTTCACTGTGGCCTGCGCCAATTCCGAGGCGGCCCTGAAATCCTATTTCAAGCGCCGCGACGTGGAATACCGCTGGCTGATGGACACCAATTTCGAGCTCAGCCCCGAGGCTTTTTCCCTCTCCTCGGTGCGGATCAACGGGATCGAACTGGAGACCAAACTCCACTTCCGAAACACCTGCATGGAGATCCGCTGCTCCCATCCCGCCCTCAAAGAGCTGGTGGGCTCGGAGGTTTTTTACGAGATCGACACCCTCACCCTCTATCCCCGCAGCTCGCATCAGCTCAGCGTTTTCATCACCGAACTAACCCACGGCGTGAAGATCAGCTTTTCCTATCCGGAGGCTTTGCCGCCGGTGGAATGTGTGCCTGTCTTCGCCGGCCAGAACAAGTATCCACGGGTCTCCGCCGGCAAAAACACCATCACCGTATCCACCAAAGCCGGGGAGTGGGTCTTCCCCCAGAGCGGCGTGGTTTTCGCCTATTAGCCATCCTGGAGTCCAGCGAGCCTGCGAGCATGGACCGCAGGAGGAGTTGCTGTCGTCGATGCTCCTTCGTCGCTAGACGCCAGCCGCGAGCAGGGACACTGGAACGTGAAAGGGTGAAAGGGTGAAAGGGTGAAACAGGAATGGATGGGGCTGGGAACTCCAGGCTGTCGAAACAAGAGGGAATGAGTTGGCCAGGGCCTGAGGCGCAACCCTTCACATCTGTAAATCCCTTCAATCAGTATAAAGAATTCAAATACCCCTAAGCTACACCTATACTTAATCCGCAGATCCGCATAAAAATGCCAATACCCGGTTTGTGCTCAGAAACCTTCCATCTGCCGCCGCACCTGGTCGGCCTTGTAGCGTTCATCCCGGCAGGTTTGGATGGCTCTGGCGTAGCGGCTGCTTTTGGGAACCAGTTCCAGGGCTTCAAGCAGGTTGGCCAGGGAGTTGTCGTAATCGCCGGAATACATCTGGATGAGGCCGAGGTCGTAGAAGGCCTTGGCGCGTGATTTATCCGGGATCCCCGGCTTGAAAGTGGCGCTTTGGAGGATCTCGATGGCGCGTTCGAATTCACCCACCACCACCATCTGATGGGCGGTTTTCAGCTCCGGAAGGTATTTCTTGTCCAGCTCGTAGGTAACCGAAACGTTCTCGTAATAGGGAGCGACGGTGCGGATGAACTGGTGGGAGAGGTCATCCACGCAGATCCGGTACAGATTGTCCCTGTCGATCTTCGGCGGTTGGCGGTCTTCGGCTGATCTGGAATCGGAAAACTGCGTCCGGAGTTCTTTGATGGCCAGGATCTGGGTGGTCTGGATATCGATGATCTGAACGTTCACGCCCAGGTAGTGGGTTCCGGTTCGGGTGTGTTTCAGAACCTCGTATTCCACGTCATCGTCGTCCTTTTTGGTAACCGTTTCGGAGCTGATCTCCTCTTTGTATTCGTCGCGGGTGATCCGGCCAAAGACGAAAGCGGCAGCGCCTATCATCCCACCCAACTGCGGAGCGGTGGTCTCATCGAGGTAGCCGGACCAGCCCAGTTGATATTCCTGCATGATCATCTGGAGGTACTGGCGGTCCAGTACGGATTCGAAATATTCGCTTTCGATCAGGCGGGCGGTGAAGGCGTCCCGGATGTCCTGGGCGCGGAACCACTGCTGGGGCGGGCCCCAGATGTCGCCCACGGCGATCTGGGAGTAATCGTGGAGATTGACCTCCGCCGGCCGGAGAATGGTCATATTAACGCTCTGGGTGGCGCAGCCGGCCAGGACCAGCGCCATCAGGCACACTGCGAAAACAAGCTTTGTTCTCATCATCATCTTCCTTTTCCGGGATGTGATTTACCATTTATCAGGCCCCGCCCAGTTTGTCCACAAAAATATTACCTGCCGGCGGGGGAATCCCTCTGCGAGATTTTTGGGATGGGTGAAAGATCAGCTCCGGGAAAAGCGCTTGCTAATGCGGAAACTGCAGATCCGGCTGGGATAGAAATGCCCGGCTGCGGAACGGTGGAGGGGAAAACAAGGGCAAAAAAATGGTGCTGAAGGGGGGACTCGAACCCCCATGAGCTTATCGCTCACTAGTCCCTGAAACTAGCGTGTATACCAATTTCACCACTTCAGCACATGCTTGTGGGAGCCATTTCCCGGAAAGGGGCCTGGCTGTCAAGGAAATATTTGGCGGGAGCGCTTACAAAGCTGGATATCAGTGGCTGAAGAGGTCCCAGACGATCCGGCCGAGCAGCAACAGCAGGGCCAGGACGAAGATGGGCTTGATCAGCCGGTTGCCGTTGCGGACCACCAGTTTGGAGCCGATCAGGTTTCCGGCGATGCCGAAAGCTGCAGCGGGGATGGCCAGGGGAAAATACACCTTGCCGGCGATCAGGAAAGTGGCAAGGGCGGCCAGGTTCGAAGCCAGATTCACCACCTTGGTGTTGCCGTTGGCCACCACGAAGTCGTAATGCAGCAGCAGTGCGTAAACCAGGATCAGGAAAGTGCCTGTGCCGGGGCCGAAAAAGCCGTCCCAAAAGCCGATCAAAAGGCCGGCCAGGCCTCCCAGGAGCAGCCGCACCCCCAGCTTGAACTGGCGGGAG
>JAJBBF010000066.1 GCA_020532215.1 Candidatus Cloacimonadota bacterium
ACGGCATCATGCTGCTGGTGCCGGGCCTCAGCTTCGTGAATGCCATCCGGGATACCATGAGCGGTGATCTGGTATCCGGGACAGCCCGGGCCGTTGAAGCAGTCTTCATTGCAGTGGCGATCGCGGCCGGCAGCGGTGTGATGCTGAAACTTTGGGGACTCTGGGGGTTCTGACATGCGGCCATTCGACCACCTCACCCTGATGCAATTCACTTGGGCTGCCCTGTCCATTCTGGGCTTTTCCATCCGCGTGAACCTCAGAGGCTGGAAGATATTTTTCCTGGCTTTGGGCGGCGGGCTCTCCTGGGCGATTTATCTTATCTTTCTTTATTACAGCGATTCGCTCTTGTTTTCCATCTTCTGTTCGGTTATATTGGTATGTAGCTATTCGGAAATTGTGGCGCGGCTGCTCAAGGTGCCGGTATCGGTCTTCGTGACCTGCGTGATCATCCCCCTGGTGCCTGGAAGCAATCTTTACTACGCGATGCAGGGCTTCATCTCGGGAAATTCTGCTCTGGCCGCCCAGAACAGCTACAAGGTGCTGCTGATCTCCGGGACCATCGCCATGGCCATCGCCGTGGTGAGCAGCGTGACCAACCTCATTTTCCGGCTTAGGAACAGATTTTAGGAGAATAACTTACATGAATAAATCGATCAAACAAACCGGCCTTGAACGCAATATCCTCAAACTGTTGAAAGGCAAACCCTTGCAAGCCGCACAACTGCTTTTTGCCGATCCCGAACTCCAGGCCATGCAGGAATATGCCAACATCGTTTCCATCAAGCGCCTGGGCTTTAACGACCATGGCCCGGTGCACATGCGCAAAGCCACACTCAACGCAATCCGGATGTTCAAACTTCTCAACGACGCCGGAATCCAGATGAGCCTGGAAAAAGAGGGTGCCGGCACGGACGAGGATTCCCTCACCGGAGTGCTCTTCGCAGCTCTGCTGCACGATCTGGGGATGTCCATTGCCCGCCATTCCCACGAGCTTATCTCCATCCAGTTGGCCACTCCGTTCATCGACCGGATCCTGAATGCCATCTACGCCCCGGACGATTATATGAGCAAAACCGCCGTCCGCTCCATCGCCATCGAGGGCATCTTCGGGCACATGGCCACGCAGCAGATCCACTCGCTGGAAGCTGGGCTGGTGCTGATCGGTGACGGAAGCGATATGGAAAAAGGCAGGGCTCGCATACCGAGCATACTCTCCAACGAACCTCGTATAGGCGATATCCACCGCACCTCGGCCGGCGCCATTCAGCGCGTTCTGATCCAAAAGGGCAAGCAAAAACCCATTTCCATCACTGTTGAGATGAGCGCATCGGTTGGCTTTTTCCAAGTGGAGGAAGTATTTTTCCCCAAGATCAATAAAAGCCCGGTGAAGCCCTATATTGAGCTCTATGCCGGAGTTACAGACAGGGAACTGCTGAGATATCTCTGATCCAGACAGCCAAAGGCCTTACCAAGGCTTGAGGAAGTCAGTTGCATATTACTGGGGGGAGTTGGCCTGTCTAACATTAACACCAGAGCAGGGGCAACTTTTCCTTGACTAAATTTGTGATTCTGTTTTTTATGACAGATAGTGGGAATTTGCCTTGAAATGCACATTCCAGCGCTGCCAGAATCATAACTGACAATCAAACAACTAATAAGGAGATGTCATGAAAACAAGTCTCAACAAACTAATGCTCCTGCTGATCTTTTCTGTAGTGGCCTTTGGGGCCTGGGCAACGGTAAGCGAATACACATTCGCCAGCAGCATCGGAACCTACACCGAGATCACTGGAGGCACGGTCTTGGGAACCAACCTCAACGACGATGAAAGCTTCAACGCCATCGATCTGGGATTTACATTCAACTACAATGGCACAGACTACACTCAGGTCAGCATCCAAACCGATGCCTTCCTTGCTTTTGGGCCCGAGGTCACAAACAGCACCCTCGCCATCAGCAGCAGCACCGGGACCAACAACGTCATTGCCGCCTTCAACCGCGACCTTAAATCCCGCGATAATGGTGAGCTGATGTACATGCTGGGTGGCAGCGCCCCAAACCGGATTTTCACTGTCCAGTGGAAAAACTACCGCCGCATCCCCACGTCCTGTGAGACCGACGTATTCAATTTCCAGATCCAGCTGCACGAAAACGGCGATGAAATTGTGTACGCATATGGTTCCTTTAATGCTGTTAACGCCACCACTGCTCAAACAGTTCAAGTGGGCCTGCGCGGTGATGACAACACAGATTTCAACAACCGCACCACCACCACCGACTGGACCGACACAGCCGCCGGAACCGCCAACAACGCCTCTTGCCGGATCAACGCGACGGTCTATCCACCTAACGGCCTCTTGTTCACTTTTGCGCCCCCGCAACAGGGCACCCCTCCTTTCCCCGCTCAGAATCCCGTTCCGGCCGATTACGCAATGGATGTGGCCGCGGGCACCAATCTTAGCTGGATATCAGGTGGCGGCACAGTGGATGGCTACAAACTCTATTTTGGAACAGATACCCCCCCCACCAACCTTGTTAATGGCACCGTCCAGACTGAAGCGGAATATGATCATCCCACTGATCTTAGTTTCAGTACCACCTACTACTGGAAAGTGGTTCCTTTTAACACAACTGGTGGCGATGCCCTGGATTGCCCGGTTTGGCAATTTTCCACCTTGGCAGATCCCACCGTCAATACCTATCCATATGTTCAGGATTTCGACGATGTGACACCTCCCGCCTTGCCTCTTGGCTGGTCCTCTGTAAATGCCAACGCCGACCCATATACATGGGAAACCTATGCCGGAAACGCTCAGACCGACCCTAATTCCATCCGCATCCGCTATAATCCGACCCTGGAAATGAATGATTGGCTTATAGCTCCCCCTCTGAGCTTGACCATGGATACTACGTATATCATAGAATTTTCCTACCGGGCCAACAGCGAAACCTATCCCGAAGCCCTTTCCTTGTACTGGGGAACGGCAGGAGCCCCCGCCGGCCTTACTAATCTGCTCTTTGAAAACACCAATATCATCAACACCACCTATGAGCAGGAACAGCTAACTTTCACGCCTCCGGCTGACGGAATTTACTTCCTGGGCTTCCACGGCCACAGCTCGGCGAACCAGTTCTACCTCTACCTGGACAGTTTCTCCATCGAAGAGAACGTGGACAGCATGGACCCGCCCACCAATCTGGCCGCCGAAGTGATCAACAACGATTACGTAAGCCTCACCTGGACCGCTCCCGGCGATACTCCGCCTCCTGGATTTAACGACGGCTTTGAGACCTACGCCGATTTTGCCCTGACCTTTGACCCCTGGATGCTGCTGGACGTTGACCAGAGCACGACCTACGGCATGACCGGGATTACCTGGCCCAATGCCTACGCCGCCCAGGCCTATATGATCTTCAACCCCAGCGCCACCACTCCTCCCGTCACCGACGCTGCCACTCACGGCGGCAGCAAGATGGCCGCCTGCTTTGCCAGCACCACACCGCCCAATAACGATTGGCTGATCTCTCCGCTGGTGACCCCGGCTGCCGGGGATTTTCTGAACTTCTACGCGAAGTCCTACACCGCCCAGTATGGCCTGGAACGCTTCAAAGTTGGTGTTTCCACCGGTGGCACCACTCCGGCTGATTTCACCATCATCAGCGGCGCAAGCTACGTTCAGGCACCGGTGGACTGGACCCAATACAGCTACGATCTCAGTGCCTACGCCGGCCAGCAGATCCGCTTTGGCATCCAGTGCGTATCCAATGACGCCTTCATCTTCTTCGTGGATGACGTGACCGTGGGACCCGTGCCCGTGGCGAAAGGGCATTATGCCTATCATGACCAGGCCGGAACCAATACCCGCGCAACCGGTATCCCCGTGCCTGCACCGCAGATCCTGGATCCTCCCACCCGCGAGTTCCTGGGTTACAAGATCTACCGTGACGGCAGCCTGCTCACTACGATCGACAACACCGCAACCACATCTTACGAAGACCACGACGTTACCGTTGGCACCTACAGCTACACTATCACCGCAGTCTATACCGCTGGCGAATCGGTTCCTGCCGGTCCTGTGACCGCAACGATAAATCCTCCCAACAATCCTCCCACCGATCTTAGCGCCACGGTGGACGGCAACGACGTCACCCTGAACTGGGTGAGCCCCGAGCCACCGCAAACCGGCGAATGGATCACCTGGTGCCAGGATGTGCTGGGCAACGGCATCGGCACCAACAGCGCCATAGTTTTCGACGTGGCCCACCGCTTCGACCAGACCGACCTCGCCCCCCATCAGGGCGGCACCATCACCCAGGTGAAGTTCGTGCCGAACTATGCCGACTGCGTCTATACCGTCAAGGTCTGGACCGGCGGCAGCGCTTCCGGCGCCGGAACCCTGGTCTCTTCTCAGGTGGTGCCCGATATCA
>JAJBBF010000155.1 GCA_020532215.1 Candidatus Cloacimonadota bacterium
AATGGAAGCTGATGGAAGACCGCTTTGATCAAGTTTTAAAGCTGCACGACTATCACGAGATCCGCCTGCCCATCCTGCAGGACCGGGCGCTGGTCCAAAAAGGAATCACCGCGCTGATGCAGGGCCGGGAGGCGGCGCACGTTTCCGCCAAAACGCTGAATGTTTGCGGCCCGGACGGCGGCCCGGGCGATCTCAGCCTGCGCCCCGAGGGCACGATCAGCGTTCTCAACTACGTGGCCAAGAGCTACCGCCGGGGCGATATCCACCGCTATTATTACCACGGCCCGGTTTTTCGCCTGGGGCGGGACCAGGAGGCCCGGGAATCCTTCCAACTGGGGGTGGAGCTGCTGGGCGGCGCCAGCCAGATCAGCGAAAACGAGATCATCAGCCTGGGCATGAGGCTGCTGCGGGACCTGGGTTTCAAAGATGCCAGCCTGAGGCTGAACAGCTTTGGCTGCGAAAGCTGCCGGCGGGATTTCTTTGCCGCCGTGCGGGCCGACCTCAAAAAACACGGCGGGGAATACTGCCCCGTCTGCATGGGTGAACTTGCCGCCAATCCCTTTGCCGAAACGCACTGCGAGGACGAACGCTGCCGGCATTCCGTGCCCGGCGACCTCAAGATCCTGGATTACCTCTGCGACGGCTGCAAAGCCAAGCTGGCCAGCATCAAAAAGGTCCAGGCCAATCTGGGCCATCCTTACAAGGTGGATCCCCGCCTGTTCAAGAATTTTGCCTATTACAACGCCACGGTCTTCGACTTCGTGATCGGCAGCGGCGAAAATGAACTGACCGTGGGGGGCGGCGGACGCTACGACTACCTATCCGAGAAACTGAGCAAGCTGCGCATCCCGGCGGTGGGCTTCTATCTGGACCTGGACCTCATCTTCGGCGCCATGGAGGCGCGCAGGCTCTTCTTCACCTGGGGCAGCGATTTTTCCGTTTACATCTGCGCCCAATCGCCGGATATGGAAATGATGCTGCTGCAGATATCCCAGGAACTGCAGGCGGAAAACATCATCACGGTGCTGAGCCCCGACATCCGCGACAGCGACCAGGAACAGGAACAGGCCCGCGCCCACCACTGCGACCTGATGATCGCCGTGCACGAGGGAAACATCCGCGAAGGCAAGCTGCTGCTTTTCAACCTGGGCCGCGAAACCCAGGCCTTCATACCCTTGAACCGGCTCACCGAATCGGTGCAGATCGTACGCAAGACCCTAAGAAAATAAGGAGATAAAATGCAAACCATCAACACTCACCACGCTCCGGCTGCCCTGGGCCCCTATTCCCAGGCCGTGATGATGAACAACACTCTCTTCGTTTCCGGCCAGCTCGGCATCGATGCCGGCACAGGCAATTGGGCGGAAGGGTTTGAAGCCCAGGCAAACCTCGTTTTTGCCAATCTGAAAGCGATCCTGGAAGCTGCCGGGATGGGTTTCCGCAACGTTGTGAAAGTATCTGTATTCCTGAAAGATATGAACGATTTTGCCGCCCTGAACGAGATCTACGCCCGCAATTTCAGCGCGCCCTATCCCGCCCGGGAAGCCATCCAGGTGGCCCGGCTGCCCAAAGACGGATTGATCGAGATCTCCGTTATCGCGATGAAATGAGCATCACCACCAAAACCGGCGACGGCGGCCAGACCTCGCTTTACAGCGGGGAAAGGGTCTGGAAAGACGACCTGCGCGTGCAAGCCTACGGCGCTTTGGACGAGCTGGACGCCCATCTGAGCGATGCCCGCCATTTGATCTCCGAAGCCAGGGTCCTGGCAATTGTGGAGGATATTCAGAATATGCTGTACCGCGTGATGGGCGAGCTGGCGACCCCCGGCAAGGAATACCCCTATCCCATTACGGAAAAGGATGTTGCGGATATCGGCTCCCTGATCGCGGAACTGGAAGCGGACACACCGATCAAGGGCTTTGTGATCCCTGGATCCCTGCCCGCTTCAGCCCGGCTGGACATCTGCCGCGCCATCGCCCGCCGCGCCGAACGCCAGGTGGTGGCCCTGGCCAGGGCGGAGCAGGTTTCGCAGCCCCTGCGCCAATATGTGAACCGGCTTTCCGACCTGCTGTATATCCTGGCCCGCACCCTGGAGGGCAAAGCCGGAGCCATCCGCTATAAACACAAACCACAAGGAGACACATAATGTATAAAATAGTGCTTGTCCGCCACGGCGAGAGCGTTTGGAACAAGGAAAACCTCTTCACCGGCTGGACGGACGTTGACCTTTCGGAAAAGGGCACCCTGGAAGCCAAAAAAGCCGGGCAGCGCCTGGCCGCGGAGGGTTTTGGGTTCGACGAATGCTGGACCTCCGTGCTCAAACGGGCCATCCGCACCCTCTGGCTGGTGCTGGACGAAATGGACCTGATGTATCTGCCCATTCACAACGACTGGCGCCTCAACGAACGGCATTACGGCGCTTTGCAGGGCCTGAACAAAGCCGAGACGGCCGCCAAATACGGCGAGGAGCAGGTATTGATTTGGCGCCGCAGTTTCGACATTCCCCCGCCCGCGCTGGAACCCGCCGATCCGCGCTATCCGGGCTTCGACCCCCGCTACGCGCATCTGGAGAAAGGCCAGCTGCCGCTCTGCGAATCCCTCAAGGACACCTGCAAAAGGACCATGCCCTTCTGGGACGAAGTGATAGTGCCCCGGCTGGTGGCGGGGCGCAGAATGATCGTCTCCGCCCACGGCAACAGCCTCCGCGCGATAGTGAAAAACCTCGACGGGATCAGCGACGCGGACATCACCGGGCTGAACATCCCCACCGGCATACCGCTGGTCTATGAATTTGCGGATGACCTCAGCGTGAGCAAGCGCTATTATCTGGCCGACGCCGACGAGCTGGCCAAGGCGGAAAATGCCGTGGCCAATCAAGGCAAGGCCAATAAGTAGATTTTTCTTGACGAATCCGGCGAAAGCCAGATTATTGAACAAAACGAACATAGGAGTCACCAATGGCAGTCAAGATCGATAAAGAGACCTGCATCGGCTGCGGCGCCTGCGTGGACGTTTGTCCCGTACAGGCTCTGTCCATGGAAGACGGCAAGGCCAAATGCGACGAAGGCACCTGCATTGATTGCGGAGCCTGCATCGGCGTTTGCCCCACCCAGGCCATATCCGAATAAACCGATAGACCAGAACTTAAGGGCGGAAAAGGGCAATGCCTTGTTCCGCCTTTTGTTTGCCACGATCAATCCATCACACAGCGGGAGAATATCATGCGACGCGCGCTACCGATTTTGTTCATAATCTTCACTTTGGCCCGGCTGGGCGCCACGGATGTGAGCGGAAACCAGTCCGGTACCTGGACCCTGGCCAACAGCCCCTACAACCTTATCGGGGACGTAACCGTTCCCGCAAGCGCCAGCCTCGTGATCGAGCCCGGCGTGGAGGTTTTTGCCATGGGCAATTTCCGGATCACGGCGGCCGGGCAGCTTATGGCTGTGGGTACGGAGGCCGACACGATCCGCTTTCGCAGCGGGCAGGCTGATCTCAACGCCCTCTGGAAAGGCATCCGGCTGGAAAACGAGACCCAGCAGAGCCAGATCCAACGCTGCTACATCGAAAAGGCCGAGAACGGAATAAACTCCATCAATTCTCCGGCAGTGATCAGCCACAACCGGTTCAACCTCAACGAGAAAGGCATGCAACTTTACGGCATCGGCTCCGCCAACCCGGCCACGGTGCTGGTGCAAGGCAACATTGTGGAAAACAGCGTGGAAAACGGCATCCTCATTGCCCAGAACAGCAACGCTGAGATCAACGGCAATGAGATCCGCTACAACGGCACCGGGGCACAGTATCGAGGAGCCATCCAGCTTTCCAACCAGTCCGCCGGCGGTTCGAACAACCCCATAATCCAGAACAACCACATCCACCACAACCACAAACAGGGCATCACCGCCTGGGATATCCTGGGCGTGAATGCCATCCAGCCAGAGATCCTGGACAACCTCATCGAATACAATCTCACCGGCATCTATCTGCTCAACGCCTCCGGCTATGTGGCCGACAACATCATCCGCCACAACTTCATCCCCGGCGACGCCAATTCCGGGGCCGGGGTGATGGTGGCCGGAGCCACCAGCGAGCCTTATTTTGAGCGCAACCAGATCTACGGCAATTTCACCGGATTCTATATCGGCACGAACGCCCAGCCCTGCCTGGGAAACATGAACATCTACCACGCCTGGGCCCAGGGCGAAAACCAGATCTACGACAACATCGACGAATCCAGCACCCTCCACAGCGTCTATACCTATTCCTACACCAATCCCGGCCTCACCATCTATGCCGAAAACAACTCCTGGGGCACCAACGACCCCGCCGAGATCGCCCTCGGGATCAATGACCAGAACGACAACCCCAGCCTGCCCCTGGTGGATTTCGACCCCATCCTGCCCATCGTGATGCCCACC
>JAJBBF010000148.1 GCA_020532215.1 Candidatus Cloacimonadota bacterium
CTGATAGGAGGTTTCCATCTTCAGGGCGGTGTCGTTGAATTTTACCTCAAACCCGGTTTCGACCTCGTGGTTGTTGCTGGGCTTCCAGTTCAGGATGCCCTTGGCAGTGATGTCTCTGATGGAATTATCGCTGCTGAAGATCGTTTCATCTTCTTCCCCCTCTTCCACGGCGGTTTGGCTGGAGCCGCTGCTGAACTGGCTTCCGGCGATCACGAAGCTGGAAAACAGCTGGGGCGTGAAGAGATGCATCCAGCGCGCGGAGAGGGTGCTGTTGCCCCAATCGACGTCCAGAATGCTGCCGAGGTCGTAGGAAAGGGCGTCCTGGCCGATGTAACCGCTAAGGTTGAGTTTGTTGCGGGAATCGATGTCCCAATTGAGGCCGGCGTGGCCATCGTAGAAATAGTAATCCGGCAGTTCGTCGTAGATGGTTTTTACCAGTTCCAGATAGGTGCGGCGGAAAGAGGCCATGTAGGATCCGCCGGTGGAGCCTACCCGCCAGGGGCCTTCGAGCGTGGCGGAAGATGAAATAAGGCTCACACGCCCCACGCCATGGCCGCTCAATCTGTTGCCCTGACGGTTGGTGACGTCCAGCACAGAGGAGAGCCGGCCACCATATTTGGCCGGATAGCCGCCCTTGATCAGCTCCACGTTTTCCACCGCGTCGGTGTTGAAGGTGCTGAACAGCCCGCCAAGGTGGCTGGGGTTGTAAACGTCGATGTCATCGAGCAGGATCAGATTCTGGTCCGGCGAGCCGCCCCGCACATAGAGTCCGGAGAAGAAATCCGAAATTGGCATCACGCCGGGCAAGGTGAGTACCGCGCGAAACACATCTGCCTCAACTGTGGCCACCACTTTCTGAATGTCCTCCCGGCCCCGGTGGATGGTGCCGGTGCGGATCACAGGGCCGTCCAGGCTGGCTTCGCCCTCGGCCGTGACCACGATCTTGCTGAGTTCCACCGAGCCTTTGGTCAGCTGGGCGTTGAGGGTGATCTCGTCTTTAAGGTTGCGGACCGTGAAATTTTTGCTTTCACGCTGGTGGGAGACCAAGGAAAAGTCCAGCTTGAAACTGCCGGTTTGGCTTAGTGTGATCACGTAGTAGCCCTGCTTGTTGGTTTGGGCGCCGATTCTGGTTCCCGCAACGGAAACGTTCACGTATTGCAGCGGCTCTCCGCTGTCCTCGCGGGTCACAAATCCGCTCACAGTGGCACTGAAGAGCTTCCCGGCCACCAGCAACAGCAGCAGGGGCAGCAGGCGTTTATACATTCATTCTTCCCAAATAAGTTTTTATCATTGCATATAGAAAGAGTATTCAGGGTCTTGAAACTGTCAACCCTAATTTTCGAGGCCAAAGCAGGGCAGCCCAGATTGGACAGAAAAAGGGAGCGGCCACGCGGGCCGCTCCCAGTATGTTGCGGCTTTTCAGCCGGGTTGAACTTGCTTATTTGGCCAGCAGCATCTTGCGGGTGACGGTATTGCCGTCGCTGCTGAGGCGATAGAAATACAGGCCGCTGGAAACGCTGTTGCCAAGGTTGTCCATGCCGTTCCAGACAACGCTGTGGTTGCCGGCTTCGCGGACATCGTTCACCAGGGTGCGGACAAGCTGGCCTTTGGTGTTGTAGATCTTGAGGCTGGCGGGTCCGGCTTTGGGAACGCTGAAGGCGATGGTGGTTTCAGGATTGAAGGGATTGGGGAAGTTCTTCGCGTCCAGGGTGTAGACCGGGGTCACATTGTCGTTGTTGGCGGTGCTGTATTCCACGATGGCGCGGAGCATGATCTCGCCGTTGGCGACGGGTTCCCAATCGGTGGCGATCTTCTTGTAGCTGTAGCCGTTGCTGGAGGTGTCCAAACCGATCGCGGAAGCGTTGGTGGTTTCCAGGATGCCCAGATAGAATTCGCCGTCGGCCACATTGATGTCCGCGGGCAGCGCCACCCAGTTCCAGCCTTCCACCACGGAGGCGGCGGGATACTGATACTGGGCCAGCTGTGTTCCTGGCATACCATTGGCGCCGTCGTTGTCGAAGACGCGGAGGATGATGCCGGCGGTACCCACGGTGTGGATATAGACCTTGGCATATTTGACGGTCACGGCCTGGCCATAGCTGTGTTTCACAGCCATCTGCTTGGTGGAGCCGACGTTGAAGCCTTCTTCGGCGGTGCCGTCGTCGTGCATCAGTTCTGCGTGCATGGCAGGCAGCACAAAGGCTGTCACCACGTTCGAAGCTTCGGATTCGTTAGCGCCGTAGATAGCTTTCAGATAGTAGGTGTGCACTCCGCCGGCGACGTTGGCGTCGGTGTAGGTGAGCACAGTAGCTCCCACCTGGTCGATCTCGATATCATCGCGGAAGATCTTGTAGCCATCAACCATGCGGACGGGCGCGGAGGTCTGAGCGACAGCCAGCGGGGCAGCGTTGTATTCATGGACTTCCTGCTCGATGGGTCCGTGGCCGAGGACGTATTCCTTGCCGGTAACGGGATCCGCGACATAGATGCGGATGTTCCAATTGTAGGTAAGGGTAGCGGCAACCTGGGTCAGCGTGGTCCAGGCGTTTTGCCAGTACATCATATTGCCGAAGCCCTCCACCTGAGGACCTTCATCACAACCAGCCGGATATCCGGCCTGGGTGTTGCAGCGGTAACCAGCCATGATCGTGGTCTGGGCGGGAATGGTGTATGGAGTTGTGAGCACCACTTCGTTCCATTGGTTGATAACGGGGGTTACAGCTTGTTCATAGGCGATGGTGCCGGCAGCGCCGGTCCAGATGCGAGCAGTGTAAACGCAGTTGGCTTCGGCAGGGAAGAACTTGATCTTGGTGATGTTCATGCCCACGTAGTCGTAGATGCTGTTATCGCCTTGGGCGGCCCATTTGGCGGCTACGGCAAAATCAGCCGCGGCACCGGTGCCGATGGAGTTTCCGGCGTTTTCGCCGTCATAATTCAGCCAGCCTTCTTCGCCGCCGCCGCCGCCACCGCCCGGAGCCGTCCAGGTGAGGGTGACGTCGCTGCCGTCAACCGTCGCTGCCAGGTTTTCGGGAGGAGCGATAAAGACGTCGTTGTAGATGGTGACGTCATCGATCATGATGCCGGTGCCCTGGGGTGTGTCATCATCAGAGAGGAAGTACCAGCGCAACATGATGGTCTCGCCGGCATAATCGGAGATAAGGCCGTCCAGGGAATAACTGCCGGTCATGGATGACCAAACATCCGGAGCGTCAGAATATACGTAGTTGGTGCCTGTGGGGTCGTTGTAAGGATTGCTCATGGCATACCAGCTGACGCCGTTGTTGGGAGATATCTCCCAGCCGAAATAGTCAACTTCGGGGAAGGTGTCGGGGTCCGTGAACAAGCCCATGATCATGAAGTCCACGCGGATGTCGCCATCGTTGGGAAGAGTGATGGGAGGGCTCACCAGGTAGTTCATCATGTTGGGGTTATAGGTTCCCTGGGCGTTTTGGCATTTCATGATATGGGTGGGTGAGGGAGCGGTGGCGTCGGTGGCCAGGTTCCAGATGTCGCCGCCCACGGGAACCATGCTGCTGGAAACCATCTGGCCGTCGTCGGTGCCGTTGTTGGTATAGCCGCCGAAGGCTATGTCGTCAACCATCATGCCATACATGGCGGGCGCGTCGCCGGTGCTGTAAGCGGGGTCGGAAGCAAAGGCGAAGCGGATCTTCACGCTTTGGCCCACATAGGTGGAAAGGTCGAAGGTTGCGTTTGTCCAGGTGTCCTGTACTCCACCCCAGGCAGGGATGTTCGGACCTTCACCATGCTCAAAGCCGAAGGAATAAGCGCTGGTGATGTTGTAGGCGGGGGTTCCGGCGATGGGGGTCCAGGTGGTCCCGCCATCGGTGGAAACGCGGATGTTGCAGGCATCCCAACCGGTGTAAGGCGCTGTGGCGCCGGCGGGATCTTCCACGTTGTAGCGAAGTTTAAAAGTGAGGTTGGTATTTCCGGCCACGATGGTGCGCGCCGGGGTGTCAAGCACCAGGTACTGGTGGTCATAATAACCGCCAATATTGGCTCCTTGGGCCAGGGCAGTGTCGCCCATCCACCAGACGTCGCCTTGAGCGTCGCCGTTATTGTAAATGTGCCAGAGGTTTGGCGGGATGCTGCCATCGTAATGGTTCCAGCCGGTTGCTCCGGTTTCAAAGGTTTCCTGCCATGCCACCACTTCGTAGCGGTCTGTGCCGTTGGCAAACATGGCTGCGACAAGTGTCAGGGCCAGTAGAATCAGCCATCTTTTTTTCATTGATCCTCCTTATGAATCAAGGGATAGTATCTTTTTTTCAATCCAAACTGACCGCATGTTTCTGTCAATCAGTTTTTTCGATAGTGGTTTAACTAAGCAAATTCCATTCCATAGACCAGGGCGAATTCTCATTCTAAGCTGTTCAGATAGAATATCTTAGATGCCAAATCAGGTATA
>JAJBBF010000038.1 GCA_020532215.1 Candidatus Cloacimonadota bacterium
GCCACGATCCTGACGATCCGTTCGATGTACATGGAGGCCTCCTTAAGCGGGGGTGTCGGCAGCGTGGGGCTGCCCGATATGGTGCCGTTCTTTCCAACCCTGCACCAGGAAGTACAGGATTGGGATAGTGACCCGCGACAGCAGGGTCGAGGCGATCTCACCGCACATCAGGGCGATGGCCAGCCCCTGGAAGATCGGGTCAAAGACAATCACGAAGCTGCCCACCACCACGGCGGCGCCGGTTAAGAGCATCGGCCGGAAACGGACCGCACCGGCCTCAATGATCGCCTCGTCCAGCGGCATCCCCTCAGCCCGCTTCATCTCGGCAAAGTCGATCAGGATGATCGAGTTACGCACGATGATGCCGGCCAGGGCGATGAAGCCGATCATGGAGGTGGCGGTGAAAAAGGCGCCGAACAGGGCGTGGCCCGGTAGAATGCCGATCAGGGTCAGCGGGATCGGGGCCATGATCACCAGCGGGGTGGTGAAGTCCTTAAACCAGGCCACCACCAGGATGTAGATCAGTACCATCACGGCGCCAAAGGCGATCCCCAGGTCGCGGAACACCTCGTAGGTGATGTGCCACTCACCGTCCCACTTCATGCCCATCGTGGCTTCAGACCAGGGCTGCCGGGCAGCCAATATCTCGATTGTGGAGCCGTCCGGGGTCGGCAGGGCGGCAATCTGGTTCTGCATCTTGAGGATGGCATAGACTGGCGCCTCGATCTCGCCGGCCACATCGCCGATTACATAGACGACATTTTTCAGGTTTTTGCGGTAGAGCGTCTTGGCCTCGCTGCCGGTCTGCACGGTTACCAGCTGTGACAGCGGCACGCTGCCACGGGGGCCGGGCACGCTGATCGAGGCCAGATCGGCCAGGGAACTGCGCTGGTTGGTTGCCAGCCGCAGGTTGATGGCCACCGGCTCCTTCTCCTTGGGCAGGTGCAGCAGACCTACATCCTGGCCGGACAGCGCCATGCTCAGGGTGCGGGCCACGTCGGCCACCTTGATGCCGGAGAGGGCCGCCTTTTCGCTGTCCACCACAAAGGTGGCCTTGGGCTGGTCGCTCTCGCGGTACCAGTCCACATCAACCACCCCGGCGGTGGCAGTGAAGATCGCTTTGATCTTTTCGGCGATGCTGGCACGTGCTGTGTCATCCGGGCCGTAAATCTCGGCCACCAGGGTTGAGAGTACGGGCGGTCCCGGCGGAATCTCGGCCACCTTGACACTGGCCTGATGCCGGTCGGCCACCGTCTTGAGCAGCGGACGGATCTTCTTGGCCACGTCATGTGACTGTGCGGAACGATCCCCCTTGTGCAGCAGGTTGATCTGGATATCGGCCAGGTGTGGCCCCTTGCGCAGGAAATAGTGCCGCACCAGGCCGTTAAAGTTGAACGGCGCACTGGTGCCGATGTAGAGCTGGAAGTCGGTCACCTCCGGCACGCTGCGCAGGGCATCGCCCATCTCGCGGGTTATCCGGGCGGTCTGCTCCAGCGGGGTCCCTTCCGGGGCGTCGATGATTACCTGCAGCTCGTTTTTGTTGTCGAACGGCAGCATCTTGACCGTAACTGCCTTGAAGTAGATCAGCGAGCAGGAGGCCAGCAGCAGCACCACCACGGCGATCAGGAAGCCGTTGCGCAGTTTCACGTCGTGCAGCAGGCGCCCCATCCAGTGGCGGTAGAAGGCGGTCAGTTTTGATTCGCCTTCCGGTTCGGCCCCGCTATGGTGCTGGCCCTTCATCAGGCGGTAGGCGAAGTAGGGAGTCACGATGAAGGCGATGAACATGGAGAGGATCATGGCCATGCTGGCCCCCACCGGGATCGGCCGCATATAGGGGCCCATCAGACCGCCCACAAAGCCCATCGGTAGGATCGAGGCGATCACGGCGAAGGTGGCCAGCACCGTCGGGTTGCCGATCTCATCCACGGCGCGGATGGCCGCCTCCAGCGGCTCAAGGACTGTGGTGGTGAAATAGCGGTGGATGTTCTCCACCACCACGATGGCGTCGTCCACCAGGATGCCGATCGAGAAGATCAGGGCAAACAGGGTGATCCGGTTCAGGGTGTAGCCGATCAGGTAGAAGATCAGCATGGTCAGCGCCAGGGTGACCGGGATGGCGATGGCCGCCACGGCCCCGGCCCGCCAGCCCATGAACAGGGCGATCAGGATCGTGACCGAGATGGCGGCCAGGAACATATGAAACAGCAGCTCGTTGTTCTTTTCACGGGCGGTCTCGCCGTAGTTGCGGGTCACCGTCACCTGGATGTCGGCCGGAATCACCCGGCCCTTCATAAACTCCACTTTTTTCAGCAGGTCGTCCGCCACCCAGGTGGCATTGGCCCCTTTGCGTTTGGCAATGGAGACGGTAACGGCGGGGTAGTCCTGATGGTGATTACCGCTCAGCTGGCGATGACCGGCCCCCTGGCCGAGGCCCATGAAGACGTAATCATCCGGCTCCTTGACCGTATCGTTGACCTGGGCCACATCGCCCAGATAGACCGGCCGGCCGCTGTGCAGGCCCACCACCAGCTGGCGCACCGACTGTTCACTGTCCAGAAACAGCCCGGTCTCCACCAGCATCTCGCGGTTGGCACCGCTGAAGGCGCCGGAGGGGAGCGAGGCGTTGCCCTGCTGCAGGGCTGCTGCGATCTGGAGCGGCGAGATGCCGAAGCCTGCCAGCCGGGCACCGTCCAAGGTTACTCGCAGCTGCCGGGTGAGGCCGCCCTTGATCTCGGCCTCGGCCACATTGTCGGTCTTCTTCAGCTCGTCGCAGATTTCGCGAGCCACCTTGCGCAGCATGGCGTGATCATAGCGTTCTGACCAGAGGGTCAGGGCCAGGATCGGCACGTCGTCGATGGATTTTGCCACCACCAGCGGCTCGCCTGCGCCAGCCGGTAGCAAGGTGCGGTTACTCATCACCTTGTTATACAGCTTGACCAGCGACTCTTCCATGTTCTGGCCCACCTTGTAGCGGACCGTGATCACCCCCATTCCGGGGCGGCTCATGGAGTAGAGGTATTCCACGCCGGATATTTCCCACAGCCGCCCTTCAAACGGCTTGACCACCCGCTCCTGCACCTCCTGGGGCGATGAGCCGGGCAGTGGCAGATAGATGTCGATCATAGGCACCGAGATCTGCGGTTCCTCTTCGCGCGGGGTCATCTTGATGGCGAACAGGCCGAGCAGCAGCGCGGCCACTACGATCAGTGGCGTCAGTTTCGAATCGATGAAGGCGCGGGCCACCTTGCCCGCAAAGCCGAGGGACGGTTCAGTCATGGTCTATTTCCCGTAGCCCAGGGTCTGCACTTTTTCCAGTACCCCGTTGCGGAAGGTCAGCGTATGCATCAGGCGATGCGGCCCCTCGTTGTAGGTCCATTCTTCCACGTTGATCAGGATGGTGGCGCCACGGTAGCCGGCCTCCGATTCGGTGCGTACATTTTTGAAGCTGGGCGGGTCGCACTCGACATAGACTTCGGCCATGGTATCGCCGGTGGAGACGATGGCGCCATTGGGGCAGCGGAAGTTATCGGCCCGGGCACTTTCGGCCAGGGCTGCCAGCAGGCCCAGGGTCAGCAGCAATGTCTTCATAACGCTCCCTTTCGAAATAATCGTCGTATCCCGGTTGTTACGGGACCAGCTTGGCGCCATCCACCAACGGTGACCGGTGGGTTGCCACGATCCGTTCACCGCCGGTCAGGCCGGCCAGGATCTCGACCTGGCCACCGGCTGCCTTGCCCACCTTGACCAGCCGCATTCTGATGGTGTCAGTCTGGTCAACCGTCCAGACCGCCGTTAAGGCGCCACGCTCAAAGATGGCCTGCTTTGGCACCAGCAGCGTCGCGCGGGTGGTGTCCAGCGCCAGGATCGCCCGCCCGAAGAGTCCGCTCTTCAGACCACTTACGCGCAGGTTGACCTTGGCGGTGAAGGTGCGGCTGGCGGGATCGGCTGCCGGCACCAGTTCTGCCACAGTGGCGTTGACGGTTTTCTGCAGCGTATCCAGGCTGACCTGGACCGGCGTGCCGGGGCGCACCAGTGCAGCGTAGCTTTCCGGCACGACCAGTTCCAACTGGTAGCTGGTTTCGTCATCGATCGTCATCAGCGGCTGGCCCGGAAAGACGGTTACCCCCAGGTCGACCTGCTTGCTGGTGATGATGCCGCTGATCGGTGCAGTGATCCGCGCATAATCGGCCATGGCCCCGGCGGCCCGTGCGTTTTCACGTGCCTGACGCAGCCGGGCCTCGGCACGGGCAACGCGCTGATGTGCCAGGGCACACTCGGTCTGA
>JAJBBF010000138.1 GCA_020532215.1 Candidatus Cloacimonadota bacterium
CGAAAGCGCAGGGCACCTCCACCTCCAGGTCGGCCTCAGGGATCAGCACCTCGCCGTCCAATAACTGCACAAGTTCCTTTAAAGTCATTCACTATCACCTGTTTACTATGATGATTCCAATCCATTTTGCCTCCCATATCAGTCAAGCAAATAATTGGTCCCAGGGCGGCCAATATCAGCGTTGTCGCCTGTAACATAGCTTCTTTAGCTGTTGTATCATTCTTGAGCTTACTTAGTTCCATCCACTACTGGATGTATTGCACTAAAGTTGTGAATAAATCTTTGGAGTGTGGTAACTGGAAAAGGTATAACAGACAGCCGAAGGAGACTCACAGGGGATCAATGACGACGCTTCAAACCGAAAAGCCCGGATACGATCTTCAAACCTGAATCCCTGTAGTGAAACCTTAGACACAGATATTCTCAGGATCGGACGGTGAACAGGAAGTCTATTTCCTTGTAAGTACTTTTACCACCAAGAATAAACCACTGAGGTTACAAATAGAAAAGACTAGTACAGGCACTATTCCCAAATCAAGCAAAATCTCATTGAATAGCAATCCAAAAGTTCCTATTATTAACAAGATAAAACCAATGGCGTCGCGATTTGTTTTCATGATTGTCTCCTTTTTATTTGATCAAACCTTTCAATAAGAGCTAATGTCACAACATTGTATAGTACCAGCATCGATACTACCAGAGACATTAGTATTAGTCCTTTTTCAGTATGCAGCATCAGTCCGGGCTTGCCGATCAAAGCAGGGACCACTGATAAAGCTGCCAAGAACGCTGAATTGACTGTGATCAACACAGCTCTTCTAAGCCTGATAAAGAGATCTGCTATGACAATTGTTATTCCTCCAAAAACTCCGATCAAGCATGCCGCTACCAAGAATTCTATCAGATTCCTTACGCTTAGGTTCACATTACTGCCGTAAAGATAAGCTATGCCAATAGTGCCCAAACGCAATGCAATGCCTAGTACTAATAGGCCGGATATGCCGCCACAGACAACTCCCCTCAAGATACTATTACCAAGCTTCACAATAAACTCCTTTAACTTTCCAAACACTAGACTACAAAACCTTGTACATGCTACAAGTCAAGGATAATCTGGTGTTCCAAAGTCCAAAGACGACGGCGAGCCAAGTATCGAGGAACAAGTGGACTTGGTGTCCGACATTGTGCTGACCAAGCTGGAGAGCGAATGAAAGTGTTACTGGCAGAACATACCTGTTCTGATTATGCGTGCCCCGGGCCAGAAAACTTGCGCTGCAAGCCAATCCTGGGGGTGGAAAGGTCTGCACTCTTAGAGAGCTAATCCACAATCCCCAGATAGTGCAGGAGCAGGCAGAGCAAGGTATCAAAGCCTGCGCGGAACCCCGGCTGAACGCTTTTTGATGAACACCACCCTGGTCGGCAACGCCGAGATCCGCTTTCCCATCTACAAAGCGCTGGGAGGCGTGATCGGCTATGATGCCGGGATCGCAGCCGATTCGCCAGCTGATGTTTCCCTGGATAAGCTCGCCTCCAATCCCGTTTTTGGCTTGAGGTTGTACCTCTACGGGATCATCGCCCGCCTGGACATCGGCCTGGGCAAGGACGCGATGGGGCTCTATTTCAATTTCGGCCACGCTTTCTGACCCGCGGAGTTCCCTGAATCGCGGGGACTGAACCGGATATCCGCCTTGCGGCAGCGTTGCCAGGCAGGCCGGAAGCCATTTCCAGCCCTCGATTCCGTGCGCTGCAAACATTTGTCTTGACAGGTGGCCGGAGCCTGCAACCTTAACCAAAATCGCTATTGAGGTACATCCGGTGAATAAACCCCACCCAGAACAACTCAGTTCCAAACCGCTTTCCCCAGCCAAAAGCGGTCAGGCGGGCAGGATCGGCCTGCTTCTGGCCTTGCTTTCCATACCCCTTTTCGCTTTTTCCCAGGCACCCGGTTCCGGCAACGGTTTTCTCCTCGTCACAAGCAATATGCCGGGAGTGAAATACCAGATCGACGGCTACGACCAGCCTGAAGTGGAGTATCTGCCTCTGCCTCCCGGCTCCTACGAGGTCCGCGCCTATGGCCAGAACCCCGTTACCGGCGATTTTGAGCAGACTCGCCAGGTGGAGATCCGGACAGCCGCGACCACGCAGGAGCGCTTTGATTTTCCCCACGGGACCCTGACCCTCACCAGTAATGAGATTTACGCCAGGTTCCTGATCTCCGGGCTAAGCCTGGGCAAGGTGAAAAACCTGCCCCTGCCGCCCGGAACCTACACCGTCGAGGCGGTTCTGCCCAAAGCGGTAACCGGTTTTGGGGAGTACCGGGTCACCCGCTCCGTCACTGTTGAAGACGGCGTCCAGCTTGAACAGCCCCTTGATTTCAGCTACGGAACCGTGACGATCACTTCTTCCCTCAAAAACACCAAATACCTGATCGACGGAGTGGCCAAGAGCAAGGTGAACAAACTCAAGCTTCCCGTGGGCGAACACAGCTACACCGCGCTGCCGCCGGCCCCTTACAACCCGATATCCGGCAGCTTTGCCGTCGCTCTCGGCGAGGATCTGCCCCTCGAGCTGGAATTTGCCAAAACCCGGCTGATCAGCGACGCGGAAAAGCGCCGCGAATTCGCCTGGCGCTACGGGCTGATGCCCGCCGGGGTGCTGGAGGCGAACCATTATTTCGGCCTGGGCGGCACCGGCCAGAGCGGCTACGCGCCCCTATCCAACGGCCTTTCCGTTAGCGGGCTCCGCTTCCGGGCGATCAACCTCTGGGACAAGGAATTCAACCAGCCCTACAGCGCCCAATACCCGGCTTTCATGGTCGGCGCCAGCCTGCTGGACCAGGCGGTTTTCACCTGGGAACAGGACGGTTGGGAATCCGGCATTTTGCTGGATATCGGCAGCCTCGCGGTGGGCGGCGTCCATCTTTCCCCGGGCGGCCTGCTGCACGGGCAGCTGGAACTTATCGGGCATTTTTCCTATCAGAAGCCCCTGGTCAGCGAGATCGGCTACTATTCCTACGTCACCTCCTTCAAAGAAGGCGATTCCCGCAGTTACAGCTTCTGGGATTATCAATGGGGCGGCGAAGCCCGCGTCCAGTTCGGCATCCGCCTGGCCCAATACAACTATCTGAACCTGCACCTTGGAACCCGCTACCAGCAGAAGCTGCAGGGAAACTGGTATTCAAACAACGATATCGCGGCTTGGATGACGGAGGAAGGGCCTCTGCCTGAACCCGATTGGCCGGCAGGCGTTCCCGCGCGCAACGCCGCTTTCGAGGGACTCAGCTTCTACGCCGGCATCGGCTTCGAAACCAGCCTCATCCCCTCCCTGCTCGGCCTGGCGCTGGACAAGTCTGAAAAAGACAGGGGCGAAGACCTGCTGGATTGATGCTGCCCGATCCTGAGCCGGGCATTTGATCTCCGGGCTGGCCGAACCCCGCTAAAAGCCTATATCCAGAGCCTTGCGGAGGGCAGATCCCGGCTTGAATAAACCTCTGCCCCGGGTTGTAAGGAAGCACCTTTTTGGGGCGCATTTTCTCCGGCCTGATCCCGTCAACGGCAAAAAAATGCTTGACCGATCCAATTGTTTCTCAGTAGCGGTATTGTTGTCTTTATTGCTTGTATCATACAGCAAATATTGGGAGGAACAATGACCAGAACGCTGCTGACGGTTGCCATCTTGTTCATCTGCGCGGCAGCTTTGGCCCTGGGTTCAGACGACGGTTACCTGCGCACCGAACCGGTTGCCAACCTCACGATCTCCACCACCGGGACAGAGGTTTTGCTTAGTTGGGACGCGGTTCCCAACGCCACCGCCTACAAAGTTTATTCCTGCTCCACGCCAGACGGGGCCTTCTCGGAAGACCTGAATGGCGTGTTCAACGGCGCCAGCTGGACGGTTCCGATAACCGCGGCCCGCGAATTCTATCATGTGACCGCCCTGATCGACCCCGGGACAATGGTCTTCGTGGCGGGGGGGGAACCATTTATCCCACCACCGGCACTTATACAGGTGGCTTGACGGTGGCGTCATTTTACGTGGACAAGCATGAGATCACCCAGGCGGCCTTCACCGCGGTAATGGGATCCAATCCCGCCGAATACTACGGGGTTGGGGATACCTATCCCGTGTACAACGTCCCCTGGTATTCCGCCGTTGAATACTGCAACCGCCGCAGCCTGTTGGAGGGGCTCGATCCCTGTTACAGCTATCTCGGATCGGGAACCAACCCCGACAACTGGCCCCCCGGCTGGGATTATGATTACACCAG
>JAJBBF010000095.1 GCA_020532215.1 Candidatus Cloacimonadota bacterium
CATAACCTCTTGAATTTTTGCGGTTATTTTGCCAAAAGTCAGACACGGAGTAAAGTGGCAACTTCGGCTATATCAAATTATTTCAAGACTTTATGTCGTTTGCTGGTTTTTGCGATGCCATCAGCCTTAGCCGAGGCAATTCAACAAAAGAATCGGGCGGGCTGTTTGGCGACGTCAATGACGGCAACCTGATTCGGGGTGTGGATGTGTCCGAACCCCGCACCGCCTCCGAAAAAGCCTATGGTCTTCGAATGGGACAAATAGAAAGCGCGCCCCAGGAGAAGCAGTTACAAAATCCAGATGCGCGAGTCTCATTAGGTGCTAATGAAGTAGGAAAATTGTTGGAAAAGTACTGTTATAGCTACCATGGATTAACTTCCGGCGATATGCCTCGAATGAAGTTCTTTTTTTGGGAGATAATTGAATCTCAGGACATATGGATTCCATTTCAGAGCACCGTAAAAACAACCCAAATTTTTGGCGGCAATGAATCTCTGCCGCGCTGGGAGAATGGCCAAGGATCTATCTTGGAGCTCCAGGGAGCTAGAAAAGATGGCACCGGGGCTTGGTCTAAACATGGCATTTTAATTAGCCAAATGGGTGATCTGCCCGTGACGCTATACAACAAATATGCTTTCGACAACAACACCGCTGTACTGATTCCTAATTCTGAAGATGCGCAGACTGCCATCTGGTGCTACTGTTCTGCGACTGATTACAACGAGGCAGTACGGCAAATCGATCAGAGCCTCAAAGTTACAAATGCTACCTTGGCTAAGGTTCCATTCAACCTTGGTCACTGGACAACGGTTGCCGAAGAAAAGTACCCCAACGGCCTGCCCAAGCCCTACACCGACGACCCCACCCAATGGATCTTCCACGGCCATCCCTGTGGCTCGGTCATCTGGGATGAGGATCAAAAGTGGACTACCCACGGCTCTCTGCGTACTGATGACAGCGTGCTGCACGTCGCCGTTGCCCGCCTTCTCGGCTACCGCTGGCCAGCCGAACTGGATACCAACATGGAACTGGCCGACGAACAGCGCGAATGGGTCAAGCGCTGCGAGGCCCTGGCGAGCTACGCCGATGATGACGGCATCGTCTGCATTCCGCCGGTGCGGGGAGAGGCCTCAGCATCCGACCGCCTGCTGAACCTGCTGGCCGCCGCCTATGGCGATGCCTGGTCCAACGACACCCTGGCCGCGCTGCTTAAAAGTGCAGATCACGCGGGCAAGACACTGGAGACCTGGCTGCGGGAGAAATTGTTCACTCAACACTGCAAGCTGTTCCAGCACCGCCCCTTCATCTGGCACATCTGGGATGGCCTGCGCGACGGCTTCGCTGCTCTGATCAACTACCACAAGCTCGACGCCAAGCTGCTGGAGACCCTGATCTATACCTACCTGGGCGACTGGATCAGCCGTCAGAAGCAGGACATCGCCAGCGGCGTGGACGGAGCACAGGAACGCCTGGCCGCCGCCGAGGCCCTCAAGAAAAAGCTGGAGCTGATCCTCGAAGGCGAAGCGCCCTACGACATCTTCGTGCGCTGGAAACCACTCGAAAAACAGCCCATCGGTTGGGACCCGGACCTCAACGACGGCGTGCGCCTCAACATCCGCCCCTTCCTCAGCGTGCCCGATGTTGGCAAGAGAGGCGCGGGCGTCCTGCGCGACAAACCCAACATTAACTGGAACAAGGACCGGGGCAAGGACGTGGAATCCGCCCCCTGGTATCACGTCTTTGACGGCGACCGCATCAATGATCACCATCTGACTTTGGCTGAAAAACGACAAGCCAGAGTTGAGGAGAGGTAAGCATGATCAAAGAATTGAAATTAACGAACTGGAAGAGTTTTGAACAAGCAACGCTCTTTATTGATCCGTTGACGATCCTGATAGGAACCAATGCGAGTGGCAAATCCAACACCCTTGATGCGTTGCTGTTCCTCCAGCGGACAGCATCCGGTGTGGGGATTTTTCAGGCAATTAACGGTGATGTGAACCTTGCCCCTATTCGTGGCGGCATGGAATGGGTTTGCAGGAAACCGGCAAAGGAGTTTTCTTTGGTGCTCACGCTAGGTGGTGACGCTGAGAATCAAGATTATCGTTATGAGCTTACTGTGCAAGTCAATGGAGCAAAAGCAGAGGTTGCGCGTGAGGAACTGACGCTGCTGAAGTACGGTCCGCGCAGCAAAACACCCCGTGAGAGCCGTCTTTTCTACACCCAGCCGCAGGAAGCCGCAGCTCCTGGCATCCCTGCCTACTTTACAACCGGTACCAAGGGGCCAGGTAAACGCATTGATGTGAATCGCTCGCACCTTGTGCTGGCGCAATCCGACGCGCTGAATTTGCGGAAAGAGGTCCAGGAGGGGGTCAAACAAGTTCTTACCCAGCTGCAACAGATTTTTGTCTTTGACCCGATTCCAAGCCACATGCGGGATTACACGCCGTTTTCAGAAAAATTACAGGCGGATGGTTCCAATATAGCGGGCGTCTTGGCAGCTCTTGATAAAACACGAAAAAAGGAAGTCGAAGACATTCTTACAGAATATCTCAAGGCGCTTCCTGAAAGGGATATTCAGCGCATCTGGACGGAGCCGGTCGGTAAGTTTCAAACCGATGCCATGCTCTACTGTGAAGAAGGCTGGACAGGTACGCTATCTCATACGGTAGATGCTCGTGGCATGTCGGACGGAACCTTGCGCTACCTGGCCATAGTGACTGCGATGCTAACCCGTCAGCCTGGCAGTCTGTTGGTGATCGAAGAAGTGGATAATGGCCTGCATCCTTCGCGTGCCCATGTACTTGTCGAAATGCTTCGAAACCTTGGTAAAGATCGCGGCATTGATGTGATTGTGACCACCCATAACCCTGCTCTGCTTGATGCGGCAGGAGCAAGAATGGTGCCGTTTATTACTGTCGTTCACCGGGATAATACCAGTGGGGCAAGCCTCTTAATGCAACTTGAAGACATCAAGCAATTGCCCAAGCTGATGGCGAGCGGGTCGTTGGGTCAACTCTCTGCTGGCGGGCGAATTGAAGCCGCCCTGAAGCAGGAGGACAATCAATGAAAAAGGTGCTGATTATCGACACCAGTATTCTTTGCGTCTGGCTTGAGGTGCCGGGGATGGATGACTGTGGACCAGAAGACGACAAATGGAACAAACAGCGTCTGGACGAAAAGATTCAGGTAGAAGAACAAGCCCACACTACATTTGTTTTGCCTTTGGCCAGTATTATCGAAACGGGAAATCACATCTCACAGGCGACCCACAGCCGTCGGGAACGTGGTCAGGCGCTGGCAGAGTTGATGCGCAAAAGCGCCAACGAGCAAACGCCCTGGGCCGCGTTTTCTGAACAGTCGATACTCTGGGCACCGGAAAAACTCATTCATCTGGCTGATGCCTGGCCTGATCTCGCTGCTCAAAAATTATCTCTTGGCGATGCGACGATTAAGGATGTTGCGGAATATTATGCACAGATGAATTTTCAGGTTGAGATACTCACCGGAGACCAGGGGCTAAAAGCATACGAACCTGTTGCCCCGGCCGAATTGCCCCGGCGAAGGGAGCGGCAATGAGAGTAGGGATACTTCAAATATGAGAGTGCTTGATCATCTCCTGAAAGCGGTTCGTGATGCCGCCGTCTTCAACCCGGAGGTTCAGGTCGCTCCGGCCTGTATTCTGTGGCCGGATCGTGACCGTCAGTGGGAAGCCGTTATACCCGTTCTTCAGGCCGAACTGCCTGAACTCATGATCCTGGGCGACTATGCGCCAGACAAGCGTATTGGGCCTGCCATCTGGTTGCGTTGCGTGATTGCCGGTCGTGCCGAGGATGTTTCGCTGCCCAAGGATCGGACACCGATTTTTTATCTGCCGGGCGTCAGCCGCCAGGACCTGCGGGCTGTCGAAAGTTGCCCGGATCACCTGAAGCCGCTTGCTGAACTGCAATACCGGGGCGTGATCTGGTCACAAATCAATGCGAAAGACTGGACGATCCTGGCCTATCTGAAATCCGATCAGGGAGGGCTTGGGCTGGATGTCGCCCAAGACAACGATGC
>JAJBBF010000161.1 GCA_020532215.1 Candidatus Cloacimonadota bacterium
CTCAGCCAGGCAGGCCAGCCCGCAGCTGTCAGCATCCTGCCTGCCCAGCGGACAGCGGTAACAGTAGGGAGCCGGCGCCTCGATGGTCTCAAACAACAGGGGGCTGAAGGTGGCGTGGTAGATCGGAATACCGCCCACACTCATCGAGCCGATGGTATCACCGTGGTAGGCGTGCTGCAGGCGGATGAAACGGCTGCGCTGGGGTTGTCCCAGGTGGCACTGATACTGATAGGCCATCTTCAGGCCCACCTCGACGGCGGTGGAACCGTTGTCGGAGTAAAAGACGCGGGTCAGGCCGGTCGGCGCGATCTCCACCAGACGCCTTGCCAGCAGGATCGATTGCTCTCCTGACAGACCCAGCAGGGTGGCGTGTTCAATTTTAGCGGCCTGATCAGCCAACGCCTGGTTTAACTCGGGGTGGCAATGGCCATGCACGTTGGTCCACATGGAGGCGACACCGTCCAGGTAGCGCTTGCCGTCTGAGTCGATCAGCCAGCTGCCTTCCCCGGCCACAATCACCGGTGTATCTTCGGCCTGCCAATCGCGCATCTGGGTAAAGGGATGCCAGACGTAGCGTTTGTCCCAGTCTTTGAGTTGCTCGGTGGTCGGTTTGGGGGGCACCGTTCTATGCTCCGCAGCCACTGCAGCTGCCTGAGCAGCTACTCGCCGATGAACCAGTGCTGCACGGGCTGTCCTCGTCGCCACCCAGCACCCGCAGGATGATGTCCGACTTGGGATCGTTGTTAAACTGTTCAGCCAACGTTTCTACGACCTGCTCTGGTGTGCCCGGCAGATCGTTCCAGATGCCCAGTATCGGCGCACCACACAGTGAGCCGATCTGATGGGGGGCGCCCTTTTCAGCCAGTCCAGGAACAGCTGGGAAGCGGTTGACAAACACCCCTTTCACCTCAATGCCCATCTGTCCGGCAGCGTAACAGGTCAGCACGCTGTGGTTAATGGTTCCCAAATCCGGACGTGCCACCACTGCCAGTGGTAGTTTGAGGTGGTTAACCAGGTCTGCTATCAGCAAGCCGCCATTAAGCGGCACCATCAAGCCTCCTGCACCCTCCACCAGCACAAAATCGTGCCGAGCTGACAGCCGTTGGTAACACTCCGCAATGCGGCTGAAATCGATCTTCACCCCATCCAGCTTGGCGGACTCCACCGGCGCCAGCGGTTCGCGCAGGCGATAGGGAGCAACGTCGTCGTCACACTCAATGCCGGCTGCCCAGGCCAACAGCTCGGCATCTTCGGAGACACACTCCCCGTTACGCTCTGGACAACCGGAGGTGACCGGTTTCATGACGCCTACGTTCACGCCACGCAGCCGCAAGATTCTGGCCAGGGTGGCGGTGACTATCGTTTTGCCAACGCCAGTGTCGGTCCCGGTTACAAACAGCCCTCTACTCATCGCACAAGCCCCTCTGTTAGCTGCAATCCCAGGTCGGCTATCATTTGCCGATCATCACGGGGTTGACGCCCTTCTTTAGTAAGATAGTTGCCGGTCATGATACCGCTGGCTCCGGCCATAAATACCCATGACTGCAGATCGCGCAGATTCTTTTCGCGCCCGCCGCAAATAGTTATGTGCGCCTGCGGCAGTATCAGGCGAAACAGGGCGATGCTGTGCAGGCATTCAAGCGGAGAAAGGTTATTGCTGCCGGACAGGGGGGTTCCCTCGACCGGGTCCAAAAAATTGATTGGCACCGAATCCACAGCGAGCTCGCGCAGGGTCAGCGCCAGCTCGATCCGCTGGGCCATAGTTTCACCCAAACCGAACAGGCCGCCCGAACAGACACGCAGCCCTGCCTGCTTGGCCATGCGGACCGTGGCGACATCATCCTCATAGTCGTGCGTACTGCAGATATGCGGAAAGAAACTGCGACTGGTCTCAAGGTTGTGGTGATAGGTGACCAGTCCCGCCTCTTTGAGGGCCTGAACCGAGAACTGGTCCAGCGTGCCCAGCGACGCACCGGGAGCGATCAAACCTTCAGCCCGGATCTGTCGAATCACGCGGCAGATGCGATCCAGCTCCTCGCCGCTGCGTATGCCGCTGCCGCTGGTTACGATACCGTAGCAACCGGAACCATTGGCTGCTGCTGCACGGGCGCCGTCCAGTAGCGTCTGCTCATCCAACAGTGGATACTGTGCAACAGACGTCGCATGATGCGCCGATTGGGCGCAAAAGGAACAATCTTCGGGGCAGAGTCCTGACTTGGCATTGACAATGGAGCAGAGCGAGACGTTGTGTTTAAAAGCTCGTTCTCTGACCTGTGTAGCAGCAGCAAACAGTGACGGCAGTTCTTCAGGCTGCAGTGAACA
Source organism: Candidatus Cloacimonadota bacterium (assembly GCA_020532215.1). Lineage (GTDB taxonomy): Bacteria > Cloacimonadota > Cloacimonadia > Cloacimonadales > Cloacimonadaceae > Syntrophosphaera. The sequence goes on from JAJBBF010000161.1 coordinate 2,323, forward strand.
GCAGGCAAGAGCCTGTTCTTCGGTTAGCTGATTGCCGTCAACGCATGTATCGAGTAACGACTGAAGGGTTGTGTTCATGGCCATTAGCTAGCATACCCCGTTCCGGGTTGTCAACCGAGCAGTCAGCACTGGTTGACAACTAGTCACACAAAAAGGGCCTCCTCTGGTAACAGAAGAGACCCTTTGGGTGAATATTCAACTCCTGAGATCAGATTACATTCAGAATACGAGGTGTAATGAAAATCAGCAGCTCACTTTTTGACTTTTCAGTATTGGTTGACTTGAACAGATGCCCGATGAACGGAATGTCCATCAACCAAGGCACACCATCAGCCCCTTCAGTGTCACGGTCGACATAAATGCCGCCAATAACCGTCGTTTCACCATCACGCAGCAACATTTCAGTCGTGGCCTGCTTCTTGTTGATCGGCGGCGTACCAACCGAGGTCTGACGATCAGGTGCATCGTTCTTGGCATCGATCTTCAACACAATAGTACCGTTGGCGTTGATGTGCGGTGTAACCTCCAGCGATAGCGCCGCCTCTACGAACTTGGTCTCGATCTTGTCTGAGGTGGCAGAGGTATACGGAATCTGCTGGCCTTGGGTAATCTTGGCGGTCTTGTGGTTCAGTGTTGCCACCTTCGGTGTCGAGATAATTTTAACCAGACCGGCGGTTGCGGCGGCATTCAGGCGCATATTCAGCTTGACGTTGGCACCGATGGTACCAAAGGCGATATCGGTGAACGCACCCGGCACTTGGGTAAACCCGTCATCCGACATTGGATCAGTGCTGGTCAAACCGCCAAACGAGGTCTGCAGGTTATTGATGCCAAGCCCCCCGCCGATGTTTGGATCGGTGTAGAGCCCCCAGTGGATGCCCAGCGACTTGGTAAAGCTGGTGGATGCCTCAATGATCCGCGCCTCGATCATCACCTGCTTCTCCGGCATATCGATATTTTTCAGCAACATCTCCATATCATCAAGGGCAGAGTTAACATCCATAGCAATTATCTTATTAGTTCGACCGTCTTTTACAATTTTACCACGATCAGTTTTCAGCTGTAGGAAATGTTTTTCAACTATATCTATATCTGCATAATTAACATCGAACATCCTGGTTTCAAGCGGTTCGCTCTTGAGAGTGGCCTTTCTAATTTCATCTTCTTCGTCAAGCAGGGATTTGAACTTGCCCTTGCCACGAATCAGGATGATGTTGCCCTCTTCACGCTTATCAAGCTCTTTGGTGTTAAGTATAACCTCCAACGCCTGGTCCCAGGGTACACCAACCAGCTTAAGGTCAATATTTCCTTTCACTTCATCGCCGAGCACGAAGTTTTTATTGCTGACCTCGGAAAGCAGTTGGAAAATCTTACGTACATCTGCATCAGCAAATTCAAGCGTTACCTTGCGGCCTACATAGGTGCGTTTACCATTCGCAGACTGTGTTTGTACCAACTGCTGTTCAACCGCTGCATCAGCAGAAACAGGTTGTGCAACAGGGGCGGCCTTTGGTGCGCTTGCTGCGGATTGAGCTGCAAAATCAGCCGGATGCGTAAACTCGAGGTAGAGCATATCAGCCTCTTTACGCAGGCTGTAGCTGGCTTCGGAACGCATGGCAACCCGTATAATGGTATCTTCGCCCTTCTGGGTACGGACCTGGATCGGCGTAACACGCAATACAGGTGAGCTAAATTCACGGGCCTCGTATGAACGCTGCAGCGA
>JAJBBF010000048.1 GCA_020532215.1 Candidatus Cloacimonadota bacterium
CCTTCACCGTGAAGCGATAGCCATCCCCCTCGACCACCGGCTCCACATACGCCTCCTTGCCCGCCTTGCTCGACAGCACGAACGTCGAGGCCAGCGGCACCTCGGCATGGCTGAAGGCAGGGTTGGGGCTTTTCACCGTGCGCGCCCACAACCAAGCGATCACAGTGAGCTTCTGCCCAAGCAGCGGCTTCAGGTCCGGGCGCTCGGCGACCATCTCGGCGGTGACTTCGATCTTCGGGTACAAGTGGCCGATGCGCTTTTCCGCCTCCGCCCGCATCCAGGAGCCATAGCGGCGCACGTCCTCGGCCAGACCCTTGGCGCCGGACCAGTCTTCCGTCAATTTACCCTGCTTGTCGCTGGAAAGCCGCGGACCCACCGGCGCACGACCGGCAAAGCGGGGCGGAATCTCGATCATCGCCTTGTTGATCGTCACCGCCACCGGGTTGAGGTCGCTGGCGTAGCTCTCCAACCCCAGGCGCTGCGCCTCTAGCGGCAGCGCGCCCCCACCGGCGAAGGGGTCGTGGAAGGCGGGCAGCTTGTCCGGGTTGAAGAGCTCGGCCGCCTGCGGATGATTTCTGTTCAGCGCGCAGGTCTCGCGCCAGCTCTTCCAGATCTCATCGCGGGCACGGGCGAGCACCGCTTCGTTGTTGGTGTTCTCCCACAAAACCAGATCTTCGATAATCTTGAACAGGCGCTCGCGTTCAAGGGCGGCCTTCTCTTTGTTCACCCCGCGCCCCAACTGGCGCTCGTAGCCGGGGTCATTGACCATCTGGGCAAAGATCACCGCCCGCGCCGCCGCCAACGGCCGCCGCGCCCACCACAGGTGTAACGTGCTGGGATGGCCGTGGCGAATGGATTTTTCCCGCGCCGCAGCAACATTGATAGCGTCGAGCGGGAGGGCGACTTCGATGAGTTTCTTGGGGGATTTGATGGGGGTCATAGGAGTTCCGGTGCCTGTTGTTGGAGAGTTTTTTCCGCGATGGTGCCGAAGAACTGGCGTGTTAATGAAAAGAAGCGCCTGAGTTTACCTGACGACGGTACAAGTTCGAGCGCGACCAGATGAGCAAGGCTCCAGCCTTTATCAATGTGTTCTTCGAAAAGATCGTCAAGCTCATCCCACCACTTTTGGCGCAGGGTGCGCAGGTAGGGACTGTTGAGATTGAGGGTATCGATGGTGTAATGGGCTTTGTCCCGCTCCTGGGCATTCAAATTGTCGGCAGGGATCACGCGACCATCGGACAGGTAGGCGAAAAAGCGAGGGCAGTCGGCTTGATGGGGCGAAACGAACCGGAGCATGTCTACCGGGCCGTTGGTGCCGTTCTTACCGCGCGCATGCCCACCGAAGACTTCGTTTCCTTGTGCCTTGAACCCGCCAAGGACTTCCGAGTGTAGAGCACTTGCCGCCAGATTGCCGTAATCGAAGGTGCGAGGGGGATTCTGCTGTTTGTTCTCGACGTGCTCAATGTGATAGCCCAGATCTTCCTCGTCCGCACGTAATTCGCTGTAGCAGCACAGATGGTACTGCTCGGTCAGTAAAGATCGTAATAACGCTTCCTTGTGACCGAAACTTCCCCAACGGCTGATAGCTTGCCCGGGGGTTTGCGGGGGATTGGCATGTGACTGGTTGAGCTGAAAACCCCCTGTGCCTTGTTTTTGAATTGCCCTCATTGTTTCAAGGCCTCCTGGCGCTGGATGCTGCGGCGAAGGCGTTGAAGTTGCGGATGCTGCTCGCCCAGATTTTCGGTAAGTTGGCGCATCAGCCTGACCGCACCGTCATCCAGATAGCGCCCCTGATCCACCCACTCCGTGAGTCGTTGCAAGTCGGCCTTCTCGCTGACTGGCGGCTGCGGATCAACCATCATCACACTGTGCAGCACGTCTCCGCTCGGTTCGCCGTAGGTCATGGCCAAGGGTGGTTCTGCAACGATGCGGCCGTCCGGACCTGGGCCAATGATGCGGATATTTTCACGTTTCACTGTGCTGAGCACCTGCGGGCTGTGGGTGGTGACGATGAACTGGGCATTGCGAAATGTCTGCATTAGATCCGTTACGATACGCTGCTGCCAGGATGGATGCAGGTGAAGATCGATTTCGTCGATGAGAACGATTGCAGGAAAATCCAGAGGGCTTTCCCCTTGCATTTCGGCGGGTATCAAACCGCTATTTGCCTCCATGAGGCGGCGTGCGAGGTCCATGGTCAAGCCGAGGACAACACGATAACCATCACTCAACTGGCTGATCCTAAAAGTCTGGATGGTGCCATTGGGCATGATGCGGTCGATGACAAAACGCAGGGGCCGTATTTCCGTACGGGGATTGCGAAAATTCGGCGACAAAAGCCGTTCAATGGCTGTTCGAACGGCTTGAAGTTCTGGGTGACGATAGTCGAAGTCGCGTCGTACTTCCCGCTCACGGCGTTCGGCGTCTTCCATGGCGTTGAACCATTCAAAAGCTGCACGGAAACTGGAATCTCTCGTTAGAGCATCCTTGAGCGCGTCAAATCGGAGAAAATTTTTTTTGAAACCGCGTCGTCTTTTCACGTCATCGCGTATAGCCCGATTGGTGCCGTAATAGGCAATAACCGGAACAAAATAGGGCTTTTGATCGGATTCAGATTGAACAAGATCGAGCGTGAACTCGTCTATTGACTTAAGCCCATTCGCGTAGAGAGACTGCTGTGTTTCAGACAACTGCCGCTTGATCGTGGCAGAAGTCACCGCGTTATCGCGTTTGCGCCCCGTTGCCCAGACAACTGATCGGCCATCAAAGGTTTCTGCTTCCCATGCAAGCATCATGAATGGTTCTTTGCGTTCGCCGGCAGAGATGCGCAAGTCAGTGTCTTTTGGGCTTTGACCCGATATGCCTGGCAATTTCGTAAGATAACGACCAAAGCCAAGAGCGATTGCATCGAGTAAAGCTGTTTTTCCGGCCCCGTTGTCGGCAATTACAACCGTAAGTCTCTTGCCAAATTGAAGGCTGAGTTCTTCAAAACAGCGAAAGTTTTTCATGTGCAATCGGTTCAGCTTCATCGTTCATCTCCTGGTAAGCCCGACTTGGCAAGAAGTTGATCGAGATTCAGATTTATACTGGTTACCGCCCAGTCCGGTTCCTGGGTGAATGGCCGCCGGACATAGTACGGGCCTTCGTAGCCTTGATCATTGACAAGGACAATCGCCAAAATGAATTTGTCCGTCTGGTTCAGACCATAGAGGATTTCGTTACGGGTGACGGTGATGGTGGTCGCGCCCTTGGCCCGGCCCTTGACTTCAATGTGGCGCGAGGGCGGCAGTTTGCCAGCGACGGCTTTGGGCAAACTGGTTACATCCCAGCCACACTTCTGGTCCGAAACATCCATCACCTCGTGCCCCAGGGCGCGTTCGGCGTCCATGACGGCCTGCATGGCGATGCGTTCGATGTGGGCGCGGGCAGCGGCATCGGCGGACCAGCCGCCGGCTTCCTGCGAGACACCCTTGCGCTGCAGCAGCAGGCCGGCAGGAATGACCAGCGCACCGCCCAGTACGACAGGGGTGGCCGAGATGATGTGACGCATGGCCAGCAACTCTTTTTCCCGCGACTGGCGGCGAGCGGTGAGATCGTCAATCGTGCGGCGCACATTCTCCAGGGTCAGGCGCACATCTTTGCCGGCAGCCAAGTCGTCCTGCAATTTGATGTAGCGGTCGGACCAGAAGTTGATTTCCTTGACCAGTCGGGCATGCACGGCCGCTAGGGTTTTGTCGACGGTTTGCTCACGCCGACAGCGAACTTCATCGAAATGCTCGGGCACAAGATGGTTTGAGGCATGGGCCAGAGCAATCTGCTCCAGATCTCCGGCGATCCAGGGTGCGGCCAGAATATCCTGGATCAGCGCCAGGTCGTCGGGCTGAATCGGTTCCAGATCGAGGTGCGGTGCCCAACCAGCGTTGAACGCCTGCCCCTGGGAATCAATCTCGACAAACTGCATCCGGCGTGAAGCGACCCTTGAGGGATCGGCCCCTTCCTTGACCGAGTGATCGACAATAAACATGAC
>JAJBBF010000142.1 GCA_020532215.1 Candidatus Cloacimonadota bacterium
TCGGCCATACCCAAGCAGGAGATCGGCAACGCCACCGGCATGTTCAACCTGCTGCGCAATATCGGCGGCAGTGTGGGCATTGCAGTGGCAGCCACCATGCTGGGTCGTCTGTCGCAGTTTTACCAGACCGTGCTGGTGCCCCACATCAACCAGTACAACCCCGTGTTTCAGCTACGCTTCGAGCAGCTCAAACAGGCCCTGATCACCAAAGGGCTGTCGGCCACCCAGGCCGACCAGGGCGCACTGACCATGCTCTACGGCATGGTACGCCAGCAGGCGGCCACCCTGGCCTACAACCGGATCTTCTTCATCGTTGGACTGGCCTTCCTGGCCATCATCCCGCTGTTGCTGCTGCTCAAGCGGCCCAAACACCAGACAGGGCCGCTGGAACTACACTAAGCGCTACTCCAGCCCCTGCTCCGCAATCTCGATTGCCCGTCTTACCGCCATGGCCTTGTTGACCGTCTCCTGCCATTCGGCGGTCGGGTCGGAATCGGCCACGATACCGGCCCCGGCCTGCAGATGCACCTTGCCGTCCCTGACCACCAGGGTGCGGATGGCAATGGCCAGATCCATATTGCCGGAATAGGAGATGTAGCCCACAGCCCCGCCGTAGACGCCACGACGCAATGGCTCCAGCTCGTCGATGATCTGCATGGCCCTGATCTTGGGGGCACCGGACAGGGTGCCGGCCGGGAAGGTAGCCCGCACCAGATCGAAGGCGTCGCGGTCCGCAAGCAGTTCACCGCGCACGTTGGAAACGATATGCATCACGTGTGAGTAACGCTCGATCACCATCAGCTCACTCACCTCAACGCTGCCGCTCCTGCAGACCCGTCCCAAGTCGTTGCGTCCCAGGTCCACCAGCATGACATGCTCGGCCCGCTCCTTGGGATCGGCCAGCAGCTCCTCGGCCAGTTGGGCATCAGTTTCCGCCGTGGCACCACGGGGGCGCGTACCGGCGATGGGTCGCAGTTCCACCTTGCGCCCTTCCTTACGCACCATCACCTCCGGCGAGGCGCCCACCACGGTGGTGTCGTCGCAGCGCAGAAAAAACATATACGGGGAGGGGTTGGTGGTACGCAGCACACGATAGATATCAAAGGGGTCCACCGTCAGGTCGCCGCTGAAACGTTGCGACAGCACGATCTGGATGATATCCCCGGCCCGCACGTACTCCTTGCAGCGTTCCACCGCCGCCTCGAAGCCGGCCTGGGTCATGTTGGAGCTGAAGCCCACCGTGCTGCTGGCCGGTCGGGTGACAGGACTGACTGAAAGCGGGCTGCGCAGCTGGGCCACCAGCCCGTCGATCCGCTTCACAGCCTGTTGGTAGGCCTCTTCCAGCGACAGGCTGCCGTCCAGATGTGCGGTGGCCACCACCTGGATCTTCTGCTTGACGTTGTCGAAGATCAGCAGGCTATCGGTGATCATGAACAGCGAATCCCAGGCGCCAATGGTATCGGGAAGACCTGTGGGCAACTGCTCAAAGTGGCGCACCATGTCGTAGCCCAGGTAGCCCACGGCGCCGCCCACAAAGCGGGGCAGTCCCGCCACCTCAACCGGTTGGTACTGGCTTAAGATCTCCCGCACCACCGTGGTGGGATCGACCACCTCCCGTTGTTCGATAGCGCCGTTACGCACCAACTCGACACGCTGCCCCTTGGAGCGGACAATCAGCGACGGACTGGCACCCAGGAAGGAGTAGCGGGCCCATTTCTCGCCGCCCTCAATACTCTCCAGCAGAAACGAATAGCGACCATCGTCGATCTTGCGAAAAGCGGTCACCGGGGTGTCCATGTCGGCCATGATCTCGCGATAGACCGGCACCAGATTCCCCTGGCTGGCTAACTGGCAAAAGGTTGTAAAATCGGGCGTTATCATTGGATTCTCCAGAGCTTGTGGTCAGGCGCGACGCTAACACAGGGGTGTAGCGCTGTCAATGCCGCAACAGGGCTTAAATTGTCCTCTTTGCAATCCGCTAAGTTGTGGTATACTCCTGCACTATTCCAACCCAGTGGAGCGGACCCTATGGCGATTAAACAGACCAATATCCTGCTTGAGAGTGACACCAACGAACTGGAAATCGTTGAATTCCGCGTGGATGAATACGATCACCACGGCAATCTGGTGCCCTGCCACTACGGGGTCAACGTGGCCAAGGTGCGCGAGATCATCCGCATGCCGGAGGTGACCAAATCCCTTAACTCAGTAGATGCCATCGAGGGGATGATCAAACTGCGGGAAAAGGTGATCACGGTCCTCAACCTGGCACGCATCCTCAACAAGGATACCGGCGACATGCAGGCCGACCGGGTGATCGTGCTGGAGTTCAACAACCTGATGGTGGGGGTGCTGGTCCACTCGGTCTCCCGCATCTACCGCATCTCCTGGAAAAACGTCGAGGCCCCCTCGATGAGCGCCCATTCCGATCAGGTGACCGGCCTGGTCAAGATGGACGACCGGATCATCCTGGTACTGGACTTTGAAAAGATCGTGGCCGAATTCTGCAGCTCCAGCGCCCTGAAACCGCTGGCGCCGGAACAGCTGGCCGAGGCGCCAACCCATGACCGCAACAGCAAGACCATCCTGGTGGCTGACGACTCACCCTTTATCCGCTCCACCATGTGCAGCGCCCTGCGAGGGGCGGGCTACAACGTGCTGGAGGCGGTCAACGGGGCCGAGGCCTGGGACAAGATCCGCGACCTGATGCAGCGTTGCGACACTGAGGGCGTTACACTACGCAGCAAGCTGCAGCTCCTGATCACCGACGTGGAGATGCCCCAGATGGACGGCCTGCACCTGACCTCCACCGTCCGCAAGGAGAAGAATCCGCAGGAACTGCCGATCATCATCTTCTCCTCGCTGGCCTCGGAGGACAACATCCGCAAATGGGAATCGCTGGGGGCGCAAAAAATCCTGACCAAGCCGGATCTACCCAACCTGGTCAAGTACGCCGACGAATATACCGCCTAGCCCTGCTGCACTGGCACGCCGCACTCGAACACCCTGCCCGCCCTGATGGCGCAGGGTGTTTTTTTGTTCACGATACCAGGCCGGCCATAATGGCCGCGGCAGATGCAAGCGAAACGACCACCCACAGCAGTGTGGCCTGCAGCAACGGACGCAGTCCGGTCTTGGCCAACACCTCACGGGTCAGGCCGCTGCCGATCAGAAACAGCGTCACCACCAGCGCCTGCTTGGCCACGGCCAAACCCGCCTGCCAGAACGGCAAGTACTGGGGCAGCAGACTGCGCAGCGCAGCAGCAGCCAGAAACCCGAGAATAAAATAGGGGAACGCAACCCTGCCCTCAGAACGGGTCACCAACGCCACCCCCAGCGCCACCGGCATGATCCAGAGCATGCGGGTCAGCTTGACGGTGGTGGCGATGGTCAATGCCGTACCGCCAAAGGCCGCCGCCGCCCCCACCACGCTGCTGGTATCGTGAATTGCAAGCGCCGACCAGAGACCGAACTGTCCTTCCCCCATCCCCATCAGATGGCCCAACGGTGGAAAGACCAGCAACGCCAGCGCATTGAGGGTAAAGACCGTGGCCAGCGCCACCCCTGTCTCTTCCGGCTCGGCCCTGATCACCGGGGCCATGGCGGCAATGGCGCTGCCGCCGCAAATGGCGGTGCCGAACGAGATCAGGGTTGAGGTGCGGGAGGCAGTGCCGAACAGCCTGCCCAGCGCAAGGCCCAGCAGCATGGTCAGGCCGATACTGACTGCCGTATAGACAAAGGCATCCCGACCGGTGATGATGACGTTCTGAATCGGCACACCGAAACCGAGACCCATCACAGCCCCCTGCAGCAACAGTCGGCTCCAGCGGGAGGTCTGCACCTTCCAGGGATTGCCCAACAGCAGCCCGAACACGATGCCTGCCCCCAAGGCCATTGGCGCCGTTACCACCGGCAGGACGGCTCCAACCGCCAAGGCGATAAAAAGATACGGTCGTAACTTCACGATTAGTTGCACAAAGGCCTCCTCGATCACAGCTCTGTCGCAGCTCA
>JAJBBF010000067.1 GCA_020532215.1 Candidatus Cloacimonadota bacterium
GGCCGTTTACGTACCGGCCGACGACTTCACCGACCCGGCGGCGGCGCACATCTTTTCGCATCTTTCGGCCTCGGTGGTGCTCTCGCGCAAGCGCGCCAGCGAGGGGCTGTACCCGGCGATCGACCCGCTGGCCTCCAGCTCGGTGATGCTCACGCCGGCCGTGGTCGGGCAGCGCCACTACGATATCGCGCTGGCCGTGCGCCGCACGCTGGCGGAATACGAAGAGCTGCGCGACATCATCGCCATGCTGGGGCTGGAAGAACTCTCCGCCGCCGATCGTGCGGTGGTGGCGCGCGCGCGGCGGCTGGAGCGCTACCTGACCCAGCCTTTCCATACCACGCGTGCCTTCAGCGGCATCGACGGACAAAGCGTGAGCATCGGGCAGACGCTCGACGACTGCGAGCACATTCTCGGGCAAAGCCGCTTTGGCGACAGCGAAATGGACTACTACATGATAGGCGCGCTGGGATCAGGGCACTGACGGCTAAAGAACCCTGCGCACGCTTGAATGCCGTGCGTTGAGAGAAATTTAAGCTGGCGGTGTCAAGAACCAGTGTTGTACTTGGTTCTTGATACCGCCTATGGAAAAGTCAATGATGGATTCACGGATTCAGGTGGTTATTTATTATGAATCAACAAGTTGTATAGAATTCAAGAGCAGCCCATGACATGAACAGCAAACAGCAAAACTATCATCCATTTTTTGGTTAACAACTAGCATAGTTGGTTTTTCTTCACCTCTGCTCTACGCCCAGACCATTCCAGACGCGGGCAGCCTGCAGCGGGAAACCGAGCGCAGCATGCAAGCCCCACGCACTACACCTAGCCCTCAAGTTGATCTTATGGCGCAGCCCCTGGCTGAAGATGCCAAGACCGCGCGCATTACTGTCAAGCGCATTGTCATTGACGGGGCCACCCTCATCCCCACGGATCAATTGCACGCCCTGGTGGCTGATCGTGAAGGTCAAACTCTCAGCCTTGCCGAGCTTGAATATTTAGCCCAACGTATCGCCGAGCATTATCGTGCCAAGGGCTGGTATGTGCGGGTTTATCTGCCACAGCAGGATGTCACTGACGGCACTGTTCATATTCAGATAGTGGAAGGACGCTTTGGCGGCATCAGTCTGCTCAACCAGCCCAAGCGTGCCAATGCCTTGGTAGTACAAAACATCATTACTCACCGCATACAGGAAGGCGCCCATCTATCGGCCAAGGATCTTGAGCGTGGTTTGCTCATCGCAAACGATCTACCCGGCATTCAAGCGACAGGGACGTTACAAAGCGGAAGCCAGGAAGGCTTGGCCGACCTGGCTGTTCAAGTGCACGACAAACCAATTTTTGCAGCCGATATCGGCGCAAATAACTTTGGTTCACGCTCAACCGGCCGCGCTCAACTGGTCGGTGGCCTTTCTCTAAACAATCTCAGCGGAATTGGCGATCAGGCCAGTTTGCGCCTTTTGGCTGCCGAGCACACCTACAGTGCCAATGCCGGCTACAGCCTTCCGATTGGTTATAGCGGACTACGCCTGGGTGCCACTCTCAGCACGCTTGACTATAAATTAGCCAAGGAATACAGCAACCTGAATGCCAAAGGTAAAGCCCATACTGGAGGCCTAAACGCAAGCTATCCGCTCATCCGTCAAACCAACCACAATCTCTATATAACAACGGGCTATGAACACCGTCGCTACAACGATGACATGTTGGGCAACAGTCTGCATCGTCATCGCATCAACGCCTTTACCTTTGGCCTGAATGGCGATATGCGTGATCAATGGGGCCAGGGCGGCGTAACCTGGGGCGGCGTGCAATTACACAGCGGCCAAATGACCATCAAAGACATCGCCAACGGCGACAAGGCCCAGGACGCAGCCACTACCCGCACCCATGGTGGCTATAACAAACTAACCTGGAACCTGTCCCGCTTGCAAAACCTTGCGCCAGGCTGGGCAGTGCAGGCCAACCTCTCAGGTCAATTTGCAGATAAAAACCTGGCCAGTAGCGAACAGTTCTCCCTGGGCGGACCGTATCAAGTACGTGCTTATCCAGGCAACGAAGGTACCGGTAGCCAGGGTGCACTTATACAGTTAGAGCTGCACAAAGAGCTGGCCCCGGGTTGGCAAGCCATTGCCTTTTATGATGTCGGAACAGTACGGCAATATAAAAACACCTGGCGTAACTGGAACGCCTTTGGCCGCCAACCCAACCGTTACACCTTGCAAGGTGCCGGGCTGGGCGTCAACTGGCGCGTTGCGGGTCTGGTTGTGAATGCCACAGTTGCCGCCCCCATTGGAGATAACCGTGGCAAAAGTGCCAGCGGCAAAAACAATGATGGCACCAAAAGCAGCAGTATTCGTGGTTGGATCAACCTGACTCATATTTTTTAAAAATCTACACCGTAACAGCAAGGCAGAAATTTTGGTTTTGCCGATCCGGCGATTAAAAATACGAGGAACTGATTATGAACCATACCTACCGCCTTATCTGGAACCGGAGTAGTCTCAGCTATGTACCCGCACCAGAAACAACCAAAACCCATGGCAAAAGTGCAAGCAAAAAACTGTTAATTCCTGCTGCCATTGTTTTAAGTACTTCACTGGCGCTGCCTGCCTACGCCAAAACACCCATCGCCCAAAGCATGGCAAGCAACACATTGCCCCAAGGCGGGCAAGTTGTTGCCGGCCAGGCCAGCATCAACCAAGCCGGTCAGCAGATGACCATTAACCAGGGCAGTCAAAAAGCGATCATCAACTGGAACAAATTCAATATCGGTCAAGACGCCAGCGTCACCTTCCAGCAGCCCAACAGCAAAGCCATTGCCTTAAACCGCGTCATCACCAATGATGCCAGCCAGATACATGGTCAGCTGAACGCCAATGGCCAGGTCTGGCTGATCAACCCCAGCGGCGTGCTTTTTGGCAAAAACAGCCAGGTCAATGTAGGCGGCATGGTGGCCTCCACCCTGGACATTGCCAATAAAGACTTTCTGAAAGACAACTACCAGTTCAAACGTGACCAGGCTACCGGTGGCATCAGCAACCTGGGCACCCTCACCGCCGCAGCAGGCGGTTACATCGCCCTGCTGGCCCCTACCGTCAGCAACGAGGGCATCATCACGGCACAACTGGGTAGCGTCACCCTGGCTGCAGGTGATCAGATCACCCTGAACGCCGGTGCAGACGGCCTGCTCAACGTACAGCTTGACCCTGCAACCGTTGAAACCCTGATAGAAAACAAGCAACTGATCGTTGCCGATGGCGGTCAGGTCATCATGACCGGGCGCGCTGCAGATGCCCTTTCAGCCAGTGTTGTCAGCAACTCGGGCAAAGTACAGGCAAATGCCATTGCCGAAAAAGACGGCCGCATCCTGCTGGTAGCCGACATGCAGCATGGCCAAACCCAGGCCGCTGGCGAACTCAGCGCCGAATTTGTCGAAACCGGCGCCGCCAAGGTGGTGCTGGATAAAAACCTCAAGGTGAACACCCAGGGCGGTGAGTGGCTGATCGACCCGGTGGACATCATCATCGACAGCGCCAAGGCACAGGCGATTCAAACTGGCCTTAACAGCGGCAATGTGACCGTCACTACCGCAGACAACGCCAACAATCCTTGGGGCGATAATGGTGCGGGCAGCGATGCCGGCGATATCCATGTCAATGCCGATATCACCTACACGCAAAACAAACTTACGCTCAACGCTGACAACAACATTAACCTGAATGCCGAGATCAACGTCAATGGCAGCGGCACGCTGGCGCTGAACCCAGGGGGCAACATCAACGCCAAGTTTGGCGACAACGGCGGCTTTGCGGGCAAGGTGAACTTTGCACAATCGGGCCCAGGCCTACTAACCATTAATAGCAATAACTACACCGTCATCAACAGTCTAGGGCTAGAAGGCAGCACCAATGGAACCGACTTGCAGGGGATGAATGGAAACTTGTCGGGTTACTATGCGCTGGGCAGCAA
>JAJBBF010000069.1 GCA_020532215.1 Candidatus Cloacimonadota bacterium
AAGGTTGAAAGGGTGAAAGGGTGTAACAGCGTTCTGGGCTGTTTCACCCGAAGGCTCAGACGCTGTGTCATTCCGGGGTAGGGGGGTCCTCGCGGACGAGCGCAGCGAGCCCGTGGGGTGCTGTGGGGGCCCCGGAATCCAGCCCTTGCGGGAATAGCCCATACCGGACACAGGCAAATTCGGGTTCGATCCAGACGCAGTCTGAATCGAAACCTTCTGGAGGCATTACCCCAAAGGCCTGGATCCCGGGTCCCAGCGTGCTGGCGCACGCATCCCGGGATGACACAGCTGCCGATCCTTCCGGTGAAAACGGAGCGGCAGACGTCCCCGTCTGCCTAAGTCCCGCAGGGGCTTGTAAAAAACAAAGCAAGCTTCTGCGAAGCTTCGCAGGCGAGGACGCCTGCGGCTCCGATCCCGCGAAAAACACCGTGGCGCAGGATTCCGATCCTGCGGAAAGCCCAAACGCAGCATTGGAATGCTGCGCTACGGGCGGCTCCACCCCGCCAGACACTCTGTGTCATTCCGGGCCTTAGCAGACGGGGACGTCTGCCACTCCGTTGACTGCTGGCGTCGATGCTCCTGCGTCGCTCAACGCCAGCCTGAGTCGTCTGCCACTCCTTTTCATCTGAAGCCGCCCCTTTCCGTCTTGGCTGCCGCCATTTTTTGCCACCAAACCTCATGTTCCTTGCGCTTCCTTGCGCTTTCTTGCGCCTTTCTTGCGCTGTAATTCCATATCCTGCAGCAGGTTGTTAAAAAGTAAGGAAATTTTTCACTATTGAGCAGAGAATTCAGTCAAGGAATTATAGACAATAGGGAATTTTCCTTGCGTTTTAACAAACCTATGCTGCAGAATAAGTTACAAGATATACATTGCTTACGCAAGCTTGCGTTTTAACAAGCTCTTGCCTGATAACGAGTTATACAAACCGCAAAAGCTCTAACTTCACTTTTTACAATCCCAGTCGGGAGAGTTTTTAACAAGCCTCTGCCTTACATGAAGTTATGGCGTTTATTGTCCAATTGAGCGATCAATCCCCATAATTCATTGCAGCGCAATATCATACTCTCTCGCGATGACCCCTCCCGCATTTTCTTACACCAGTCGTTTGAACTCAACCCAGTTTGTTCCACCCGATGGCCTGGTATCCACCTCCAGCTTCCTCAGTTCCCCATAGCGTTTCAGGCGGCTGTTGAACTTGCGGGACGACTCCTTCCTCTTCACGCCATATTCCTCTTCGAAACTGGATTTGAGGCCTTTGGCGTCCTCTTTGGCGCTGCCGAATTTGCCGATGGCGGGGAGGATCAGCCGGTCCAGGAATTCCACGAGGTCGTCGCCGATCTCCAGTTCCAGCGAGGATTCCAGGACGTTGTTCACGTAGGCGGGCAGGCCTTTGGTGGCCACGTCGCAGCGCAGCGCGATCTGGATGCAGGCGATGGCGAAGCTGTCGAACTCGGCCCAGTCTTGGGCGTTGAAGCCTTCGCCGAAGAAGCCGCGGCCAAAGTCGTCGATGGGCTTGTGGGCGGCGTTGTAATGGCGGAAAAGCTGCACGTCCATGCGGCGGCGGAGGTCGGAATCGCGGGTTCCGGAAACGGGGTTGTTGCTGGTCACCACGCATTTGGGGGCCTGTTCGAAAGGCAGGAAGCGGGATTCCTGGCCCTTTTTGTTGATGGTCATTCCCACGGTTACCCAGGAGTAGACGTTTTCCAGGGGGAAGCGGCGGGTGTCCAGGTCGTCGATCACCACCACGCGGGTGTGGGGCGTCACCTGGTCGAAATTGTGGTTGTAATCGCGTTTGAGGCTTTCGCCGGTTTCGGTGACGATGCGGTGGGCGGCGTCGGCTCCGGCGCCCTGCATGGCGTTCAGGAGCTGGATGATGAGCGATTTTCCGCTGCCGCCGTTGCGTTCGCGGTCGCCTTCCGTGGCGTCGGAATAGATCGTGAGGCAAGGCTGGAGGCGGGTTTTGAAGCCGTGGAGGTTGTAGCCGATCGAGGCCAGGTAGGCGCGGTGGCGGGCGAAATCGTACAAAGGTTGACCGTCGGGACCTTTGCGCAGCGGATCCGTACACTGGTTTTGGGTGAAGCGGTAATAGATCCCGCTCTGCCAATTGCCGGAACGGTCGAAGACGCGGGGGATGATATCGGTTTTCCAGACGTATTTGTCCAGCTGGTTGTACCAGATCCTGCGGCAGCCGTCCGGGGCTATTTCCACCACGCAGTTCAAGTAGGGCTTATAGCAGCGGTCGCGGCTGTCGGTGAGGAAATCGCCCTCAAACTCAGGCAGGGAGGTAAGATTCTTCGCTTTGAAGAATTCCTTCAGGCGGCGGAAAACCTTGTCCTTCACGGCCTGGAGGAAGTCGTGGGACTGGATGATGGACTCCACGTGTTCCTTGGCGCGGAGCATGTCCACCCGCTCCAGGATGTAGCCGTGGGGCAGGATCAGCTCGCAGGAGCCGTTTCCCAGCCAGCGGCGGTAGCCCAGGGAGCCCAGGAAGAGGCAGAAATCCACGGGATTCAGATGTTCGTCCACCTTGCCCTTGCGCATGGCCACCAGCAAAGGAGACTCCGGCTGCGTTACGCTCTGGGGCGGAGGAGCGGCGGTTGGGGAGTCGCCAACGTCGCCGTTAACCTCGCTCCGGATCGGCGACCTGTTTTCAGGGTTAGCAAGCCCCGCGGGCTTTTGACCGGCGGGGAGGCCGGCCTTCCGGGACGCGGCCGTAGCGCAGCATTCCAATGCTGCGTTTTGGCTTTCTCGCATTTCCGCAGGACCGGAATCCTGCGCCACGGGAGCGGGAGCCCGCGTTTCCAGGCAGTAGGGTATGGGAGGCGGAAAATCCAGCTCCTCGTCGGTGCTGTCCCAGATCAGGTCGTCCATCACCCCGTAGGGATCCGGATCGGCGGCGTTTTCGAATTCGCCTGGAGCCCAGGCCGCTTCCGGCTTTGCGGACGGCGCGGCGTCTGGTTTGGCGCCTCGATCTCCAGGTTGGGGCGGATACCCGGGCGAGTCCAAATACTCGTTCGGGTCCGTTACTTTGGCTGTTTTTCTTTCATTAATTCGCATCGGCAAATCCTTTTTTATACTTTTGATGACCCCTGGAATACGCTTTAGCCCTTTCGGGACATGGCATTCCTGCCTCTCACCAGGATATCGCGGGCGATGCTTTCCCCCACTCATGGCCTTCCGTTTCAGAACACAGAACCTATTTGCCCCAAAACGAGTCCAACACGGGATCGGCGGGATCGTGTGGCGAATCGGGGTCAGATTATTGGAGTTGGTTTGGCTGTCAAGTACTTTCTGAAAAAGAATAATATTCCTTTGTATTGATTTATTGGCTTATATGGCAGGGTTTTATGGCTATGGAGATTTCAGCCCAATGTAAGTGTTTGTGACGGAAACGCTTAAGCCGCACCCGGGGGTTCACGCCCCCTTGACGGCCAGCTTTAGGCCAAGCGATGGCCAAAGCGGGACATGGGTTGGAGGGTATTTGGGCATCGGCATTACACGCGGCGATGAGGGGGGAGGCTGAACGGGAGCCGCAAACGTCCTCGTTTGCGAAGCCACGCAGGGGCTTGTTGTTTGGGGTGGGAAGTCCCTCCGGGCCTTGGCAGACGGGGACGTCTGCCACTCCGTTTTGTGGGGGTGGCGTGGCCGTAGCGCAGCATTCCAATGCTGCGTTCTGGCGTGAAAGGGTGAAAGGGTGAAAGGTTGAAAGGGTGAAAGGGTGTAACAGCGTTCTGGGCTGTTTCACCCGAAGGCTCAGACGCTGTGTCATTCCGGGGTAGGGGGGTCCT
>JAJBBF010000009.1 GCA_020532215.1 Candidatus Cloacimonadota bacterium
AGTCGCGGGACGCCCTTGACGCTTCCGGCCGTTACCGGCGTTCGGTGGTGACGGAAATCCTGCCGGCTGCTGCCTTTTGGGAAGCAGAAGCCTATCACCAGAAATATCTGCAAAAAAACAGTGGGGGATGTGGCTTCTAGGTGAGAGTACTCGGCATCGACCCCGGTTCCCGTATCACCGGTTATGGTTTTGTTGAACAGCAGGGCAGCCGTCTGCTGCATCTGGACAACGGCGCCATCTTCACCGACAAGGCCGCTGACTTTCCGGAACGCCTGCGGCTGATCTTCGAAGGACTCAGCCGGGTGATCGCCCAGTACCGTCCCGATGCGGTGGCCATCGAGGATGTCTATGTCTCTGAAAACGTCCGTGCGGCCCTCAAGCTCGGCCAGGCGCGGGGCGCCGCCATCGCTGCTGCGGTGCATGCCGGCCTGCCGGTGGCCGAATATACCGCCTCGCAGGTCAAGCAGGCGGTGGTGGGGCAGGGCAGGGCAGGCAAGGAACAGGTGCAGAAGATGGTCAAGGCCCTGCTGGGGCTGCCTGAGGTGGCCCAGGCCGATGCCTCTGACGCCCTGGCGGTGGCGGTCTGCCACATCAATTCCCATAGTCTGCGACAACAGACCGGCCCTGCGGTGCTAACTTCCCGTCGCACCGGTTCCTGGAGGAACTACCGACCATGATTGCACTGTTGACCGGGCAGATCGCCCACAAATCCCCGGATCACCTGATTGTCGATGTCAACGGCGTCGGTTACCGGGTGATGATCCCCTTTTCCACCTATTACGAGCTGCCGGAAGAAGGCACCGTCAGCCTGCACATCCACACCAGTGTACGTGAGGATGCCATCCAGCTGTACGGCTTCCGCACCCGCACCGAAAAGGGGTTTTTTCAGCTGCTGATCTCGGTGTCCGGTATCGGTCCCAAGCTGGCCCGGGATATCCTCTCCAACATCCAGCCTCCACACCTTTCAGCGGCCTTGCAGCAGGGCGATCTGCACAAGCTGTCAGCCATTCCCGGCATCGGTAAAAAGACCGCCGAGCGGCTGGTGGTGGAACTGCGGGACAAGGTCGGCAAGCTGGATACCGGTGCCAGCCCGGCCGAAGCGGTGGGACGGACCCTGCCGGCAACGGGTCTGCTGGATGACGTGACCTCGGCGCTGCTCAATCTTGGCTATAAGGAAGCGCAGGTCAAAAAGGCTTTGGCCGAGGTGAATGCCGCAACCGGCGGCTCGGTGGAAGAGTTGCTGAAACAGGCCCTGAAGGTGTTGATGAAATAACAGAGGGGGAGGCAATCAGCCTCCCCCTCTGGTCTGTCCGTTGCTGCTTGCGTGGGTTACTGATCAAGCAGCATGGCGTTGATCCGTGCCCTGACTTTTTGCCCTTCCTTGATGGCTGCCCCACCCTTTTCAAAAAATCTGCCCGACACGGTACCATCCTCGATCTGCAGTTCCCCCAGGCTGGCCAGCACCTGGTTGTCGTCATCGATCACCTCGATCGCCTGCTGTTTCTTTGGAACCTTGCGCAGCTTGGAGGTGTTGATCTGGACATAGGCGATCCTGCCGTTGATCCGGCTGATGGTGCCGATCTCATAGCTGGGATTGAAGGCGTTTCCCAACTGGTCTGATGCTGCGCGGAACGAGATGGTGACCGCCCGTAGCACGTAGTCCTGCTTCAGTTCGCGGGTGATCGGAATCTTTTTGGAGATCCGCTGCTCGATCCGGCGCTCGTCGTAGAACGACTTGACCAGTTCCTTCTGGTTGCGCTGGTTGACCAGCAGCACGTCCAGGCGGGTGCGGGCCTTGACCGTCAGGCGGTTGCGGGTCGGGTCGGCGGCGATCGGCGTGACCAGTTCGTCGATCCGGTCCAGGCGAGGCTGGATGATGTAGGTGTCGCCTTCCGACGCGTTGAGCAGCACCCGGGTGAAGCGTCTGGTGTTGGCGATTTCGGTCTGGATGATCCGCATGAAGTCGTCAGCCTGGTCCGCTGTAAAGTAGTTGCTGAACCTGGGCAGTTTGATGTCGGCCTCCAGTTCGGCCGATTCCAGCATGACCGGCTCCAGGGCCTGGGTGGTGACCTGTTGGGCCTCCTTGACATAGACCACGGCGGGCGTAGCTGCGCAGCCGGCAATCAAGGCAGCAAAAAGAACGGTCAGGCTCAGTTTAAGGTAGGATATCTGTTGCATCAGGCCCTCCAAACACGGTGATGGAGACGGCGATACCCGGTGGGGTACCGTCGTTTACTCGGCATAGACATGAGACCAGGCCAGCAGCAGGTCGTCACGAAGCTCGTGCTGGTCCGGGTAGAGCGCAGCCAGTCGTTGCAGACGCGCCAGATCGTCATCACTAAACTGGTTCAACTGGCCCTGGGCCAGCAGCTGCAGCTTGGGCTCAAGCAGCTGCAGTTCAGCCGTTGCCAGCTGGATGCGCTGCAGCGCCTGGGCCGTTTTGGTTTGTGCACTCGGGTCATCGTCCTTGAGCTCCGGGTAGGTACCCTTGATCTGCTGGTACATGGCGGTGTAGGCGGTATACTGGAGCCCGAGGTTATTTTTGTAGTAGCCAAAGGCGCTGATGATCATCTTGACCCGTGACGTCACCAGCACCAGGTTGTAGACACCCCGTGCCCCCTTGAATTCCTCTTCGATGTTGGGCAGGGCCCGAGCGCCATTAACGATGGCACAACCGATCTTGACCAGGGCGGCGACGCTGAAGTCAGCGCCAGCCACGGCAGCATCGTAAACACGGCTGGCCAGCCTGCCGTAATTCTGGCGCATGGTGGCCAGCTCTTCGCCTTTTTCCGACAGCTGACGGTCCTGTTCGCTGACGTAGATTATCCCCCGACTTGTCTCTTGGGGAGGCTGCGACTGTTTGCGCTTGTTTGCAGCTGTTGTCTGCTTGGTGCCTCTGTTGTTGGTTGTTGCCCTGGTGGGCGCAGAGGCTGCCTTTTTGTTCTTGAGCGTGCTTGACGACGTTTTACGCCCCGAACGGTTGGAGTTATTGTCGTTAAGGGCATCGCGCAGGTCGCGCGGTGGACTGACCACCGGCTGTTGGTCATCAATCGGCACCTCTGACGCGATACCTGGAGTAGGCTGATCAGGCGAATAGGATGCCTTTTTGATGCGCGCCCCAAGGGCAGCTGAGGTGAGCGCCGGGTCGCGGCAGGCGGCCGGCTTGATATCACCTTCACGCGATGCGTGCACCCAGGCATCGCACTGCTTAAAGCCTTGCGCCAGCAGATCCAGATCCTGCTGGACCCTGACCATCTCCTCACGGTTGGCGGTGACGACGCCAAAGGCCATCAACGGGTTGCGGTAGACATGTTCGTCAATCAGGGCAGTGGTGGGTTGTCGGCGGTGGAACGGAATTTCACGGGCGATTACCCGCGGTGACTGGGTACGGAAAAAGAGCAGATCTTCGCGGCTGGCCTCTTTGTTGAGCATCTGCTCCCGTTCTTTGAGAAACAGGTACAGTGCGCTGGTGGGGCGGGGCAGGCCGGTTGTGGGATCGATCTCAAACGGCACCGCCACCCCCTGTGAGGCGCCCAGCAGTGACAGGCCCATTTTGAGCATACCGCTGCCGGACGGTGCGCCGTACAGTTTGTCGGGCCAGCTGTCCTGTTCGCTGATCGGCATCTCCAGCAGGACTTGATTGGAGAGCTTGATGGCCAGGGCTGCGCTTTCAAAGGAATCGACGGCGCCCATGACCGTCGGGTTCAGTGATTCAACACCGCATTCCAGGCCGGAGGTGGCTGTGGCGCACCCGCTGAGTTG
>JAJBBF010000162.1 GCA_020532215.1 Candidatus Cloacimonadota bacterium
AAACCGGAACCGAGGCTGCGGTTCTGCCGCACCTGGGGACCACCGAAGAAATCATCAAAAAAGGATGGAAAATCCGGCATCGGCCGCACCAGCTTACGCCGCCCCAGGGTGGAGATGTTGACCACGCTGGGGGTGACCTGCCGTGAGACCGCCGTAAAGGCCCGTTGGGCCGCCAGCACATCGGCCGGCACCTGCTTGACCGGCGCTTCGGCCTCCCCCACCGGCCGCTTGGAAGAAAACAGCAGCGGTTCATCCGAGGAAGGTGACGAACAGCCGGCCAGCAGCAACAGCAGCGTACCGGCCAGCACCAGACGTGAAAGCGACAAGTAATGATTCATCATATTGACAACCCGTTCTGATAGTTGCTACATGGTAATCTCATACGAATAGAACAGGGTTAGACATAATCACTTTTCCGCCCACTGTCAACCGTTCTGCCCGTCATCACCGCCCGTTGCAGGAGGCCCCGCCCGTGAGCGACATCAAGGCACAGATCAAAGAATTCCGGATCGGCGAAAAAATCCGCAGCCAGCGTCAGCAACGGCGCCTGACCCTGCAGGAGCTTTCTGAGCTGACCGGCCTCTCCAAGCCGCTGCTTTCCCAGATCGAAAACGAACAGGTCATCCCGCCCCTGGCCACCCTGCTCAAGATCGCCCGTGGACTCAAGGTGGATATCCACTTCTTCTTCGAGGATGAAGGCAACCGTCAGAAACTGGTGGTGACCCATGGCGAACAGCTGCGGCCCGACCTGCAGCGCCAGGCGGTCAACGCCGAACACCGTCCCTATACCTATCATTCCCTGGCCCAGGGGATGCGCCACAAGCATATGGAGCCGTTCCTGGTGGAGGTGGACAACTCCCAGTGGGACGACAAGCTGTTCTTCCGCCACGAGGGTGAGGAGGAGTTCCTCTACGTGCTGGAGGGGGAGATCGACCTGCACTACGGCAGCGATATCTACCGGGTCAAGAGCGGCGACAGCGTCTACTACGACTCCAGCCAACCCCACGGCCTGGTCTCGGTGGGGGACCGCAAGGCCCGCATCGTGGCGGTGCTGTACTCGAAATAGATGCAGATCAACGACGGCCACTGAAGAGCTGTTCCACCAGGCGGCCGGCCCAATTACCAATGGCACGCCGGTTGGCGCTCGTAATATGCACGGGGTCAGGATAAATTCCTCCCGGTGGCATAGCCTCTCCCAATAACTTACGAAGATAACGGTTGCAGATTATTTATGGCGTCACACTCATCGACCTGCCCTTGGTGCCGGCTGTAGTAGATATTGCCCATCATCCAGAAATAAGCCGGATCGGTCATCCAGTCGTGAGGAAACGTGTTTGCCAAACTGGCTGATTCAGCATCATGCGAGCTGATGACGGAAGTAGTATTCCTCTTGCCGCCAAATTCCCTGAATAGCAGAGCAGCCACAACCACTCCGACAATGCAGACAACGAATAGCTCCATGACACACCTCCTTTCAGGTTGATTTCACCGTAGCATGCATAAGCCCCTAACGTTTTTTAGAAACATTTCCGGAATGTTGCTGTTTCTAACCTGTATGCCTACACAGTACTATCGCTTGACAATACTACCGATGCCCGTTACTATTTTTCCATGATTGTTTCATTTGCCAGCAAGGAAACCGAAAAGCTCTTTCATGGCAGATTTTCTGTGCGCTTGCCGCAGGACATGCAACGCACTGCCCAACGCAAGCTGAAACAGCTCCACGCTGCCGCTAACCTGGATTTCTTGCGCGTACCGCCGGGCAATCGCCTGGAACAGCTTTCCGGCGACCGGGCCAGCCAATGGAGCGTCCGTATCAACGACCAGTGGCGGATCTGTTTCCGCTGGCAGGAAGGAAATGTCTATGACTGTGAAATCGTCGATTACCATTAACGGGGAAGAGACCATGGGACCGCGTGATCTGCCACCGGTCCACCCCGGCGAAATTCTCCTGGAGGATTTTTTGAAACCGCTCAATATCACCCGCTACCGTTTGGCCAAGTCCCTTGGCGTGCCGCAGCGCCGCATTGATGAAATCTGCGCCGGCAAGCGGGCCATCACTGCAGAAACCGCGCTGCGGCTGGCCCGTTTTTTCGGCACTGACCCCCAAAGCTGGCTGAATCTTCAAACGCAGTATGATCTTGAGTGCCTGGAGCTGCAACTGAATGGGCGGATTGAAGACGAGGTTATTCCGTTCAGAGAAGCGGCGTAATACTGCAACGGCTTGCACGTCGACACTGCTGACAGCAGCGGGCGCCCCAAAAAGGGCGCCCGCTTTGTATTAAGGCTGTGCCGGGCAGACGCATAAAAAAACTTTATGCTTTTCTGCTTTTGCATTACACTAAGTAAAAGTAATGCACAAATCATCCGGAGGCATTATATGACCTACACCGCAACCATAACCTCAAAAGGGCAGATCACCATACCCCGACTGGCGCGGCAGGCGTTAAAAACCACCACGATTGAGATTGAGATAAAAGGTGAAGAGGTAATCTTAAGGCCGGTACAGAGCGTGGCCGGTTCTTTGGCCCAGTATGCAACGCAAAGGACAGAGGATTTCAGCGCCATCAGGGACAAGGTCTGGCAGGAGGTGGCTGATGAAAAAGCCGGTCGCGCTGCCTGACACCAACTACATCCTGCGCTATCTGTTGCGGGACGATGCCAAACAGTTTCTGGAAACCAACGCCTTTTTCGAACAGGTGCGCACCGGCAAAGAACGAGCGCTGGTGCTAGAATCCGTAATCACCGAATGCCTCTATGTGCTGACCAAACACTACCAGGTGCCACGGGCTGCCGCCGCCGAAAGCCTGCTGGGCATGCTTTCCTACAAGGGGATTGTCAACCCTGACCGTGATCGTTTGGCCTCTGCTCTGGGAATCTTTATTAAAACAACCCTTGACCCGGTGGACTGCCTGCTGGCTGCCACAGTTCAAAACGGACAACACAGGCTGCTGACCTTTGACAAGGCGCTCACGAAACTGGTCAAAAAAGGGGCATGAGCCGACACCCTACCCCCGATCAGGTTTATACGCAAACGGAAGCGGGCGCCCCGAATGGGACGCCCGCTTTTTTAGTGCCTGTCTGCAGATCGCTGTTGCATCAGGCCAGCTTGATCACCTCATTGACGCACTTGGTAATGCCTTGGGCCACCTCGCTGATGCGGGTGCCCAGCATGTAGGCCGGAGTGGTGACGATCTTATTGGTGCTGTCCACCACAAACTCGGTCACGCCACAGGTCTGGTGCCGTGAGCCGGTCTTCTCGATCTCGGCGGCGGTGCCGGCATCAGAGCCGATGGTCAGGGTCGGCGCAGCGCCCTCACCCAGGATAGCGGCGATCAGGGCCGGGGCGATGCAGATGGCGCCGATCGGCTTTTTGGCAGCGTGCACCTCCCGTACCAGCCTGGCCACTTCCGGGTTTACACTGGCGGCGGCCCCCTTCTGGCCAAAGTCGCACAGGTTCAGTGCAGCACCAAAACCGCCGGGGAAGATCAGGGCATCCAGATCGGCAGCCGTGACCGTTGCAATATCCTTGATGTTGCCCCGGGCGATACGGGCCGATTCCACCAGCACCCTGCGCCTGGCGCCGGTGGCCTCCATGCTGCAGTGGTTCACCTCGGCCAGTTCCGTGTCAGGGGCCATACAGACCACCTCAGCGCCGGCCTGGTCAATGGCCAACAGGGTCAGCACCGCCTCATGGATCTCGCTGCCGTCCCGCACGCCGCAGCCCGACAGCA
>JAJBBF010000132.1 GCA_020532215.1 Candidatus Cloacimonadota bacterium
ATCGAAGCTGCCGTTGAAGCGTTCGGTGAGGGTTCCCACCGGCTCCCAACCCTGGCCGAAATCCCAAACCACCGAAGCGCTGAGATCGATATCGGCAGTTAAAACATAGTGGGCTTCGAGGTCCTGGCGGATAACGTTCAATTCATCCGCGTCACCTATGTGATAAGGATCGGCGGCAGTTCCGCTTCCTGTTAGATCGTCCGGGCTCAAGTTAGCCGGAAGGGAAAAAAGCTCCAGGGCTTCCAGATCTGGATAGGACACGTTTTCGCTGATGCTCCATTGGGTGGAGAAGTTCCAAAGTTCATAGCTGGCCTGCTGCATCATCTCGGCAGTGGTTTTGGGTGTGGCCACCTGATCCGTGGGCATCACGGAGCTCTGGGTATCCCAATAGCAGTATTTAACCTCGCCGCTGGAGTACCTGCCGATGAAGCCTCCGGCATAAGTGCCACTGTCCAGGGTGACCAAACCGGTGCTGTAGCAGCGATACAG
The DNA here is from genome assembly GCA_020532215.1 of Candidatus Cloacimonadota bacterium. Lineage (GTDB taxonomy): Bacteria > Cloacimonadota > Cloacimonadia > Cloacimonadales > Cloacimonadaceae > Syntrophosphaera. The sequence goes on from JAJBBF010000132.1 coordinate 490, forward strand.
GTGGGAAGGTATGTTCAAACCGTTGAGTCCCACAAAACCTCCAACCTGTTCGTTGCCGCGGCTGCTGGCATGGGTATAGCAGTTTGTATATACGGACTGATCGCTATGGCCAACAAAGCCGCCCACGTTGATGTTGCCGCGTACAGATCCGGTCACTGAACAGTTGTTGACCACGGTGTTGCCACCGGCTGCGCCGATAAGCCCACCTATGAAATTGCGCCCCAAAAAACTGATGTCCCGCAGATGAACGCGGTTTACTTTCGCGCCGATTGCGTAACCGAAAAAGCCGGCGTGGTCGCGGGTGCTGCGGGAAAAATAGAGTTCCTGGATCTGGTATCCCTGCCCGTCGTAAGAGCCGGTGAATTGGGTGCTGAAGCTGCCGATCGGGGTCCAGCCGGCTCCGCTGTCCAGGTTCACTGATTCGCTGCAATCGATATCGCTTGTCTGGATGTAATGTTGGCTCCAGAAAGCGGGGGATTGGGAAAGCCAGATGAGGTTCCCGAAACTCTCGATCTGAAATGGATCCGCCAAAGTGCCGCTGCCCTGATCCGGAGGAATGGCGGTCTGGGCTGCAAGCGCCACGCTGATCGCCAGGAGGATGAAAATGAGATAGGGTTTCATTGTTGATTCCTTTAAGCTAAATTGGTTGAGAACTTGCCGCCTCAAACAGAGGCCGGGAATGCAATGACAATTCGATCCGCGGAGACTGTGGCAAAAACCAAGTGCCGGACCAGGCAAATCCAGTATTTGAGAATCTGAACAGCTTGGTGAACTACGCTGTACATTTTATGGGAATTGTCAAGAAATTTTGCCCGAATGCAATAACCAGATAAAGCGGGTTAGCAGCTAAAACCATTAACCAACGCCAGTTGCATGCAAAAAAGATCGCCTCTGGAATGGCTACCCGGGGGCAATATTTTGGTCCGCAGGAAGCCATGGCCGCCCGGGTTGATGTCCGGACTGCAGACATTCAGCGTTTGGGCGGAAACGTGGGAGGTTTCCAGGCCCGCATCAGCGCGGCACAAACACTGGGGGGAGCCATGATTGTTGTTTTGGGAAAAACGGAATAATTTTGCTTGACTGGGGAAGATACCGGAGTTTTGTTGCCGCCAGCGGCGACCCGGACAGGCCAGGTTGTCTGGCCCGCAAGCGCCGCAGAAAAAGGAGAATGCATCATGATAAGATCGTTTTGTCTGACGGTTTTGTGTCTCAGCCTGGGTTTTTGTTTCGCCGGTGAGGCCCCGGACAGCCTGCAGGTTATGAATATCACCGCTTTCTCCAAACTTTGGGGCTATGCCAAGCACTTCTGCCCCGCCGATGAGATCCAGGAGATAGATTGGGACCGCTTTGCCGTGTACGGATCCGACCAGGTGCAGAACGCCCAAAACCTCGAAGAGCTGCGGCAGATCATCATGGAGCTGTTCCGCCCGATGGTTCCCGGCCTGGCCCTCTGGACGGACAACAAACCGGAACTCCCGGCGCTGCATCCGGTTCCGGGCCGAAAGAGCGCGTTCTGGCAGTACGAAGGCTACAACAACGTTCAGGGGCCTTCTGTGTATAGATCCATCCGAGCCAACCGTCCTCACAGGATCTCAAAGGACCCCGACAACCCTTACTCCTGGGGCAGCCTGCAACCGCAAATCGCGCTGGACAGCGCTTTTGACGCCAAAATCCGGGTATCCTTCCGCTACCGCCAGGCGGTGGTGGATACTGCCTATGTCTATCTGGGAGTCGCGGGCATCAGCAGGGAAGATTCGCTGAGCGGCGCGGACTGGAGCGACCGCAGCTATGAACTGGACCTGGATAATGGCCAGGACGCCCGCCTATGGCTGGCTTTCAGCACCGAAGGCTGCCTGTATCTGGAGCAGCTGCGCCTGGAAAGCTGGCGGGATGAGGCCTGGCAGGAGATCTTCCGCAGCGATTTCACGCAAGATCAGATTGGGGCCATGCCCGCAGGATTCAGTGTGAACCTCGCTTATGAAAACGGCGGCGTGGGCCAGAATATGGATGTGCTGGTGGAGGAAGTGGAGGGCGAAAAGGTCCTGGCGATCCGCAAATCAGTTTCGGAGGCGGACTTCACCCTTGGCTGCATCGACCGGATCTTCGCTGAGGAACCTGCCCCCGGCGAAAGGCTGGAAAAGGACCTGGCGCCGGGACTGCACTTCAGTTTCCCGCTGATCCTGTCCTGCGACATGGATCACACCTACCCGGTGCTGGATCCGGCGGCGCTGGCGGCCCTGAAAGAGGAATATGCCGCTGTGGACCTGCAGGACAGGTCCGATCCCGGTGTCTGGCTGGCAGGGATCATCCGCTACTGGAATGAACTGAACTTTTTCTACCCTTATTTCGAGTATAATATCTGCGACTGGAACCAAGAGCTTGAGAGCAGCCTGGCCAGGGTGCTGAACTGCCGGGATTTTGCCGGGTACAAGCTGGCCTTGCGGCTGCTGATGTCCCAAACCCACGACGGCCACGCGTATCTAGTTGACGCGGAGGACCAGCACAAACGTCCCGGCTTTTCGACTGTTCCGCTGGATGGGAGCTGGCTGGTGGATAAAGTTCTGGACGAAGATCTGTACATTCCTCTGGGCTCGCGGATCACCCACATGAACGGAGAGGATTTTAGCAAGCTGATGCAATCAAACCTGCCCTATCACAGCCTTTCCAATCCGGAAACCGCAGGTTTGAGGCTGTTTGGCAACTACCTGAAAAGTTACCGCGATTCCCTGGCAACCTTCGGATTTGTTACCCCCGAGGGAGAAACGATAGAGCGGATAACGCCTTTGAAGCATTTCGGCGGGCCGCAGTGGATAGTGCCCGAAGCGAAATTCGTGCAATATCCAGACAGCATCCTCTACGTGAACACCAACATCATCACGGAACAAGAGCTGCTGGAAATGCTGCCGGAGCTGCTGGAGGCGAAGGGGATCATTCTGGACCTGCGCTATTATCCCCGCATCCGGCTTAGTTTGCTAACGCATCTGCTTACCCAGCAGGATTCGCTATCAAATTGCCTGATAAAGAGATACGTCCGCCCCGACGAAGAACTTCCCCGCCCGGGCGAGGGAGAGCCAACCTGGGGCCTGGAACCCGCGGAACCGCATATCGGGGCGAAGGTTGTGGCACTCAGCAGCCGGAACAGCCAGAGCTACTG
>JAJBBF010000120.1 GCA_020532215.1 Candidatus Cloacimonadota bacterium
CGACCGCGTTGTCCAACTCATCCAATCCCGCAATGGGACGGATATAGAGGTCTTTACGCCTGGCCTGGCGAATGGCGAAGACCACCATGAGCCCCAGAATGATCGAAGCCAGCAGAGTGGCCAACTTGGTTTTGTCGAACCATTCGCCCTTGGGATGCAGCGCGGTGTCGATTCCCGGTCCGGAGGGCTGCAAATCAGGTTGATCGGATTGATCGGCCCAGAGGCCTTTGCCGTTTGTTGCCAATAGCTTATACTGGTACGCGCGGGAGTTTTGATCCAGCTCTTGCAGCATGATCCGGCGCCAGGCTCCATCGGTCTTTGCCTTGCTGCCCTCCTGCCAGGCGGGATGGTTATTGATGAATTCCAGCTCTGTTTGCAGCGCTATCAGTTCCTGCGCTTCATCCGAAAGGCTGTCGCCGGGCGCAACCGATCTTTCCAGCCGGCTGATCCCGGCGGCAAGGCTGTCCAGATATGCGGGCATATCCTCTTTATACAGGGATGGAGAGAAGGTGGCACCTGAAATCGGATCCACAGCGACCGTGAAATGCGGATCTACAAGCAGCAACCCCGTTTTGGGATCAACCTTGCTGATCAGGGGCATCTCGGTATCCACATAGGGGATCAGATGCTCGTAGTAGCGGCTCAGGGCTCCGATGCGCATGCCAGGGCTGTAAGCCGCGTCCAGGTTGTTTTTACTGAAAATATCGTAGTAAATGTAGTTCAGATCCTGCCCGGCATTGGTAACAACACCACCGTTGAAACGGTACGCCTGGGGATCGTAGTTGATCTTTTGGCTGATGGGCGGACCCGGGAAATTCCTTTCTCCCTTGGTCTCTGTGTACACTTCCACGCTGAAGGGCTGATCGGGCTGGCGATCCGAGGGGAATCTGGCATGGACGATCTTGTCCGGATAGGTTTCCAGCGCTTCGTCCAGGAGCTTGCCACTTGGGTCCAGAAAGCGGATCCTGAGGCGGGAAACCATTTGATGACCGTTTTCGGCAATCTCATAGTTAACCCGCAGCTTGGTTTTGGCCTTGTTTGCCCACGAGGCTTGGGTTACAAAGGCGAAAGGCCGGCCAAAGGAGACGATGATGTTGTCGCCCTTGTCGTAAACCTTGTCCAGCACCTTATAGTTGGGCAGTTTGGGCAGTTCCGCCGAACTTCTGACCTGCAGTTTAGCCCCCAGAGACGCCGCCTGGAAAGATTCTTCGCGGCTGCCATCCTCCGAGATCCAGTAATTGGCGTAGGTGAGCACGGGGATCCAGTTGGCCAGTTCTTCCGCCTCCGGGACGCGGATCCTGGTCTCGTTCAGGTTCACCTTGGCGTAAAAACTCTGGGACCAGTACTCCGGCTGCATTTGGTGGAGGAGTATGGATTCGCTCTGCCAGGAGGCGTTGAACACGCTGTCTGGGGCAGTCGCATTTGCTTTTTGGTTCGCCTGAAACCGCGGCAGCAGGGTTTTGGGCATCAGCCAGGCTGACCAGGCCACGATATTTTCGCTGCCCAGAGGCGGCGACCATTCGAAGCGAAATTCATGCAGATCGGACAGATAGGTGGTGTGCAGCACCGCGGTGGAATCCGGACGATTGTTCACCGGAACCACTTTCTGCACTTGGGAAGCAGGAAGGAACCTGCCGGTCTCGGTTACGGGTACAACGCAATAATAATAGCTGTGCTCCGCTTTGGGGTTGGCGTAGAGGTTGTTGAACTGGTTCAGCCTGTAACCAGCGTAGACCTCTTTCCCGCCTCCGGTTCCAAGCTCAACCCGGCGGGAACCGTTATAGTATTTGGCTGCCTTGATATCACCGATCACATCGTAGTGCCTTAGCAATTTCCTCAGAACGCTGGGATCGCGCGGAACCCCCTGGTAGAGAGTGCCCGAGGCCACCTGCTGTTTCTCTTTTTTCAGCCTGCCCGGGGCGGTCTCGAACTCGATAAGGGGATTGAAGCTCTTGTCCTCGAAATTGAGCCAGTTGCCGGATACTCCGGCCTTGGGGTCAACTTCCTGTCTGGCGAGCAAAAACAGGCTGTCCGGGCTGGCGCCGCGGTAGATATTGTATTGGATAACCCGGTATTCGCTGCCCAGCGGTTGCCATCGGAGCAAGACACCCGAGCCATCATCATGGGGCATGTCGAGAGCCGTGAATTCACCGATCCGCGCTTTGCCCGGATCGCCTTGGGAACAAGCCGCGAAAGCCAGCACCGCAAGGCACAGCAACAGCGCAGGGAGTTTGGTCTTTGTTTTCATCCGTCCGTCCCGTGGGCCTGGCCCACCGGTTCAGTTACCAGCATACAAGGAGGGGAAGCCGTGAAAAGCTTCCCCATAAGTATTTCGCTGTGCCGTTTTAGCCGGCTAGGGCCTGTTTGATGGCCATGAAGACATCGTTGACCAGGAACTGGATACGCCCGATCAGCAAAGAGATACGGGCCATCACAGTGAGGCCGAAGGAAGCGCCGAAGCCCACCATCATGAACCATTTGCCCGCACTTACAAACTTGCCATAGACCCCGGTGTGGGCCTTGGAGAAGAAGAAGTATAGCAGCACGGCAATGGTTCCGATGAAGATAAGGGCAAGATTGAAATTCTCCAGCGGCACCATGGCCTGGCGCATCTGCACCAGGATGCTGTTGTGCATGGCCAGGGCTACCGAAGCGCCCACTCCCATCATGGAAAAGGCTATGGGATAGCGCGACAGCCAGCTGAGCTTGCGGGAAAAGCGCAGCAGGTAAAACATACCGATGATGCTGGGGATGATCAGGATCCACTCGTGCTTGAGGAAGATGGGCTGGTAGAAATAGGGTATGAACACCCTTTCATAGGTGAGCACCAGCGAATAGCCCAGCGAGATCCCCACCAGCAGCTGTTCGGACATCTGGTAGAAAGGGTTGTCCTTGTAGAGGAAGGAGAAGATGCAGAGGGTGAAAAAGGCACCCACGAGATTGCTGAATAATTCGAATGACATGTTTTCCTCCCTTATTTCTGGCCGGTACGGGCTTTCTGGATGAAGTAGCCGATGTTTCCGATCAGGATGAACACGATGATCATGATGTGGGCCACGGATTGGGCATTCATGCCGATGCGGGCAACCTTGAACTTATAAAGGGTGTTGCGGGTCATGCGGTTGAGTCCGGTCCAGGTGGCAAGGTCAAAGTCGTCGGCCTGCAGTTTGCTTACGTCGATCACGATCTTGCCTTCGGATTCCTGCTTGGCCTGGATCAGCCTGGCCTGGTCCTCTTCAGGATAGTTGCGCAGAAAGGCCTCGAATTCCTGGGGGGTGAATTTGGCCTCGGTCTGGGTGGTGATCTTAACCAGGTCCTGTATCTCGGGACGCTCCAGAACGTCGTCACTGAAAGAACGGCCGGGGATCACCTTGTTCCCGTCCTCATCCGTGGAAGCGGTCATGGGATCGCCGGGAGCGCGGTAGGCGGCAAAGACATCCACCAGCTTTTCATATTCCGCGGCGCCCTTCAATCCGGAGAGCATGCCGATGAACTGGCCGGTTTGCAGATAGGGATACTGGTCCGCAGCCATCACGGCGGTTACGCCCACGGCGATGTTGGTGCCAAATTTGGGCCGCGCGTAGGTGAGCCAGTATACTCCGGCGACCGAGCCGGAAAACTCGATAACCA
>JAJBBF010000042.1 GCA_020532215.1 Candidatus Cloacimonadota bacterium
CCCGCAAGAATGGTTTCCATGATATATCCAGCCTGCAAAAAAAATCCTGCAAGGATGTGAGGAACAGCAGATGAAAAACATTCTGATTCTAGCGTTGCTATTTGCCACTTCCGCCGCCTGGGGTCTGGGGTTGCCCGCTTCCGGGGAACCTGTGCTCACCGACGCCAACCTGCTCACTGGTTTTGTGCGGGTCGATCCCGACGACAAAAAGCCGGAGACGCTGGGCACCAAAGCCTGGCTCTGGCAGGATGGCGACGACCTGCTGGTGCGGTTCGAGGCCCAGATCGACTCCAGCTTCACCCAGGGTTCCATCTCCGTGAAAGATGAAGGCACAAGTGCCGATTACCTGCGGGTGCAGCTCATCACCATTCCGGATGCTTACTACGCCTATTACTACGTCGCCTATCCCCTGGGCAATTTGCTGGACGGGGTGCGGGACGAAAACATGAACGTCGACTATGCCTGGAACAGCCACTACAGCTATGAAAGCGGCTTCACTGCCGACACCTGGACCGTGACCATGCGCATTCCCCTGAACGAACTGCGCTTCAAGCAGGAGCAGCCCTACCGCTGGAAGATCATCCTCGGGCGTTACAGTTATCAGAGCGACGAGTTCCACTCACTGCCCTATGCCGTCACCAACATGGACAAGGATTACTTCCTGAAAGCGCAGGATATCGAATTGAGCACTCCGGTGCGGCATAAGCTGGATATCACGGTCAAGCCATATTTTGTGAAAAGCTACGACCTCATCGCCCAGACCTCCAGCTGGGACCCGGAGCACGTGGGGCTGGACATCGCCTTCAACCCCGGCCAGCGCACGCGGATCAAACTCTCGCTGAATCCAGATTTTTCGGACGTTCCCATGGACCGGGCCCAGGACGATTACAACAGCAAAAACCCTCCCTATTATGATGAGAACCGCTTCTTTTTCACCGAGGACATCGACGCCTTCGGTCTGGACTACGACGTGCTCAATACCCGCAACATCGTGCAGCCGCGCCTGGCCTTCAAAGCCACCGGCAACACCAAAGCCCTGAACTGGGGCGTGCTGGGGGCCTTTGACAAAGAGATCCGGGACGGTGATGACCTGATAAATCCCGGCGATTATTTCCAGGCCCTGGCCATAAATCCCAACTGGCGCAGGTTCCAGATGTACAACGGTGTCGTCAGCCGAGTGAACAAAGGTTATTACAATCACGTCTACAGCGGATCCCTGAAATGGGAGTACCTGCCCCATTTTTATGTGACCTCGGTTCTGGGCCTGTCGATCCGGAACAGCGAAGCTGAAGAACTGCCGGAGCCTCAACAGGGCTACAAGATCGGTTTCGGGTTGCGGGCCGATCCGGGGGATTTCGATCTTTCCCTAGGATACATGCGCAAGTCCAGGGATCTGGCCCATGACGCCGGTTATCTGTATGAAAAGGACCATGAATATGTGGGCGGAAACATCAGCTGGAGCAAAGGTTACGCGGAAAAAAAGCTCCGCTACGCCTCCTTCAGTGCCTGGGCTTACGGCTATCACAGCGATTTGAGCCTGGATCCCTACTACACCTATGAATCAGGGTTTACAGCCAACCTCAACCTGTCTTCGCGTTTCAATTTCCTGGCCAACGGAACTTTAGCCCGGGTTCCGGACCTCGCGAACGGCCTGCACGACGTTTATAACGGCACCCTGGGCTGCACCTGGGCCCGGCTGAGCAAATTCAGGATCTATGCCGGCTATATGTATGGAAACAACCTGGTGTACATGCTCAGCGACACCTATCCCCAGCACCGGGTGAACATCAACGCCTGGGCCAACCCCCTGAAAAACCTGACCCTGAGCCTGGTGGGCAGCTGGAACCTTTACGGTTACGAAAAACTGATCCATCCGGAAACAGGGATGGTGCTGCTGGACGACGAGTATTATATCGCCAATGCCGCCCTGGAATACACTCCCACTGCCGTTTTCAAGATAACCCTGGGCAGCGGGCTCAGCAGCTACGAACAGGCCGGCAAAAACGCGACTCTGAACTATTACGGCAATCTGCGCTACGAATTCAGGCCGGAGTGGTTTGCCTTCATTGGCATTAAATCCGCCCAAACGCAGACTGAGCCTTCCACCTGGGGTGATCCGCTGGGGGAATTCCGCCAGGATCTGAACACTGCCTACGCCAAGCTGAGCGTGGCCTTTTAAACGGTCTTGTTATCCTGACTGAGTTGGTTTCTGCCGCTTGCGCAGCCAAACCAGCAGGGCCACCGTGTCCGAGTAATTGACCCCGGGGATCCTGGCGGCCTGGCCGAGGCTGCGGGGTTTGACCCGCTGCAGTTTTTCGCGCGCCTCCCAGGCGATGGTCTCGATGGCACGGTAGTCGATATCATCAGCCAGGGCCAGATCCTCAGAGGCCTGAAACCGCCGCATTTCCTCTTCCGCCCTCTGTAGATAGCCCTCATATTTGATCTCCAGCTCGCAGCGGCGCAGGATCTCCGGCGTCACCTCAGGCGATGGCTGGAAGCCGTATTCCGGCAGCTTTTCAAAGCTGATGTCCGGCCGTTTGAGCAGCAGGGCGAACTTCTGGGGTTCGCGAATGTCCTGATGGCTTGAGGACTTTTCGCTGCGCAGGCGCTCCAATTCCCGTTCCTTGAGCTCCAGCATGCGCCGGAATCGCTGCCAGCGCCGGTCGGAAACCAGGCCCAGTTTGTAGCCCAGCGGCAGCAGGCGTTCGTCGCAGTTGTCCTGGCGCAGCAGCAGCCGGTATTCCGCGCGGGAGGTGAACATCCGGTAGGGCTCGTTGGTGCCGCAGGTAACCAGATCGTCGATTAAAACCCCGATGTAAGCCTCGCCGCGGCTGAGCACGATGGCGGGCTTGCCTTCCAAAGCCAGGCTGGCGTTGATGCCGGCCATGATGCCCTGCGCTGCGGCCTCCTCGTATCCGGAGGTTCCGTTGATCTGTCCGGCCAGCCAGAGCCCCTTGATCCGCCTGCTTTCCAGGCTGGGGCTGAGTTCGGAGGGGTCGATATAGTCGTATTCGATGGCATAGGCGTAGCGCATGATCCGGGCCTGTTCCAGTCCCGGGATGCTGTGCACGATCCGTTCCTGCACCTCCGGCGGCAGGGAAGTCGAAATCCCGTTCACGTAGCCCTCAAAGGTGTTCAGGCCCTCCGGTTCGATGAAGATCTGGTGGCTCTCGCGCTGGGGGAATTTTACGATCTTATCCTCGATGGAGGGGCAGTAGCGGGGCCCGATGCCCTGGATGATGCCGCCGTAAAGCGATGATTGCTGCAGGTTTTCCCGGATGATGTGGTGTGTTTCGGAGGTGGTGCGGGTGAGGTAGCAACTCACTTGATTGGAGAGAGTTACGTCCCGGTACCAGGAAAAGCCCTCGGGTTCGGGATCGCCGGGCTGTTCTTCCAGGCTGGAATAATCGAGACTGCGCAGGTCCACCCGGGGCGGTGTGCCGGTCTTGAAGCGCGCCAGCCGGAAACCGAGCTTGTTCAGGGAAGCGGATAACGCGTCGGCGGAGGGTTCGCCGCTGCGTCCGCCGGGCACGGCCACATTGCC
>JAJBBF010000124.1 GCA_020532215.1 Candidatus Cloacimonadota bacterium
AACAGGCGTTCTTTGAGCTGATCATCCTGCTGCTGCTGGAGGTGATCTTCAACCGCCTGGGTTTCAAAAATGTTGTCGAAATCTCGCCGCGTGCGTAGCGCGCAAACTGCGCAAGAGGCGCAAAGCAAAAACCTAAGAATGAGGCCCGCCGAATCCGGCGGGCCTTTTAGCAGACTATCAAGATTGTCAGCTTAAAACAACGCAGGATGAGGTTCATATTCGTTAAATCAGTCATAATTCTGCAGTGAGCACAGTTGTCTTGAAAGCTGGATATATTTTTTTGGGATTCAGAGACGCATTTGGAAAAGGCCGGGATCGGAATATCCTATCTATCAGATATGCATTAAGGAAGATGAGATCATGAAGAAACATCTGAACATCGGCATCGAGGGGATGCACTGCGCGGCCTGCAGCGCGCGTTTGGAAAAGGCTTTGTCCCGGATGAAGGGGGTAAGCTCGGCGCGGGTGAACCTGGCTTTGGAAGAGGCCGCGGTGGAGTTTGACGGCCGGGTGGTCCGGGAGGAGGATTTCGCGCGGCTGATCGGCTCCCTGGGGTTTTCGGTGCGGGAAACGGCTGTTTTGGAAGAAGACAGGCAGATAAAGAACATGCGGGCCGCGAAGCGCAGGATGCTGCGGATCTGGGCGCTGGCGCTGGCCGCGATGGCGCTGATGCTGCCGCTGATGCTGGTGAAACCGATGCCGGGCTGGCATGGCTGGGGGGTTTGGGCGATCTTTGGCCTCAGCCTGCTGGGGATGGCCTTTCCGGGCCGGGAGGTTTACCTTTCCGCGTTCAGGTCGCTGCGTTCCGGCAGCGCGAACATGGACGTTCTGATCGCCCTGGGCACCCTGGCCTCCCTGCTGGTAACGCCGCTTTCCCTGGTGGTGCCAGAGATCAACGCGCATGATTTTGCCGGCCTGGCAGCCATGATCCTGGCCTTCCACCTCACGGGGCGATATCTGGAAAGCCGGGCGCGGGGCAAGGCTTCCGAGGCGATCCGCAAACTGCTGAACCTGGGCGCCAAAACGGCCCTGCTGCTGATCGACGGGGTGGAGACCGAGGTGCCCATCCAGCGGATCAGGGTGGGCGACATCTTCAGCGTGAAGCCGGGCCGGAAGGTCCCGGCGGACGGCATGATCGTGGAGGGAAGCGCGAACCTGGACGAATCCATGGTAACCGGGGAATCGATGCCGGTGCGCCGCCGGGCCGGAGACCGGGTGACCGGCGCCACGGTGAACCTGGACGGGCATTTCACCGCCCGGGCGGAAAAGGTGGGCCGGGACAGCTGGCTGGCCCAGGTGGTGAAAATGGTGCAGGACGCCCAGCATTCGCGGGTGCCGGTGCAGCTGCTGGCGGACCGGGTTACGGCGGTGTTCGTGCCGATCGTGCTGGCCCTGGCCGCGCTCACCTTTTTGGCCTGGCTGGTTTTTCCGGAGATAATGGGATCCGGGGGCGAATGGCTGCGCCGGCTGGTGCCGCTGAGCAGCGCCAATACAGGCCTCGCGGCCGCGCTGATGGCCGCCATCGCCACCCTGGTGATCGCCTGCCCCTGCGCCCTGGGGCTGGCCACGCCCACCGCCCTGATGGTGGGAAGCGGACTGGGCGCCGGGCGGGGCATCCTGATCCGCAACGGCGAAGCCCTGCAAAGGATGAAGGACATCCGGGCGATGGTCTTTGACAAAACGGGCACCCTCACCCACGGCAAACCCCGGCTGCTGAAAACAACCGGCAGCGGCATTCCGGAGGAGGAAGCGCTGGAGCTGGCGCTGAGCCTGGAAGCCGCCAGCGACCACCCTCTGGCGCGGGCCATAGTGGCCGCCGCGCGGGAGCGGGGGCTGCAACCCCAGCCGGTGGACGGATTCGCCGACCACAGCGGCAGAGGGGTATCCGCCAGCCTGGGCGGACGCAAACTCTGGCTGGGAAGCTCTTCCCTGCTGCGCGAGGCAGGGATCGAAGGCTGGAACCAGTTTCCCTCGGAGCCGGGGCTGAAGCACGCCAGCAAGGTCTGGCTGGCCGATCAGGACAAGGTTTTGGGCCTGTTTTACCTGGCCGACACGGTGCGCCCGGAAGCGCTGGAAGTGGTGAAAACCCTCAAAGGGATGGGCATCCAAAGCATCATGCTGAGCGGAGACAACGAGGAAACCGCCGCCGCGATCGCCGCGCAGGTAGGCATCGCGAAATTCCGGGCCCAAGCCCTGCCGGCGGACAAGGCCAGGATAATCGGCGAAATCCGGGCCGAATACGGTCCGGTGGCCATGGTGGGCGACGGCATCAACGACGCTCCCGCGCTGAAACTGGCCGATATCGGCATCGCCATGGGCCAGGGAACCGACATTGCCATCGAAGCGGCCGATATCACCATCCTGCGCGACCAGCTGGAACTGATCCCGCTGGCGGTGCGGCTTTCCGTGGAAACCTTCAGGAAGATCCGCCAAAACCTCTTCTGGGCCTTCTTCTACAACCTTGTGGCCATCCCGCTGGCGGTGTTCGGCGCGCTGCATCCGGTGATCGCGGAGATCGCCATGGCCACCAGCTCGGTGACGGTGGTCACCAATGCCAATTTGCTGCGGCGGGGGTTTCTAACACAGAGGCACAGAGGCGGGGAGAAAAAGAGAAAAAGGGAAAAAGGGAAAAGGTTGGTGAAAGGGTGAAAGGGTGAAACATAAGCTTTAGATTGTTGGGTGGTCCATCCCGCGGCAAGAGGCAGCAGAGAAAAAACTCACCACAGAGCAGCAGAGTTGGGCAGAGAAGAAGCAGGCAGAGGGTTTTATAACACAGAGACACAGAGGCGGGGAGACACGGAGTTAACAGAGGATTTTTTCACCACAGAGCAGCAGAGTTGGGCAGAGAGGAAGCAAGCGGAGGGTGTGTTAAATTCAGAGGAACAAACCGTACGTCATCCCGGACGCCACGAGCTTGCGAAGTGGCATGATCCGGGATCCAGCCCCCAACCACCCAGACTCGACTTGTCATTCCGGGGTGGGGGCCCCGGAATCCAGACGGTCAAACCAAAACAAAGACACATCCATGGCAGGGTTGATACAGACTGTGCCTGTGTCCACAACCTCTGGGGCATTACCCCAAAGGCCTGGATTCCGGGCCCCTGCGTGCTGGCGCACGCTTCCCGGAATGACACATGCTCCGGATCTTCAGACCAAACAGCTTCGAACCCACGTCATCCCGGACACCACGAGCTTGCGAAGTGGCATGATCCGGGATCCAGCTTTGTCCTTCCATGAATCCGCGGCAGGAGAACACAGAGAAAAAATCTCCCCACAGAGCAGCAGAGTTGGGCAGAGAGGAAGCAAGCGGAGGGTTTTCTAACACAGAGATGGGGAGAAAAAGAGAAAAAGAGAAAAAGGGAAAAGGTTGGTGAAAGGGTGAAAGGGTGAAAGGGTGAAAGGGTGAAAGGGTGAAAGGGTGAAAGGGTGAAAGGGTGAAAGGGTGAAAGGGTGAAAGGGTGAAAGGGTGA
>JAJBBF010000017.1 GCA_020532215.1 Candidatus Cloacimonadota bacterium
GCTGTTGGTCAGTTGCCAGCCGCTGGGATCAAGGTCCTGGTCCTGCCAGGAGAGCAGGTCCACGCTTCCGCTTTCAAAATCCTCAATGGCCACAAAGCGCTGGCTGGCCTCCGCCGCGAGCGGCAAACAGGCCATCAGGGCCAGTAAAATCCAGCAACCCACTCTGATCCGCTTCCTCATGCCACACCTCCTTTTGGTTAAAGAGGGAGCGCCTGTTTGGCAAGCGCTCCCCGGATTGTTCATTTGGCGTTGATACCGGCCTCCAGGGCCCGCAGATTCGCTTCCACGATCTGCTCGCCCTTGCGCTTGAAGTTATCCGCGATGGCCTGGCCCAGCTCTTCCGCGCTGAAACCCAGATGGGCGGCGGCGGCTCCCAGCATCACGATGTTCATGCCGCGGGAGGCTTTCACCTCTTTGGCGATGCTATCCGCGTCGATCAACACGTGGTTGGGCAGCTTGCGGATCTCGGCGTAGATGGCCTCGAGATCGGGATATTCTATGTTTTTGAAGGGGGTCATGTTCGCGATAAGCCAACCGTCCGGATTCAGATAGGGCAGATAGCGCAGGGCTTCCATCGGCTCCACGGAGAGGATCATGTCGGCTTTGCCCAAGGGGATGAGGTCGCTCCAGATCGGTGAATCAGAGAGGCGGAGGTGGGATTGGACGTCGCCGCCGCGCTGGCTCATGCCATGCACTTCGGCTTGTTTGAGGTGCCAGCCGCGATTCAGGGCGGCCGCGCCCAGGATGGCGGCGATGGTCAGGATGCCCTGTCCGCCCACTCCGGCGAGAATGATGTCCTTTTTCATTGCGGCTTCTCCTGTTTGTGTTTCTTCATCAGGGTTTGAATGCACTCGCGGCGGGGGATGACAACGCTCACGCCTTCGTAGGCAAGCTCTTCCTTGTAGACGGAGACCATCTCGTCCCAGTTGATCTTCAGCGGGGTGAACACCCGGATGTGTTCTTTGGCCACGCCCAGGCCCAGGCAGATCTGTTCCAGCCTGCCGAAGCCGGTGTAATCCTGTCCGCCGGTCATGCCGGTGGTGGAGTTGTCCAGGATCACGATCATCACGTTGGCGTTTTCATAGACGCAATCCAGCAGCCCGGTCATGCCCGAGTGGGAAAAGGTGGAATCGCCGATCACAGCCACGGCTGGATACAGCCCGGCGTCGGCGGCGCCTTTGGCCATGGTGATGCTGGCGCCCATGTCCACGCAGGTGTTGATGGCGTTGTAGGGGGGCATGAAACCCAGGGTATAGCAGCCGATGTCTGAAAACACGTGGCCGCGGCCATACTCTTTCAGGGCTTCGTTCAGGGCCTTGTAGCTGTCCGCGTGGGGGCAGCCGACGCAGAGGGCTGGAGGCCTGGGGCTCACGATCTGAGGGATTGCCGCGCCGTGGATGTCCGGCAGGTTCAGGGCCTGTGCCACTATGTTCGGATTCAGCTCTCCGTCGCGCGGGATGGTGCCGTCCAAACGGCCGTGGATCGGCTTGGTGCCGCTCCAGGCCAGGCCTTTGATCATCTCTTCCACCACCGGCATGCCCTCTTCCAAAACCACCAGCTTGCCGCAGCTTTCATAGAGGCGGTGCAAAGCTTCCGTGGGCAGGGGATACTGGCTGACCTTGATCACGGGATGCGGGACGGGCTTGCCGCCATACACCTCGCGCAGATAGTTGTAAGCCAGCCCGGTGGCCACGATCCCGATCGAATGGTCTTCGGCCTTGAGGTTGATGAAATTGAAGGGAGATTCTGCCGATTCCTGGTGCAGCGCTGACTGCAGCTCGATCAGATGCTTGTATTTCTTGCGCGCGAAAGCCGGCAGCAGCATGAATTGGAAGGGGTCCTCAGGTTTCTGCATGGGCTTCTGGGCCAAAGGCTCGCGCCGCTGCACGCCGCTGCGGGAATGCGAAAGCCGGGTGGTGAGGCGCAGCAGCACCGGGAGGTGGTATTTCTCGGAGAGCTCAAAGGCGTGGAAGGCCATGTCGTAGCATTCCTGCTGGTTCGAGGGCTCCAAAACGGGGATCAGGGCGAATTTGCCGTAGAAGCGAGAATCCTGCTCGTTCTGCGAGGAATGCATGCTGGGATCGTCCGCCACCGCCACCACCAGGCCGCCGTTGGCGCCGGTGAAGGCGGAATTCATGAAGGGATCAGCCGCCACGTTCAAACCCACGTGCTTCATTGTCACCAGGGTGCGCCGGCCGGCATAGCTCATGCCGATCGCCGCCTCCATGGCTGTCTTTTCGTTTGACGACCAATTCCGGTGTACCTTTCCGGCCTCGGCCTGCTTGCTGCGCTGCACGTATTCGATGATCTCCGTGCTGGGCGTGCCCGGATAGCCGTAAAATCCGCTGATCCCGGCGTCCAGAGCGCCCTGCGCCAGGGCTTCGTCGCCCAATAGCATCAGTTTTTCCATATCTGGAACTCCTTTATCTTTTGTTTTTGATTCGAAATCGTAGCTGGCAAAGCGCTTGGAACTATAGGCAACTCCCTGTGCGTGAGCATCTTGTCTTTTTTCACATAATGTTTGAAAGAGCCAAAACAGTCAAGCAATAATTCGTGTTCCAACCTGTGGCGATCCAAACACATTGAATTTAAATCGGCAATTCTGAGAGATTCAGCCAAGCCAAATTTTCGCTTGACAACAATTCTTGCTCCGGATTAAGATGGTTCTCATCCTATCGGGACCTAAACCATAGGATTAGATCATGCCAGCGACAACAGCACAGATTTTCATGCATCTAATAATGGGAGGTAGATAATGAGATCAAGCAAGCTACGAGTATTGATCCTGGTCACATTGTTAACCGGGCTTGTGGTGGCAGGCTGCCACCTGCTGACGGATACAGAACAGGTGTCCAAGCCGGTCTTCAGTCCTCCCGGAGGCACTTATGATAGTGTGGTTGATGTTAGCATAACCACAGCGACCCTGGGCACGACGATCCTGTACACCACCGACGGTAGCGACCCCAACTCCAATTCTCTAGTGTACAGTGGTCCAATCCACGTTGCACAAACCACAACCCTGAAAGCCAAAGCCTACAGAAGCGGCCTGCAGGACAGCGCCATCGCCACAGCAAGCTACACCATCGAACTGCCACCTCCACCTGAGAATTTTGTCTTTGTACCCGGCGGCACCATCTATCCTGCTGAAGGCATATACACGGATGGTTTAACAGTAACATCCTTTTACATCGACAAATACGAGCTCACCAACGCCGAGTGGGAAGCGGTGATGGGTTCCGGCGGCGGGGACAATTACCCCCATGCCTGCGTAAGCTGGTTCGGCGCCATCGAATACTGCAACCGGCGCAGCCTGCAGGAAGGCCTGACCCCTTGTTACAGCTATCTGGATTACGGTACCAACCC
>JAJBBF010000152.1 GCA_020532215.1 Candidatus Cloacimonadota bacterium
GATCCGAAAGGCCGCGTATTCCTGTTTTGCCTCCCATTCGCAACCGGCCGCGCCAAAATCGTAGCTGTGCCTCTGCACGGCGCTTTCGACGGCGTGGCGGATATCCGCGGTTACCTGTTCCAGCTTGCGCGGATTGTGGCTGCGGGCTTCGCCTTTGATCTCAACGCGGTTGGGAACAATGTTGGTGGCGGTGCCGCCGGAGATGATGCCCACATTGCAGGTGGTTTCATGGTCGATGCGCCCCAGGGGCATGGAGGCGATGGCTTCGGCAGCAACCCGGATGGCGTTGATGCCTTTTTCCGGCTCCACCCCGGCGTGGGCTTCCTTGCCCGTGATCACCATCCGGATGGAGTTCTGCGCCGGGGCTCCCACCACCAGGTCTCCAACCCGATGGGCGTCCAGCGCGTAGCCGAAAGCGGAGCTCAATTTACTCTTGTCAAAATGCTTGGCCCCCAGCAGCCCGATCTCTTCCGAAACCGTTATTAAAACCTCGATGGGAGCGTGTTCTTCGCCGCTGTCGAGCACTTCCTTGATGCCCATCACGATCTCGGCGATGCCGGATTTATCGTCGCCGCCCAGAACCGTGGTGCCGTCCGTATGGATGCGGCCTTCGCTGAAGCTGGCCTGGATGCCTTTTCCGGGCTTGACCGTGTCCGCGTGGGCGCAGAACAGGATCGGCTTCAGGCCCTCCTTGCCCGGGATCAGGGCATGTAGATTGCCAGCGTTGCCGCCGCTGCTGCTGGCCGCATCGTCCTCCCAAAGCTCTGCTCCCAGAGCCCCCAGGTCCCTTTTCAGGCGGTCGATCATGGCGCTCTCATCGCGCGACTCGCTGTCGATGGCCACCAGTTCCAAAAAGTAGCGGATCACATTGTCGTTCATGCGTGTCTCCCCTTAAAGATCTTTCAATCAGATCACCATAATCTGCCTTTGGCTTTTTTGTCAAAAACTATTTATCCGCCCTTCCCTTCCCCGCCTCAGGACAAGTTTTCATTGACGGAAACGCCCCCTTTGGCAGAGCTTGTTTCAGATTCCCATCAAAAGGAGCACCGAATGATTTTGACCGACGCCCAACTGCTGAGCGAGATCCGCCGCTGCGAATACTGCGCGGAAAAACCCTGCAAAACAGCCTGCCCCTGCGACTGCTCCCCGGCCGATTTCATGATGGCCGCGGCTCAAGGCCTGCCTTCGGATTTCAAGCGTGCCGCCGGGATCATCCTGGCCAGCAATCCCCTGGGCGGGATCTGCGGCAGCGTTTGCCCCGATTACCACTGCGTCCAGGCCTGTTCGCGCGAGACTTTCGACACCCCCATCCGCATTCCCGAGGTCCAGGCCGCCATCGTGCGCAAGGCCCATGAACTGGGCCAGCTGCCGGAGTTCACGCCAGCCCTCAGAAACGGCCTGAAAGTATCCGTCGTGGGCGGCGGGCCATCCGGGATCGGCGCTGCCGTGACCCTCACCCAGCTTGGCTATGAGGTGGATATCTACGATCCGGAGCCCTTGGGCGGCCAGGCCGGCCTTATTCCCTCCCGGCGTCTCGACCCCGGCGTCCTCGCCGCCGATCTGCTCTTTCTCGCCGAGGTTTTCCAGCTCAACCACATCAAACAAACCGCCCCCTCCGGGAAGGAACTTTTGGCCTCCGGCTACGCCGCCGTGGTGCAGGCCGGCGGCCTGAACGACCCCATCCGGCTGAACATCCCCGGCGACGAATGCGCCATCTACGGGATGGACCTGCTGCGCAACACCGGCTGCTACCTCTTCGAGGGAAAAAGGATCGCCTTTGTGGGCGGGGCCATCGCCGCCGACCAGGCCCTCACCGCCAAGATCAATGGCGCTGCCCACGCCGAAATGATCACCCTGGAAGCCTGGCACGAAATGCCCCTCACCGAAGATGAAAAGCGAGGCCTGATCGAAGCCGGGGTGGAATTCAGCCCCCGTACCCGGATCAGCGAGATCATCAATTCATCCGGCAAGACTGTCGCCATCAAAACCAGGCGAGTCCAGCTTCCCGCCGGGGAAAGCTTCCACCCCTCCAAGATCAGCGACGAAGAGGGTTCCGGCGAACTCGAGCGGCCCTTCGACCTCGTGGTGATCGCCGTCGGCAACCGCCCTGTCCTGCACGAAAAGGGGGAGCGGATCTTTTCCTGCGGCGACCAGGCCAACGGCCCCACCACCGTAGTCGAAGCCGTCGCTTCGGGCAAAAACGCCGCTCTGGAGGTGGATGCCGCCCTGCGCTCGCAAAGCTATGAACTGCCGCCCAAACCCACCAAAAGCTGCCTGCCAGTCTTCGGCTGGAACAAATACCCCGTGCCCCTGGACGCCGATTTCTTCGGCCGGCCCCTCGATTCGCCTTTCCTGCTTTCCGCCGCGCCACCCACCGACGGCTACGAGCAGATGAAACTCGCCTACGAGGCCGGCTGGGCCGGAGGCATCATGAAAACTGCCTTCGACGGCCTGAAAATACACATCCCCGGCGAATACATGTGGGTTTGGGGCGACCAGACCTTTGCCAATTGCGACAACGTTTCCGACCACCCCCTGGACCGCGTCTGCGAGGAAATTTCCCGCCTGATCAAAGAATTTCCCAACAAATTGACCATGGCCTCCACCGGCGGGCCCGTGACCGGGGATGACGCCGCCGACAAGGCCGTCTGGCAATCCAACACCAAGAAGCTGGAGGCCGCCGGCGCCATGGGCATCGAATACAGCCTCTCCTGCCCCCAGGGCGGGGACGGCACCCACGGCGACATCGTGGCCCAAAACCCGGAACTCACCGCGAAGATCATCGGCTGGGTGATGGAGGTCAGCGCTCCGGACATCCCCAAGCTGTTCAAGCTCACCGGCGCCGTAACCGCCATCCAGCCCATCATCACCGCCGTCAAGGGCGTTTTGGACCAATATCCGGATAAAAAAGCCGGCGTAACCCTGGCCAACACCTTCCCCTGCCTGGGTTTCAGGCCCAAAGACGGCGCTCCCTGGGATGAGGGCGTGATCGTGGGCATGAGCGGCGCAGGAGTGGTCCCCATCAGCTATCTGAGCCTCGCCCGGGCCTGCGGGCAGGGCGTTACCGTCTCCGGCAACGGCGGCGCCATGAACTATTTGGACGCGGCCAATTTCCTCGCCCTCGGCGCCTCCACGGTCCAGTTCTGCACCATCGCGGAAAAATACGGCTACGGCATCATCGACGAACTCAAACTGGGCCTTTCCCACCTCCTCGAAGCCAGAAACATCCCCTCCGTGCAAGAGCTCATCGGCATCGCCCAACCCCAGCCGGTAACCGATTTCATGGACCTGCCCCCAAAAACCAAAAGCAGCACCCTCACCAAAGAACTCTGCGTCCACTGCGGCAACTGCACCCGCTGC
>JAJBBF010000079.1 GCA_020532215.1 Candidatus Cloacimonadota bacterium
ACCGGTTTCTTGTTTAGGGTCAGAGTCTTCAGATATCCGAATGATATCTGTTTTTGCAGGAGCCGTGCTGTCGTGGTAATGATCAGCGGACGCCTTTCTTCCTGATTGGAAATCTCGTTTAGCATTGTTTCGATCGTATCGCTGTGGCGAATCCGGGCCAAAGCCTGGCTGCGCTGCGGATTGTAAGGCAAGCCCGGTTCCTGCCAGAACTTTCTGATCTGCTGCAGCAGTTCCCTCTGGCGGGGATCGGAGTGCACGATGTAATAGGCTTTCACCCCATAGGTCTCGGCAGCCCGGGCAATATCATGAATGTCCAGGTTGCTGATGGAAGTGGTAACCGTTTCGCCGGCTTTGTTCAGCACCGGATGATGCACCAGGGCAATGTAAGGGGCGCTCATCAGCTTTGCCGAAGGTCGGGTCGCCTGACGCGGGTCAGCCTGGTGGAGTGATCCTCAGCCCAAGCTTCGATCCGGGCGTGGTTTCCTTCCCGTAGCACCGGAGGAACGCTCTGCCCCATCCAGTTTTCCGGGCGCGTGTAGCAGGGAAAGCCCAGGCCGTCGCGGCCGGCACTGAAAGAATCCGAGGTGGCGGAATCGATGTCGCTTAAAACACCGGGCAGCAGCCTGGCCACTCCGTCGATGAAGGCCAGGGCTGGGATCTCTCCGCCGGAAAGGACAAAGTCCCCCAGGGAGAGTTCGTCGCAGACTGCCAGGTCACGCAGACGCTGGTCGATCTCTTTGTAGTGCCCGCAGAGCAGGATCACGCGCGGCAGAGTGGAATAATATTCCAGTACCGGCTGTTCCAGTTTCCGTCCTTGGGGGGTGAAATAGACCACCGGCGCCCAGGTTTCTTTAACCAACTCCGCGATCGCCCGATAAATGGGTTCGGCGCGGATCACCATCCCGGCGAAGCCGCCGAAGGCGTAGTCGTCCACCTGGTTGTGCTTGTTGCCGCTGTATTGGCGGAAATCGCTGATCCGCACCTCCAAAGCCTTGCGGCTGATTGCGCGGGCGACCATGCTGCTATGCAGAACGCTTTCAAACGAGCCGGGAAACAGGCTCAGGACATCGATCTTCATGTGTAACTCTCGGCCAGCAAACTGTCTGCGTTTACCAGCAGGATCACACCGGGGTCGGGGATTATCTCGCTGACGAAGTGATCAACCAGCGGGATCAGGATCTCTGTTTCAGCGGGAGTGGTCACCACCAGCACAAATTGAGCGTTGTTGTGGAAAAGGTCCGTGACCTTGCCGACCTCGCGGTCCTGGAAAACAACGGTATAGCCCAGAAGTTCATCGGGCTCGTCGTTTTCCGCTTCCTCCTGGGCCGGCAGCGCCAGGATCACCTCGCGGTGCAGCTTCCGCTCCTCTTCGATCCCTTCCTCGGCAAATTTCAGCCTCAGCTTACGATCGGATATATCTCTATCACTAATAGTTACGAAAAACACTCTATCGCTGTTAAAGATCAGAAAAATTTCGTTGGCATCGGCCAGCGCACGTCGATGACGGGGTTTCACCAAGACCTGGTAAAACCCATCCGCATCGATCCCGCCCAACCGGCCGATCCCGGTCAGGTCTGAAACCTTCATCTACTCGATGATCTCGAGCTCGGCTCTCTTCCCCTGTTTGGTGCTGACAGCGTTGATGATGGTGCGGATGGCTCCGGCAGTGCGGCCTCTTTTGCCGATCACTTTGCCGATGTCGCTTTTGGAAACGCGAAGCTCGTAAAGAGTGATCTTGTCGCCTTGGATCTCCGTGATGTTGACTTCGCTGGGATCGTCAACCAGGGCCTTGACCATGAACTCAATCAGTTCCTTCATTTGTTACCTCTTGCTGGTTTTCAGCTGCTTGTCTGCTTTCTATTTTCTGCTCGTGCCGGATCTGCAGGATGCCGGCCTTGCGCAGCAGCGAACGCACGGTATCGCTGGGTTGCGCGCCGACCCCGAGCCAATACAGGGCGCGATCTTTTTCGATCTGGATCTTGGAAGGATCGGGCTTGGGATCATACCATCCAATGCTTTCTATGTACTTCCCGTCACGGCTTTGGCGGGAATCCACGGCTACGATCCGGTAAAAGGGCTGGTCATTCGCCCCCATCCTTCTCAGTCTCAGCTTGACCATTATCTCTCCTTGCTTATATCAATAAGATTAGTCTATTTTGTACCAATCTTTTTCTAAGTCCTCTTTTCGTCAAGGGATTTCTCTGTTTTGTGAACTTGACCATAAGCCTGGAAAATTACTGCGTCGCCCCCATTATCATTACGGGATAAATACGGGATCAATACGGATTTCATCCGTATTGATCCCGTATTTATCCCGTAATGATCGCAGGAGCCAGCTTAGAATCTCTGTCCGAGGCTGAGGCTCCAGGTGAGGGTCTGGCTGTTTTGATCGCTGTCGGATTTATTTACGCTGGTTACTCTGTTCAGGCTGGTGCTGACGCTCAGGTTTTTCCAGGGATAGGCCTCCAGGCCGAGGCTCAGATGGTCATTACTCTTGTCCCCGGTGTTGGCGTCGTTGTAATCCGAGCGGCGGTACTGCAGCCAGGGGATCAGCCTGTCCATGAAAAGCGAATAGCTAAGCCGGGCATGATAGCTAAGGCTGTTATAAACCGTCTCAGTATCGTTTTCCGGCGATCCTTTTACAATCCCAGCCAGTGAAGCGTTGATCTGCAGACGCAGCGGGATTTTGCCAAACTTGCTTACCAGGCTGAGGTTGATGCTGTTGTTGCTGTTCCGGTAATCACCGAATAGGACGGTATCGCTGAGATCCGTTCCATTGCGGTAACTGATCTCGCAGAGCCAGGGCAGGTAATTCACCCGCGGGTTGTTGAACCCCGCTCCCACCGTAAAGGAATGGGAGTTGCGAAGACAGGGCATGAAGACCAAACCTTCCCCGACGTCAGTGTTTAGGGCATTGGTGGCGTCGCTGTTGAAAAAGGCGCCGCGCAGGCTGAAATGTTTCAGGAAGCGCAGCGTGCCCTGCAGATGCCAGGTCCGGTAGGTGTTGGTGGTCAACGAGGTGCCGAACAGGTTGTCCTGCTGCCAGGAATATGCTCCGGAAAGGAAAATAGTGCGGCCGATATTGAACATGTCTGAAACAGTGAGGGTTTGCGTGTCCTGCTTCTGCCCCCAGGTGCTCAGGGCGTAATACGCAGGACCGGTTGCGGAGGCATCTATAGCGATGATGTTGTTCAGAAAGTTGGTGCGCAGATAGCCTCTGGCCGCGCAATTCGGCAGGCCAGGCAGGATCGGCTCCATATTGCGGTTGATCACAAAAACCTCGGCCAGATCAGCCGGATCGATATAATCAAATCCGCCCACATATTGGCCGATCTCCTCAGCCGAGATGGG
>JAJBBF010000129.1 GCA_020532215.1 Candidatus Cloacimonadota bacterium
CGGCGTGATCCCCGGCAGAAAGCGGTTCAGGAAGGCGCTGTCGAACTGGCTGGGGTATTTCCAGCCGGAGACCAGCAGGGTTCCGCCGCTGAGCACATAGCTGCCCAACAGGTTTTGGTAGTTGATGATCTGCATATCCGTGAAATCGTCGCAGTGCCAGAGGATGAAGGGATGGTGGCTCAGTTGGCTGAGGCTGAGCGGATCCTGGCTCTCCAGGTCCCGCACCGTGTAGGAGAAATCGCCCAGAACCCAGGCGTAGAAATCATCCACCATCTGGTCGGTGGGCGAAATGTTGGCTCCGTTGCCGTGCCGGGTCTCGTCCACCAGCAGAAAACCCTGGTCGAAGGGAAAGTCGATCGGCGTCGCCACCAACCGGTTGGAAGGCAGGCTGCGAAAGCCCTCCGTATCCACCGCCGTCACGTAATATTCATAGGGATACCCGTTGGTAACGGAGCTGTCCGTGTAGTTCAGCGCGTTCAGCGGCGCGTCCGTGACGCGGATGAATTCTCCGTCCGGAAAGCTTCTGCGGAAAACGTGATAACCCGCCAGCGGGATGCCGCCGCCAAAGCTATTCCAGCTCAGATCCACCGCTCCGTCGTAAGCCAGGCAGGTGGCCAGCTGCATTGTGTTTTGGCTGAAAGAGCGGGTCAGCACCCAGTGGTTGGGGTCGATCTGAATGCTGCTCATGTCGTCGGAAAGCGCTATGGGAAAGTAGCTTAGATAGCCATCCGGGGTGGCCCGGATCACCACCGAATCCGCCACCGCGGAACCTGGAACGCTGATGGGCACGTCGATATCGAACAGCGTGGAGGTGGGGCTGACAGTGGTGCCGATGATCTTGGCCATCCCGGCATCGTTGTGCAGAACGGTGAAGTTGGCATCGGGAATGCCCGGAGAGTAGATCCATTGCTGGAAAAACTGGGTCAGGTCCTCGCCGGCTGCGGATTCTGCGAGATCGATGAACTCAGTTGTGTTGATATTTCCGCCGGGAAAGCTGGTCAGGATGGTGCGGATGAAGTTGAAATAGGCGTCGTTGCCAAGCTTGAGGCGCAGCATGTGCAGCACGGAGGCGGATTTTTCGTAGGTGGGCGGCGCGAACATCATGTTGTAGGCTGGATCGAAGATGGTCTGGGGTCCGTTGCTGTTGGCCCAGGAGATGTAGTATTGCTGGATGTTGTCGCGCAGATAGTCGCAGCCGGCCTGCCAGCCAGAGTGATGCGCCTCCCAGAGGAACTCCGAATAGGTGGCGAAACTCTCCTTCAGCCAGACCTCGCGCATGGTGATGGGCGTCACCAGATTTCCGTACCACTGATGCGTAAGCTCATGCGCCACAATTGATTCGTGGTTCTGGTTGCCGGTCAGGTAAGCGGCGCCAAAGGTGGTCATGGTCTGGTGCTCCATCGCCGCGTAAGTGGTCATCGGCACCACCATATGGCCATATTTTTCAAAGGGATAAGGTCCGTAAACCGAGGAGAAAAAGTCGATCATGGCGGGCACATTGGCAAAATCCACCTGGGCATTGTTGAGCTGGCCCGGCAGCACGAAATTCTGGATGGGCAGTGTCCCCGCCTGCTGAAGGAACTCGATATAGGGCGCGGCAGCGAAGCCCATCACATAAGTGGCTATGGGAGATGACGATACCCAGTGATGGGTGCGGGTGCCGTCGCCATTGTCGGTGATCCCGCTGCGGATGCCATTGGCGGCTGCCAGCCAATCCGCCCGCACGGTTATATTCCAGTCCACCAAGGCTTTATCCCAGGGATGGTCGTAGCAGGGCCAGTAATAACGGCCGGCGTCGGGGTTGGAAAGAGTGTAAATCGCAGCAGGGGTGAAGATCAGCCCGATGTTGTAAGGCGCCGGAGAGCGGTTGGGCACCCCGGAGTAATAAACCTTGGTCACAAAAGGATTTCGCTGCGCCGGAGGCAGCGGAATGCTGATCACACCGTCAATATGGGTGAAGGCCACCGGCGCGTCGTTGAGCAGCACGCTGCTCACTAATAGCGAATCGCCCTCCAGCTCGTATTCGATCGAATCGATCGCCCACTCGGGGGTCACCTGCGCCTCCACCATCCCGGTTATGAACTGGTTCTGGGTGTCGATCTCCAGGTTGATCACGTATTTGCTGATGTCAAATCCGGTGAGCGAATCGGCGCGCTCGATCTGGCGCGTGCTGGGCTCCAAACTCCAAAACGGCTGCGTGGCGCCCAGGCCGGTTGCCAGAACAGCCAAAAGCAACAGCGGCAATAGGTAAGCAAGTTTTTTCATCTTCTCCTCGGGCAGGTGTGAACCCTGGCTGAATAAAGGATCAGCTTCAGCCGCCACCCGATTTTTGTCAATGAAATATCCGCACCTTGAACCAGAAATGCCCTGCGGTGGGCGGGGCAAAAAAAATCAGGCCGGAATCACGTTCCATCCAGCCTGAGCTTGATCAAAGACAAATGCCAAACAGCCCGGATCACGCCTCTTGGACTGAAACTCCGGGCTGGTTGCCTCACAGGAGACGCAGGCTTGTCTTGATCAGAGTGGGCCTGCGTTGCAGCCAGCTGCTCAGGATCCTGATCCCGGGGACCATTGCTCCGGTATGTACGGAAGGGCTTTTGCTCTGGTCCGGGTATTGATTCTGGCAGGCGTTGAAGCTGTTCATTCGCTTTTCCATGATATCACCTCTATGTGTTGTTTATCTACCCGGCTAACGTGTGTCCCGCCCAAGGTGTTGGGATTTTTTTCAGCAGCGGGGGATTTTGGATCTGGAATAAATATATGGAACGGGATTCCGGGCCGTACTTGAGCCACCTTGGTCTGCTTGGTTGCTTGAAAGAATGGGTCGCGGAAAAGCACAGAAATGGCACGGAAAAACGCTGAAAAAGAAAGGAATAGATTGGATTTCGTGTCTCAGAACTGAGGCGCTTCAGAGGCGCTCCAATTAAGCATTCCGTCCAGAAAAAGGAAAATTCCACAGCTTCCTCCCGCGATCATTACGGGATCAATACGGGATCAATACGGATTTTATCCGTATTGATCCCGTATTGATCCCGTATTGATACTGGGGGCCAAGAAAAAAACTGGACAGATTTGGGCGCTTTTCTCTTAATGCGAGAAACCCAATTCCAGAGGCGAAACACAGATGAATAAAACAGCTGAAACCTCTTTGCGGGAGGCTTTGACACAGGACTACAATTACGCCCGGATCAGCTTCTGGCTGAACGGCAAAGCCCAAAGCGCGCTGGTC
>JAJBBF010000163.1 GCA_020532215.1 Candidatus Cloacimonadota bacterium
CGGGCGCCTGCCGGTTGAGCAGGAGCAGCAGTGGCGGGATGTCCGCTCGGTGCTGGAGCTGGTGGCCCAGGGGGAGGGAAATCTCAAGAAGCTGCACTTCTTGCTGTTTCCTGAGTCTTGTCTGCCGGTCAACCGCTTTGACGACTTCCTGCAGCAGGTGCAGCAGACCTTTCGCCCCAACACCGTCACCATGATCGGCCTCGAACATGTGGCGTTGGAAGAGTATCGGACCCTGCTTGAGCGGTTTCGTGACGACAATGCCGAGGCGATCGAGCTGGTGGAGCGTGACATCGACGCCGGTGATGTGCTGGCGATGCCGGTAAACTGGTGTGCCATTGTGATCAAGGAGGCTGACGGCAGGCTGCGGGTCTTTCTGGAGGCCAAGAGCCACCCGTTTCATGGCGAGGAGTTCATCGACAAGCATCGCGACCTGTACCGTGGCCGCCATTTCTACTTGTTGCGTAGTCGGCCGTCCTGCTTCAACTTTATGGCGATCATCTGCCTTGATTACCTGTATCGCAACCTGTACCAGTCCAACATCAAGCAGATCATCGATCACGCCAATCAGCTCTACTTCAACACTCGCCAGGGGCTGGACGCGCTGTTTGTGATCCAATGTACACCCAAGCCTGACCATTCTACCTACCGTGATGTGGTCTGCGGATTTTACGGTGAGTATCTGGAGGATCTGCCCGGTGTGCGCGAAACGGTGACGGTCTTCGGCAATACCTCCGGTGAGACCATGATTGACGGCACAACCGTGTCGCAGGGGTTTGGTCACGCTGCGGTGGTGATCAACCGACGCCACCGGTTGGCACAGGTCCAGTTCAGCGAATTCCGCACGGACACCTTTGACCATGCGCCGGTCTGCCGACTCAGGTTTGGCAGTGCCACCCGATTACTGTATTTTAACCTGCCGCTGCACCATGAGCTTGACCCGCGCAGCTCGCGGGTGCCGCTCAAGGTGCACAGTATCATGGCGCGCAGTGCAGACGGCGGCTGGGAAAAGATTCCCGCCGCAGAGCCGACCGAAGGTTACTGGCTGGCTGAAGAACCTCAAGCATTCAGAGAAGGAGTAGAGGGTCATGTCCCACGATAAACTTTGGGGAGGGCGGTTTACTCAGCCCACCGACAAGTTCGTAGAAGAGTTCACCGCGTCGATCGAGTTCGATAAACGCCTCTATCATCAGGATATACGTGGTTCGATGGCCCATGCCCGGATGTTGGGCCGTCAGGGAATCATCCCGCAGCAGGATGTGGAGTCGATCGTCCAGGGGCTGAAGGATATCCTGGAGCAGATTGAGGCCGGCACGTTCGATTTTTCGATCGGACTGGAAGATATTCATATGAATATCGAGGCCCGTTTGTCGCAACGGATCGGTGAGGCCGGCAAACGGCTGCACACCGGCCGTTCCCGCAATGATCAGGTGGCACTGGATATCCGGCTCTATCTGCGGGATGAGATCGTGGAGATCACCGCCTACCTGGATATGCTGATCGACGCACTGCTGGAGCAGGCCTCGGCCAACCTGGATGTGGTCATGCCCGGTTTCACCCACCTGCAGTCTGCCCAGCCGATTCTGTTTTCACACCATCTGCTGGCCTACGTCGAGATGTTCAAGCGTGACAAGGCGCGCATGGAAGACTGCTTCAAGCGGGTCAATGTCATGCCGTTGGGGGCCGGTGCGCTGGCAGGCACCACCTTTCTGATCGACCGTGAGTATGTTGCCGAACAGCTGGATTTCCCGTCCGTGACCCGCAATTCGCTCGATTCAGTTTCTGATCGCGACTTTGCCATCGAATTCCTGGCTGCGTCTTCGATTTTGATGATGCACCTGTCCCGCTTTTCCGAAGAACTGATCCTCTGGTCCACCAGCGCCTTTCGTTTTGTGGAGCTGTCTGACGGTTTCTGCACCGGCTCCTCCATCATGCCTCAGAAGAAAAATCCTGACGTGCCTGAACTGGTGCGGGGCAAAACCGGACGGGTCTACGGTAACCTGATGGCGCTACTGACGGTGATGAAGGCGCTGCCACTGGCCTACAACAAGGATATGCAGGAAGATAAAGAGCCGCTGTTCGACACCATCGATACCGTCAAGGGCAGCCTGAAGATCTTCGGTGACATGGTTAGGGAGATGCGGGTCAATGCCACTGCCATGGCCAAGGCGGCAGGCCAGGGGTTCTCCACCGCCACCGACGTTGCTGACTATCTGGTGCGCAAAGGACTGCCGTTCCGCGATGCCCACGAAGCGGTGGGCAAGGCCGTGGCCTACTGTGTCGAAAACGAGATGGATATTACCGATCTCTCATTGGCGGAGTGGCAGCTGTTTTCTCCCCATTTCAGTGACGACATCTTCAGTGTCATTACGGTCGAGGCCAGCGTAAATGCACGCGACGTAATCGGCGGCACCGCCCGCAGACGGGTTGAGGCGGAGATCCGCTGCAGCCGTGAAGGGAAATAGCATGCAACCAGTGTTACGACTCCCGGTCGGCCTCGCCGTGGCCGGTCTGTTGACCTTGAGCGGATGCGGCAAAAAGGGGCCGTTGGTCTATCCGGACCTGTTGGTGCCCGAGGCGCCGCAGGCGGTGCAGCTGGAGCAGCGTGGCAGCAGCCTGCAGCTCTCTTTTAATCTGCCCGGCCGCGACCTGCGTGGACGCGGTCTGCAGTCGCCGTTCGTCATTGAGATACAGCGTCGTGAACTGAAGCCTGATGAGATCGGCGAGTGCGGGAGGTGCCCCCGGGATTATCAGCCGCCGCTGCGGATTGACCCCGCATTTCCTGACCCGGCGCGAACGTTTGGTAAGCGGTTGGTGCTGCTGGATAGCGACGTGCAGCAGGGTAAGCGCTATCAGTACCGAATGGTGGCGGTCGGTGCCGATGGAGAGGCCGGAGCAGCCGTTGAAACGGTGCGGGCCCAGGTTTGCGCGGCACCACCCACGCCATCGCTCAATGCCACGATTCAGCACGGTGGGGTGATTGAGTTGGAGATGCAGGGAACGGTGCCTGACAACGCCGAGTTGGTAGGCTATGCGATCTACCGTGCCGCCGGCGATGAGGAACTGCCCTTCCAGCCGCTGGCAACCACCCTGGGTGCAAGCCGGTATCTCGATCAAAACGTACAGCCGGGCACCCGCTATCGTTATGTAGTGCGGATGCTGGTCAGACGTTGGGATGAACTGCTGCTCTCCAGTGAGCCATCTGCAGTGGTAGTGACCTCC
>JAJBBF010000122.1 GCA_020532215.1 Candidatus Cloacimonadota bacterium
AGGGCAGGAAATACCGTAGTGTACGCTTGAGTACAGGGCTCATGACTGCTCCACCAATGCCATCACCAGTGCGGCCATCTTCTTGTCTGAACCGCCGCCACCCAACCGCTCACGGACACCAGACAATTTCATTTTCAACTCGTCGGCATACGGCGCATCAGACAAGATACGTCCGATTTCCTGGGCGATCCGCTGTGGCGAGGCATCGTCCTGGATCAGCTCCCGGGCGACGGTTTCGCCGGCTACGATGTTGCACAGGCCGATATGATCCACCTTTACCAGCCGGACTGCCAGCTGATAGGTCAGCGCTGCCAGTTTGTAGATGATCACCAGTGGTGTGCCCACCAGGGCTATCTCAAGGGTTACGGTGCCGGAAACCGCAATCACGGCGTCGCAGGCCTTGATCAGGTCGTGAATCCGTTCGCGCGTCGTGGTTATGGACAGCTGATGTCCCACAAGGTAAGGGGCGAGATCAGCATCACTGAGGGTGGAGGCCAGCGGCAACACGAACTGCACGTCCGGAAACTGCTGCTGCAGCAGCTGGACAGCATCGAGGATCACCGGCAGCAGGCGGCTGACTTCGCTGCGACGACTGCCGGGAAACAGGCCGACGATCGGCCGTGATGGGTCCAGCCCGAACGAGCTGGCCGCCTCGTCGTGCGAAAGCTCCGTTTTTACCCTGTCGGCCATCGGATGGCCTACAAAGGAGACTGGCACTCCGGCCTGCTCGTAAAACGGCGCTTCAAACGGCAGGATCACCGCCATATGATCCACCAGCTTTTTGATTTTCTTGACCCGCCCCTGACGCCAAGCCCAGATCTGCGGCGAGATGTAATAGAGTACCTTGACGCCTGCCTGCTTGGCCACCTTTGCCAGGCGCAGGTTAAAACCGGGATAATCGATCAGGATCAGCAGGTCCGGGGGATTGTTCTGCAAGATGCGCTTTAACTGCAGAAATGCCGGTGCAATCACGTCGAAATGCTTGAGCACCTCCACCAGACCCACTACCGCCATATCGGCCGAATCGGCCATGGTTTCTGCGCCTGCCTCCCGCATCCGCGCACCACCGATGCCGAAAAAGTGGAAGGTCGGGTCGATGGCATGCACCGCCCTGATCAGGCCGGCGCCGTAGATATCACCAGAGGCCTCTCCAGCAACGATCATGATCCGTTTTGCCGTTTGCGCCTTCATCAGCACGTCACCGCTTCGCGCACCACCGCCACCACCCGATCCACCTGCTGATCAGTCAGCTCAGGGTAGATCGGCAACGACAGGCATCGGGCGGCAACCGATTCGGCCACTGGCAATGATTGCCCGCTGTACTGTTTGCGGAATACCTCTTGGCGATGCAGTGGGATCGGATAATAAATGGCGCTGGCAATCTGGTTGTTGTTTAAGGCGGTCATAATCGTGTCACGGTGCTCGCTGAGCAGGGTGTATTGGTGATACACATGCAGGCCTTTGCCGTCTTCAAACGGCAGCTGCACCAAATCCTTCAGCCCTGCTGCATATCGCTTGGCTACCCGCCGGCGCTCCTGGTTGAAGCGCTCGACATGCGCAAGCTTGACCCGCAGGATAGCCGCCTGCAGTTCATCCAGGCGGCTGTTCAGGCCGATCTGGTCATGGTGATAGCGCTTTTTGCTGCCGTGGTTGCGCAACGCACGCAGCGCCTCTGCCGCTTCTGCCGTGGCACAGGTAACCAGGCCGCCATCACCACAGCAGCCCAGGTTTTTGCTGGGGAAAAAACTGAAACAGCCAAAGGCGCCGATGGTGCCGGTCATCCTCCCCTGTGTTGTCGCGCCAAAGGATTGGGCACAGTCCTCAATCACGATCAGCCGGTGCCGGTTGCAGACCGCACTGATGGCGGCCATGTCGGCCGGCTGGCCGAACAGATGCACCGGTATCACCGCACGGGTAGCGGACGTAATGGCCTGTTCGATCAACTCCGGCGCCATGTTAAAGGTGCGCGGATCAATATCAACGAAGACCGGGGTGGCTCCGACCTGGCAGATCGCCTCGGCAGTTGCGATAAAGGTGAAGGCAGTGGTGATGACCTCGTCGCCAGGCCCGATACCGCTCGCCAGCAGCGCCAGCTGCAGGGCGTCGGTGCCGGATGCGCAGCTCACCGCATGGGGCGCACCCAAATGCCGGGCTACTTCTTGCTCAAAGCTGGTGACATTGGGCCCAAGTATAAACTGGGTACCCTCCAATACACCCAGCACCGCTTGATCAATGTCAGCTTTCAGCTGGTGATACTGATGCTGCAGGTCAACCATCGGTATCACGCCATCCCCCTGCTCAAGGCTGCGTTAATCTTAAGGGCCGTCTCCAGCGCCATCCGCCCGGCGTAGCCGTTCACCAGAGGTTCTCTGCCGGTCACAATCGCCTCCACAAACGAACTGATCTCAGCCAGCAACGGGTCGGATTGGCCTAAATCCTGTTCCACCACCTGCAACTGAGGCACGGTTACCTGCTGTTGGTCAGCCTGCAGGCGGTTGGCAGCCAGCAACTTCCGATTCTGAAAGTCAAGGACCAGGTAGGCATCCCTCTGAAAGACCCGCATCTTGCGCTCAGACTTCAGGCTGATGCGACTGGCGGTGACATTGGCCACACAGCCGTTGCCAAAACCGATCCGGGCATTGGCTATATCTTCTTCAGCCGTAAAAACCGGGGCGCCGATGGCATCGATACTGACGACCGGCGCCTTGACCAGATACTGGATCAGCTCTATATCGTGTATCATCAGATCCAGCACCACGTTGACATCGGTCCCACGCGGGCAAAACGGCGCAACACGGACCGACTCCACAAACAGCGGCCTGTCCATCTTGGCCACGGCGGCCTGCAGCACCGGATTGAAACGCTCCAGATGGCCGACCTGCAGTACCAGCCGCTGTGCTTCGGCAAGGCTGATCAACGCATCGGCCTGCTCAATGGTCGTCGTTATCGGCTTCTCAACCAGCACGTGCACGTTGTTCGCCAAGAACTCACGGGCGATCTCAAAGTGGTGCCTGGTAGGCACCACCACGCTGACCGCATCCACCTGACCGAGCAATACACGGTGATCGTCAAAGGCGCGACAGCCACAGGCTGCAGCCACCTCGGCGGCCCGTGCCGGATTACTGTCCGCTACGCCAACTAGCTCTACTCCTGGC
>JAJBBF010000165.1 GCA_020532215.1 Candidatus Cloacimonadota bacterium
GAAAGGGGTCTGGGTGCCCCAGCGGGAAGGGACATTCAGATTGTAGATCAGCTCCTGGATTGACTGGCGCACCTCACGGTAGCTGAGCTTGTCCTTGCGGACAAAGGGCGCCAGGTAGGTATCAAAGGAGCTGAAGGCCTGGGCCCCGGCCCATTCGTTCTGCAGGGTGCCCAAAAAGTTGACGATCTGCCCCACGGCGCTGGAGAGATGTTTGGGCGGCCCGGCCTCCACCTTGCCCGGCACGCCGTTCAACCCCTCGGCCAACAGCATTCGCAGCGACCAGCCGGCACAGTAGCCGGCCAGCATGTCCAGATCGTGGATATGGATGCTGCCGTCGCGGTGGGCCTCCCCCACCTCCGGCGGGTAGACCTGGGAGAGCCAGTAGTTGGCGATCACCTTGCCGGACAGGTTCAGGATCAGCCCACCCAGGGAATAGCCCTGGTTGGCGTTGGCACTGACCCGCCAGTCGCTCTGCTCCAGATACTCGTTGACCGAGGCGGTCACATCCACCACGGTTTTACGATCCTGACGCAGACGGCTGCGCTGCTCGCGATAGACCGCATAGGCCCGCAGGGTGGCGAAGTGGTTAGCCGAGATCAGGGCCTGCTCCACCACATCCTGAATCTGCTCAATGCTGGGTGGTTCCTGGGGGAAGCGGTGCCGCAACACCTTCAGCACCTGGCCGGTGATCAGCTGTGCCTCATCCTCACCGAACTCGTTGGTGGCCCGACCTGCACGTATAATGGCCGACTGGATACGGGCCGCCTCAAAGGGGACGCGGCTGCCGTCACGTTTGATGACACTGACGGGTGCTGCTGATACGATCTGTTGCATGGTCTGACTCCTTTGGTCTGGAGTCCGGGGATAGGTCGCGGGGCAAAAACTGAAAACGTCCGCAGCTGCTTGAAACAGCATGCGGACGTTCCGAATTTAACGTCGCCTGATTCCGTTGTTCACCTACTCCCAGTCCCCGGAGAGTAATCTTGTGCACTGGATCAAGGCAGGTCTTCTGACTTGCGAGTCATCCTCCGGGCGCCTTCCCAGCCTAACCAGCCAGTGGTCTGTTGCCCGTTGTCGTCGCTTACAGCGGCGGGTCCGTGGGGGAATGGCTCCTGTGGAGCGTCACCCCTCTTCCCTATCAAGCCCTTACGGGCACCGTTGATCGTGTATGCTGCTCCCGCCAACCAGCAGCGGAATATGTTGTGGCAACACCTCTACCACACCACAAGATATAGAGTCAAGCAGTCACACAACTATTTCATCAGCAGCAGACTGAGGGCCATCACCAGCATGCCGGCCACCAGCCCCAGCAGGCTGTCGTGGCCCTTGCCGTAGGCCCGGCTGGTGGGCAGCAGCTCATCCAGACTGATGTAGACCATGATGCCGGCCACACCGCCGAACAGCACCCCCATCACCTGGGGCGGGATCATGCCGGCCTCGCAGCCAAACACCAACCGCAAAAACAGGTAGGCCACCACGGCCCCCACCGGTTCGGCCAGGCCGCTCAAGACCGAGTAGGCAAAGGCCTTGCTGCGGTTGCCGGTGGCGTAAAAGATCGGCACCGAGACGCTGATGCCTTCAGGGATATTGTGCAAGGCCACCGCAATGGCGATGGCGACACCCAGTTTGGGGTCTTCAAGAGCCGCCAGAAAGGTGGCCAGACCTTCGGGAAAGTTGTGGATACCGATGGCCAGGGCGGTGAACAGCCCCATTCGCATCAGTTTGCGATGCCTGTCGCTGTGTTGATGTTCTCCCACAGCGGCTGGGCTGACAACGGCAAAATTCGGTAGCGGCGCAGCCGGGTTGTGCAGCGGTGCAGATTCGGCCTCGGAGTGTACCTCGTGGGGGTTTTCAGCCGCCGGCACCAGGTTGTCGATCAGACCGATCAGCAGCATGCCGCCAAAGAAGGAGCCCACATTAACCCAGTGCCCCCACGGTTCGCCGTAGCTCTCCACCAGGGCGACCGCCCCCTTGTGAAAGATCTCCACAAAGGAGACGTATAGCATCACCCCGGCCGAAAAACCGGTGGCGATAGACAGAAAGCGGTAATCAGTCCGCTTGGCCAGAAAGGCGATGGCGCTACCGATGCCGGTGGCCATGCCGGCAAACAGCGTCAACCCTAGTGCTATCCATACCTGATCCATACTTGGCCTGTCCCTCGCTCGGTACTGATTCGTTGGCAAGCTTACCATAGGACGACGCATCCGCCAGCCCATAAAAACGGCAGAGGGTAGGCCCCTCTGCCGGATGATGGTAGTGCTATGGTGCTGCTGCCTGCGTTACCGCTTACCCTCCAGCTCATCGATCCAGAGCGGATGGCGGTGTTCGGCGTAGTCCCGCGTCACCTTGCCGGTCAGCATCCCCCGCAGCATCGGCCGGTTGGGCTTGATCAGCAAGGCGCCGATGTGCCCCACAAAGGCCAGGAAGAACAGGATAAAGCCCACATTATGCACCCAGGTGGCCCACAACAGCAGAGTGCGATCCATGTCCGGGGCATAGACGTTCTTCCAGGTCTTGATCAGGCCCGACACCACCAGCATCAACACCGGGATCGCTATCGCCACATAGGCCAGGCGCTGCTCCGGCAGGTATTTGCCAAAGGGCGGTTCTGGCTGGTTGGTCACAAAGCTTTTCAGTACCTTGATCGACTCCGCCACATCACCCTGCCTGGGCACCATGGCCCGCTCTTTCAGCAGCAGGTGGTAGACCAGGTGAAACAGCACCAGTCCCACAAAGACCAGCGAGGCGATGTAGTGCAGCTTGAGGGTGAAGAAAAACTCTCCCGACCACCAGAAACCGGGGATGGCAGTGATCTTGTAACGGGCAGCCGAAGGCAGCTGAAAGATGCCGCTCAACAGCAACACGATGCCGGAGATGGCAATGCCCCAGTGTTCCAGCATCACAATCAGTTCATGACGTTTCACCAGACTGTTCCCGGCCATCAGCGGCTCTCCTTTCCGGCGTTTTCAGCCTTACGCTGTGATAATCTACTGAAAGCGCCCACCAGGCCAGCCACCAGCCCGATGGCCGGCGCTGCCAGCACCGCCTTGGCCATGCCGTCGCTTTCGGCCATCTTGCGCGTTACCCCCGGCTTCAGTTGCGGCTGTCCCTGTTTGGGGTCGGCC
>JAJBBF010000113.1 GCA_020532215.1 Candidatus Cloacimonadota bacterium
CAAGTCGGCGGGATGGGATTGAAGTAAACGTTATTGCCTTGCCGTCTTGGTTTTCAGACCTGTGCGGTTGCCTGAAGTCTTTCCCTGTCATTCAGGTGCAGGCTGGGTGGGGATTGTTGTGGCTACGCCCGCAAGGGCTTGATTCGAAGCCCTGCCCATCTCAGGCCACCAGGTTCAGCATGGCGAAAAAGTGGCAGATGCTGCCAGCCAGCACGAAGAGGTGCCAAATGCTGTGGTGATAGGGCACCTTTTTGAGCACGAAGAAGATCACTCCCAGACTGTAGCAGGTCCCTCCGATGAGCAGCCAGACCAGGGAAGCCGGTTTCAGGCTTCCCAGCAGGGGTTTCACCGCGATCACGATCATCCAGCCCATCAGCAGATAGATTGCCAGGGAAAGCTT
Source organism: Candidatus Cloacimonadota bacterium (assembly GCA_020532215.1). Lineage (GTDB taxonomy): Bacteria > Cloacimonadota > Cloacimonadia > Cloacimonadales > Cloacimonadaceae > Syntrophosphaera. Next base: position 401 of record JAJBBF010000113.1, read on the forward strand.
TTTCCGGCGGTCCAGCGCGAAGATCTTGAGATTGATGCCGGCGATTGCCAGAGCCCAGATCACCCCAAAGAGGGTCCAGCCCCAGGCTCCGCGCATAACTCCGATGGTCACCGGGGTGTAGGTTCCGGCGATCAGCAGGAAGATCGAGCAGTGATCGAGGACGCGGAAAAAGCGTTTCAACCGGGGCTGGGGGATGGCGTGGTAGAGGGTGGAGGCCAGATAGAGGCTTATCAATGAGGCGCCGTAAATGCTGAATGATACGATCTTCCAGCTGTCTCCCTGCCGTGCCGCGAACACGATCAGGATCACCAGCGCCGCCACGCTCAGGCCGATCCCGGTGCCGTGGGTTACGCTGTTGGCGATCTCTTCGCCCAGGCTCTGTTTGGGGGCCAGGGGAACGCGGTCCAGCCAGCGGGGCTTGCCTGGTTTGGGGCTTGGGGGTTTAGCGGCCATTTTTTGGCAGCAGCGGCCTGTATAGCTGAACGATCCTCTCTTCGATCTGCGGCGGCACCAGGCCGGTAATGGGTTTCCCCGCCCTGATGCGGGCGCGGACCAGAGTTGAGGAGATTTCGCTGGGCACGGTCTTCAGGGTTTTGCGGCGGATCCTTTTCAGCACTTTCTGGTCCGCGGGATAACCGGGCCTGGGGATGATCAGGAAGCGGACATTTTCGCGCAGCCAGGCAAAATCGTGCCAGCGGGGCAGCGATGCCAGGTTGTCGGAACCGATCACCCAGAGGAATTGGCGGCCCGGATGCTTCAGCTGGAGGCGCTTGAGCAGGTCGGAAGTATAGCCGCTGCCGTCGGCATCGTCGTCCCAAACCTCCATGCCCGGTTCCAGCGCTGCGGCCACCAGTTCGCGGCGACTGCGATAATCCAGCAGCACCTTGCCTTGTTTGAAGTTGTGCCGGGCGTTGGGCAGGAAGGCCACCCTGGCGGCAGCTCCGAGACGGAGGATCTCCCGCGCGAGGTGCAGATGCCCGTTGTGGATGGGGTCAAAACTGCCTCCGAGCAAGGCCAGTGGCTTCATGGGAAATACTTGGCCAGTTTTTTGGCTTCCTTCGAGCCCGGATATTTGGCCACCAACCGGTCATACTCGGCCCTGGCCTGATCGGCAAGGTCCTGCTTGTAGAGCAGGAGGGCGGAGTAATAGAGGGCTTCGCGGTCCAGGCGGTCCGTGTTGCCCAAATCCGTGACCTCTTTGAAATACATCAACGCGGAGCTGTAATCCTTCATTTTATAATAGATATAGCCGGTCAGGTATTTCTTTTCGATCAGCTTGTACTGCGCTTTCTGGATATAGCCGACGGCGTCGGCGTAGCGCTCGCTGTTCGGATATTTGTCGATAAAGCGGCGAAAGGCGTCGATGGCCTGCAAAGTCTCGGTTTGGTCATACTGCGGGCCCAGGGATTCCTCATAGAGGCAGACGGCGTAGCGGAAGACCGCTGTGCTTACATCCGGATGGGTGGGAAAAGACTCCGAAAATTCCTGATAGCTGAGGCGGGCCTCGGCGAATTTGTTGGTCTTGAAATAGCTGTCCGCCTGGCGCAGCAGCGCCCGGGCCGAGGAAGCGGATTGGCGTTCGAAATAGACATCGCCATAGAGCTCGGCGGCGCGGTCGTATTTGCCCCGCTCGTAGAGTTCGTCCGCCTTGGCCAGCTTTTCTTCGGTGGTAAGCGGGGTTTGGTTTTGTGCGCAGGCGCCAAGCAGCAGGATTATTGTCAGGATGAGAGCGATGTGTTTCATGCGGTTCCTTATTCGATCGACCAAAGCAGATAGATCAGCGAGGCCAGTGCGGTGGTGGCCAAAACGGGTTCGAACCATTTGAGGTTGGATAGGGCCGGGCTGCCGTTCTGCCGGGCCTGCCCGGTAAAGCTGAGTTCATCGATTTTAAGCAATTGGTAGCCCGGCAGGCTGATCTGCTTGAGCTGGAAAGTATAGAGCGGGAGGCGCTCGCTGCGGTAGGAAAGGAAATTCTTGTGCTCGAGGGTTACGCCGCCCAGTTCCAGGCTCACGCTCACCAGATTCAGCTTTTGCCGCGCGTAGGGTTCAGGCTCCGGCAGAAACAGGCTGTCGCCCTGCCCCAGGGAAAGCTGGGCCTCCGGCAGGGTATCGGTTTCCCGCAGGTCCGCCCCTTTGGCCAAAAGCAGCCCGCGGATCAGAAAATCAAGCCGGGGAGTGAGGTCCCCGGCCTGAATGTCGAGGATCAGCGGCCGGTCGATCGCGATCAATTCCACGATCCGCTCGCTGATGATCTCCGGTTCCGCGCTGGCGTAACGGGTTTCAGCTCCGAGGTAGAAGCACGCCAGCGCCAGCAGCAGGACCAGAAATTTGCTCATAAGGGTGTCAGATCTTGTTCAGGTACTTGTCCACTATCTTCATGTGGGGATAGTCGGGATAGTAATTTTTGATCACCATCAGCTGGTCGTAGCTGGATTGGAGATCGTCCATGCGGTAATAGGTGAGGCCGATCTTGAGCTGGGCGTCCCAGGCCTTGGGGTGTCCCGGATAGCGGTCCACCACGGTTTGGAACTCGCGCAGCGCTTTGGGGAAATTGGCGGCGCTGTAATAGTTTTCGCCGATCCAGTAATAGGCGTTGGGGCTGAGCTCGCAGTCGGGGTTATTGGCCAGAAATTCCTCAAAGAGGAGGATGGAGTTTTCGTGGTGGCCCTTGTAATACTCGTTCAGGGC
>JAJBBF010000073.1 GCA_020532215.1 Candidatus Cloacimonadota bacterium
CCCCGTCTGCGTGGGGCCGGAATACACGCTCAGCCAGGTGGACAGCCTGATCAACGAACACAATATCTCGCTGCTGCCCGTGATCGACCCCGAAGGCCGTTATCTGGGCGAACTAAACATCCTGGACATCCTCAACGTGGGCGTGCCGGACTATCTGATGCGCATGGGCGACCTGAAATTCCTCAAGTCCTACGAGCCCCTGGAGAATCTCTTTGAAAAGGAAGAGGAGATCCACGCCAGCGATATCATGCACAAGGAACGCAAGGTTTTGGACCCCGACGACTCGATCGTTGAAGCGGTTTACCACATGATCAAGGAAGGCCGCAGATATTTCTGCGTGGTCGATAACGGCAAACTGCAGGGAGTGGTGACAGCCATGGACATTTTCCGCAAGGTGATCAAAGCATGAGCCAAACCGTCGCCATGCTCGTAGCTCTGGTGGTTTTCGCAATCACCTATGTATTGATCATCACCGAGTGGATCAACAAAATGCTGGCTGCCATGATCGGGGGATTCCTGCTGATCCTAACCGGGATCGTGAGGCAGGAACTGGCTTTCAGCGCCATCGACTGGAATGTGATCTTCTTCATGATCGGCATGATGCTGGTCATTTCCGTGCTCCGGGATACCGGGATCTTCATGTACATCGCCATCAGGATCGCCAAGATCGCCAGAGGCAAGCCGCTGTATATCATGCTCATGATGTATCTGGTAACCGCCATCTCCTCCGCCTTTCTGGGCAGCGTGACCTCAATCATGATCCTGATCCCCATCATCCTGCTGATCTGCCACGAACTGAGGATCAGTTCCATCCCCTTCATCGTGCTGATGGTGGTGGCATCGAACACCGGCGGCGCGGCCACCATGATCGGGGATCCGCCCAATATCATAATTGGCAGCGCCACTGAGTACGACTTCCTGGATTTCATCTTCAACCTTACTCCCGCGATAATCCTGATCTCCCTTTCCAGCCTCGGCCTGATCATGCTGCTGTACCGGAAAAAACTGCGCGTCAGCCGGGAAAGCAGGGCCAGATTGCTGAGCTACAAAGAAACCAAGCTGATCAAGAACAAGAGAATGCTCATCATCTCTGGCGTCGCGCTGGTTGTGATGCTTATCCTGCTTGCCCTGGAAAGCACGCTGCACATCGGAACCGCCACCATATCGATGTCCACCGGCTTGTTGCTGGTGCTTTTGGGCAGCAGGAAAAAGGTGGAACACATTCTCATCAACGAAGTGGATTGGGTAACGCTGTTCTTTTTCATCGGCTTGTTTATCCTGGTTGAAAGCCTTGTTCAGACCGGATTCATCGACAAGATCGCCAGCAGCATGCTGGCCGCCACGCACAATCAGGCCCGGCCAACCTCAATGGCGATACTGTGGCTCTCCGGAGTGCTGTCCGCCTTTGTGGATAACGTGCCCTTCGTGGCCACCATGATACCCATGATCAAAAAGATCGGCCTGGTGATCACCGAGGCCAACCTGATCGATCCCGTCTGGTGGTCAATGTCTCTGGGAGCCTGCCTGGGAGGGAACGGAACCCTGATCGGCGCCTCCGCGAATGTGATTGCCGTGGGTATTGCCAAGCACAACGATGTGCATATCTCATTCTGGGAATTCACCAAGATCAGCGCGCTTTTCACCATCCTTTCCCTGTTGATCAGCACTGCCTACATCCTGATCCGCTATTTCTAAGCTTTAAACGGCGGTCCAGCACTCCTCGGTGTTGTTGCCCACCCGGTTCACGAACCTGCTCACCGGATGCAGGGCCAGTTCCTCGTCCAAAGCGGGTTTGAGCAGCGGCACGAAGTCCAGTGGATCGGTCTGCTCATGCTCCAGCCAGGCCAGCCGGTCATCTCCGAACAGCAATACTGGCATGCGGTTGTGGATCTTTGCCATCAGCGGGTTCGGTTCCGTGGTGATGATCCCCAGGGAGGGAATGTAGCTGCCGTCCGGGCCGCTCCAGGTGTCGTATATGCCTGCCATGTAGATCAGATCTTCATTGGCGGCATGGATGAAATGAGGCTGTTTATCGCTTTGCCGCCATTCATAAAAGCCGTTGGCCGGAACCAGGCAGCGCCGGCGCTGCAAACCGCCCCGGAACGAGGGTTTGGAGGTGATGGTCTCGGCCCGCACATTGATCAGCGCGAATTTGGGCAGTTCCCGGCTCCAGGAGGGGATCAGGCCCCAGCGGAAAAACCCCGGATAGCGTCCTGCCTCCTGGCTCACGATAGCCATCACGGTCTGGGTGGGCGCCACGTTGAAATTCACTTCCACCTGCTCCGCCAACTGGCTGAGCCGCAATTCCTTGGCCAGCTTTTGCAGCCGGTCGTACTTGATCACCTGGGCAAATCTTCCGCACATGCTAAACTCCTTCTGATTGACAGGATCGGCAGCCCGCGAAATCCTGCAACATAAATTTTCCCGCCCTCCGCCCCGCGGGGATGGCGGCAAAGGAACAGACATGCCCAAATTCGATATCGACGCCGTTATGGACGAACTGGAGAAACACTTCAACCAGGTTAAAACGCCCATCGTGGACCTCATCCAGATCCAGACCAGGGACCCTTTCAAGGTATTGGTGGCCACCATCCTCAGCGCCCGCACCAGAGATGAAACAACCGCCAAAGCCTCTGCCGCGCTGTTCGCGCAAGTCCAAGGCCCGGACGACCTGGATAGGCTCAGCGCCGCCAAACTCAATTCCCTCATCCGCCAGGTGGGCTTTCACAACGACAAAACCAGGCATCTGAAGCAGCTCCCGGCCGTGCTAAAAGAACGCTTCGGCGGCCGGGTGCCTTCCGAGATCGACGACCTGCTCCAGCTTCCCGGCGTGGGGCGCAAAACCGCCAACCTGGTGCGCGCCGTGGCCTTTTCCCTGCCCGCCATCTGCGTGGACGTGCACGTGCACAGGATCAGCAACCGCTGGGGCTATGTGAGCACCAAAACCCCCTTTGAAACCGAAATGGCGCTGCGCGAGACCCTGCCCGAAAAGTACTGGTTGACCTTTAATTCCTTTGTCGTAGCCTTTGGCCAGAACCTTTGCACGCCCCGCAAGCCGCGTTGCGA
>JAJBBF010000056.1 GCA_020532215.1 Candidatus Cloacimonadota bacterium
ATCCGCATCTATGCCGTTTCAGACGTGGAGGGCAACGATCCCTGGGTGCTGGGTTCAGGGCCGTTCACGCCGGTGGAGCCGGGCGAAAAGATTGAAGGCGGCTGGCGTTTCCGGCTGGGCGCAAAAAAGATCGAATACCGCGTGGTGGCGGACAACCAGAGTTTCCGCGAGCTTTTGGCCCAGGACCTGCGCGAGCAGGGCTTCCGGGTGTTGGTGGGAGACAGCTTCCAAAGCTGCCCCCTGCCCAGGCTGGCCGATCAGATCAAAGAAACCCTGCGGCAGGCGCACAGCCCGCGTTTCCGGCTGCGCCCTCCTTTCATCAGCATCATGGGCGGTGAAACGCCGCTGAAAGTATGCGGCAAAGGCCTCGGCGGCCGCTGCAGCCATCTGGCGCTGCTGCTGGCCCGCAGCCTGTCCCGTTATCCGAACGCCGCCCTGTTCTGCTTTGCCACCGATGGCTGCGACAACGTTCCCGGCAGCGGGGGCGCCTGGGCGGACAGCAACACCTTTTCGCTATTCAGCGCGGCCGGCGCCGATCCCGTGGCCGCCAGAAAAAACTGCGACAGCTTCACCGCCCTCAAAGCGGTCAACCACCTCCTCCCCGCCCCGCTGCTGGCCACAAATGTGAACGACATCTTCCTCCTCAGCGTGGGCTACGACCTTGAAAACCCCTATCCCGGCAGGGACCGCGAAGCTTTTGACATCTTCGACCTGCTGGACTGATCCCGGGCTGGCCGGATGAAAAAAACAGCTTTGTTCCTCACCCTGCTTCTGGCTTTGGGCCAGATCACGCTGCTGGCGCAGGCGGAGACCGGGGCGGAAGCCGAAACCGCGCCTCCGGACACACTGGTAACCGAAGCGGCGCAGGAGGATTCCCTCTTTTACTCCGCCGACAGCCTGGCCTACAACCACGCCCTGGAGCAGATCCGCCTCTACGGGAACACCAGCATCCGCTATCAGAGCTTCGTGATCAGCAGCGATTCGCTTCGGGTGGACCTGAAGAACAACCGCGCTTTCAGCCAGGGCAACACGGTGATGCAGGACGGAGACCAGATCATCCTGGGCGACGAGGTTGCCTACGACATCGAAAGCCAGACCGGAACGATGTCCGGCGGGATCAGCCGCATGGAGAAAAGCTATTACACCGGCGAGGAGATCCGCAAGGTTAGCAACGAGGCCTACGACGTGGATAACGGCAGTTTCACCACCTGCGAGAACGCGGAGCCGGATTTCTGGTTCACCGCCAAGAAACTGAGGATCTACCGGGGCGACAAGATCGTGGGCAAGCCGGTGATCGCCTATGTGAACCACCTTCCGGTCTTCTATTTCCCCTTCATCGTGGTGCCGCTGCAGAGCGGACGCAAACCGGGCTTCCTGATCCCCCAGCCGGGCTACAACACAGTTGACGGCAAATTCTTCCGCGACATCGCCTGGTATTATCCCTACAAGGATTACGCGGACCTGGTTTTGAGCATGGACATCTACGAGCGGACCGGCTGGCGCGCCGAGCTGCAGCTGGATTATCTGCGGCGCTATCTGCTCAACGGCAGCCTGACGGCCGCTTTCCAGCGCCGCGCGGGGGATTTCCAATCCTTCAACGACTGGTCCCTGCGCGCCACCCACCACCAGGAACTGGGCAACCGGGCCACCTTCGACGCGAACGTGGATTTCCTGAGCAACAAACGCATCTGGGAGGGCAGCTCCGATATCGACGAAAGCCTGGCCCAGACTGTAACTTCCTCCCTTTCTTACCGCCAGCCGCTGCTGGGCTCATACCTGAACGTAGGCGCTTCCTACACCGAAGACCTGATCAACGACCGCGCCACAGTTTCCCTGCCCTCGGCCTCCTTCGCCCTGCCCACCCGGCCGGTCTATGAGCTTTTTTACCGCCCCCAACGCAGCCCGGACGCCTGGTGGAGCAACCTCAACTACAGCTACAACCTGCGCCTGGACCACAGCGGCAGCCTCTATTCCAGCGACCGCTATTTCATGGATTACATCTGGGACAACCGGATCGAACCGGCCGATTCCAGCCTCGCGGTGCAGCACAATTTCGGGATCAAGCACCAGCTGGGGCTGGCTTACAACTGGAAGGCCTTCGGCTGGCTGGGCCTGCAGCACGGCGCCAGATACAACGAGGCCTGGTTCGACCGCGACAAAAACGGCAAACCGCTGGTGCGCGGCAATGACTACAGCGCCTACACCAACGCCAATTTCAACATCTACGGCATCCGCAACTTCAGCAAAGGCTGGCTCAAATCCCTGCGCCACATCCTCACCCCCAACGCCGGGATCAGCTTCAATCCGGATTTTTCCGCCAACTCCCGCTTTTACGGTTTCGGCGGGATCGGGCTGCTGAGTTCCAAGCGCTCGGCGAACCTGAACCTGTCCTTGGACCAGAAATGGCAGATCAAATTCGGCAAGGAGGACCGCAAGATAAACGACGTGCTCAGCCTTTCCAGCCGGAGTTCGGCCAATTTGATGGATCCAGCAGCCCGGCCCTTCGAAACCATCTCCCACACCGCCGCGTTTCGCCCCGGCAGCTTCAGCCTGGGCAGTTTCCGCCTTCCCGGCACCAAGCTCCGACTGCAAGGCCTTTCCCTGGCCTACTCCACCCAATACAGCCTCAGCCACAGCCCTTACGGGGTCAGCTGGGACGACTGGAAGATCTCCAACCAGTATTTCTCCCAAAGCCTCAGCTTCAGCGGCTCCGCGCCCTATCAGGACTATTTCGTTAAAGAAAAGAACCGCATTTTCGAGCCCTATCAGGCCGCGGACAGCCTGCAGTTGCTCACGCAGACGGCTGCTTCGGCCGCCTCCAGCAACACCTGGCGGATCTCGGTCTCCCACGACCTGAGCGCCTCCGCCGACCTCTTCGATCCCGGCTCGCAAAACCTGCGCCTGGACAGCTCTTTCCGCATCACCAAGAACTGGAGCGTCTCCTACGGCAGCTATTTCAACCTGGAAACCGGCGACCTGCTTTCCCAAACCATCCGCGTGTCCCGGGACCTGCATTGCTGGAAGCTGGATCTCAGCTACACCCGCCGC
>JAJBBF010000136.1 GCA_020532215.1 Candidatus Cloacimonadota bacterium
CGGGCAGAACGCGGAAATTGCCTTTGTCCGCCAGCAAAAACTCATCGTAATCCCGGGGCGCGAAGCGGTCCACATATTCCTGGCGGGCCTGCAGATTCTCGGCTTTGAGGAATTTGCCGGTGTAGATGAAGAGGTCGATGAAAACCAGCAGCGTAAGCAGCAGCACAAAGGCCATTTGCGGCAGCTTTTTGACGCTCTTCAGCCAGGCCAGCCCCAGGCTCAGGGTGAGCAGCAGCAGGCTGATCGCCCCGCTGTTGTAAAGGACCCCCAAACGCTCGGCTTTGATCGTTTCCGGAAGCCCGGCAAGCCCTTGCTGGGCAATCTGTTGCAGATCCGAAGCACTGGCGAAGCCGAGGCCGCCGAAGAGGGTTTTGGCCAGGATCAGCCAAAGCAGCAGAACCCCGCCGCAGATCCAAAAGGCTTTAAGCAGGCCTTTGCTCCAGGCTTGCTTCCGCTCTTCATCCAAATGGAGGATGGTGCCAAGGCCCAAAGCGGCCAACAGCACGGCGTTGAACTGCACCATGGTGAGGATCATGGAGGGCACCCGGAATTTATTGAAATAGGGCAGGTATTTGAGGAACAGCCCGGACAGCCAGGGGGTGGCGCTGCCGAAAGACATGATCAGAAAGATCAGCGAACTGATGGCCAGGAACACCGCGCAACGGCGGTATTTCTTGCCGATCAGGGCGATGATCCCGAAGGCCAGCACGATCAGGCCGAAGTAGTTGTAGGTCTGCGTGAAGGGCATGTAGCCCCAGTAGTTGGGGCTGATGCCGCCGTAGAAATCCGGGATAAAGAAAGTGATTATCTCCTTGGGGTGGAAGCTCCAGCCCTGGGCGTAGCTGGTTTCCAGTCCGGCGCTGCCGCCGCGCATGGTGAAGCGGCTGTATTCCATGGTACTCAGATAGGGGTTCATCACCGCCAGGACCGTTAGCCCAAAGGCCAGAACCATAAGGAAAGTGAAGAGCCAGAAGCGTTTGTGGTCTTTGGCGCGGAAGCTTTCAATTAGCTGCCAGACCCAGTACAGGCCCAGGAAGAGATAGAGGTAATAGCTGATCTGGGGATGGTTTTCCCTTAACTGCACGATCAGCGCTGTGGCCAGAAAGCCCAGGCCCAGCAATCCGGGCTTGCGGCGCAGGCTCATAAAGGCCCAGACCACCCAGGGAATGTACATAATGGCCCGGAATTTGGTGTTGTGCCCGATCTCCAGCAAACCCAGCCAGTGGCAGGAAAACATGAAGGCCACGGCTCCGAAGAAGCTGGTCCAGACGTCCAGCCTGAGGAACCTGAGCAGCAGAAACATCCCCAAAGCGCCGATGAAGAGCAGGAAGATGCGCCAGTTGATCAGCTTGTCCGTGAGCCGGGAGATGTTTTCCAAAAAGGGAAAGCGGTTCGGGAAAGAGATCAGGTAGGAGGGCATGCCGGAAAACATGCTCTGGGTCCAGAGCGCTCTGTCGGTATGGTTCTGGTTGTATTCGATGATCTTGTTCGCCGCGCCCTGCCACTGCGAGATGTCTGAGGCCTGCGGGGTTTTGCCGCCAAAGGCCACCGGAAAATAGAGCAGGCTCACCAAGACCAGCAGAAAACCCATCAGCGCCCAGGGCAGCCAGGGTTTGCGCGTGATGGCGTCCATCCAGTTCGGAGCGGCGGGGGCTTTTTGGGTTCTGTGCTTGGCCCGTCCGGCCCGGATGTCTTTGGCCTGCGGGGCGGTCTTGTTTCCGCCATTATGCTGAATTTTGGGGTTGACATTTTTCTTGGCCATTTTTTCCTCAATTCAAAGATGATTTTATCATCAGAATTGCGCCGCCCTTATCGGTCAAGCATAAAATGCGGCGGCGGATGCCAAAAGGGAGTATTACAATGGTTTTCGAGTTTCGCAAGCGGATCTACGGTTTTGAGTGCGACATCTACGGGCACCTGAACAACGCCAACTACCTCCAATTGCTGGAAAGCGCGCGCTCCGAGGCCATGATCGAAATGGGCATGTCCGTGGCCCGGATGCGGGAGCTGGAGCTTCAGGTCTTCATCCGCGAATTCCACCTGGATTACAGGCTGGCCGTGGAACACGAGGACCTCATCACCATCAAAAGCTGGTTCGACGAGATGAACCGCGTTAAAGGCCACTGGGTGCAGCGGATCTATAATTCCCGCGGGGAGCTCTGCTTTGAGGCCCAAATGGTGGGAGTCTTCGCCAGCGGCGGCAAGGCGAAACGCCTTCCTCCGGAAGTTTTCGAGCTCTTTCAGGGCTATCTGGAATCTACTGCCGCTGAATGAAAGGGAAAGCGCTGAGGCCGCGGATCGCGCAGATGTGACAAGAATGGGTCGCGGAAAAACGCGTAAAAAAGGAAAAAGCGTTCGGAAAAAGAGGGAAGAATAATTGGAACGCGGAAAAGCACGGAAAAGACGCTGACCGGCACAGAAAAAGAAGAGTAATAGAACACAGATGACGCGGATCATTATGATCTACGCTGATAAAGAATCCGTATGATCCGTTAAATCCGTTGAATCCGTAGGGAAGAATGGGTTCGGAAAAAGAGGGAAGAATAATTGGAACGCTGGAAAACACAAAAAAAGAAGAGTAATAGAACACAGATGACGCGGATCATTATGATCTAAGCGGATTATTTCTCTGTGCCTCTGTGGTAAAAAGAATCCGTTTATTCCGTTTAATCCGTTAATCCGTATGAAAATATGGATACCCGGATCAAGTACGGGATGACGCGGACCATTTCTCTGTGCCTCTGTGGTGAAAACTTTTTCTTCGTGTCTCTGCACTAAACAAATCCGCATGAGATCAAAATACCCGGCCCCCTACCCGGGAATTTGGGCCTTGAATTATAATACTTTACAAAATTGCCTTGGGGAAAATCCTGACCACAATTAATACATCCTAAGGAATCCCCACTTGTTAAAATTCACTGATATCACCCTTCCCGAGCCATTACTCCGGGCAGCCGCCCAC
>JAJBBF010000106.1 GCA_020532215.1 Candidatus Cloacimonadota bacterium
CCTCCACCGCTTCCGGGGTGCAGGGCATGTTCGCGGCTTCGGTAACGCAGAAGCAGCCATTCTTCACGAGGTTTTTGGCATCTTCCACATCCAGTTCGTTCTGGGTGGCGCAGGGGATGGCCACATCCACCGGAACTTCCCAGGGACGCTTGCCTTCGATGAATTTGGCTTTGGGGAAGACCTGCGCGTAATCGATCACACGGTCGTTGTTGGAAGCCCGGAGCTCAAGCAGGTAGTCGATCTTGTCTCCGGAAACGCCGTCTTCATCGTAGATGTAGCCGTCGGGGCCGGAGAGGGTTACAACCTTTCCGCCCAGTTCGTTGATCTTCTGGGCAGCGCCCCAGGCGACGTTGCCAAAGCCGGACAGCGCCACGCGCAGGCCTTCGAAGCTCTTGCCCTGGGTCTTGAGCATTTCCTCGGCGAAATAGACCACGCCGAAGCCGGTGGCTTCAGGCCGGATGAGGCTTCCGCCCCAGCCACGGCCTTTGCCGGTGAGCACGCCGGTGAATTCGTTCACCAGCTTTCTATAATAGCCATAGAGGTAGCCGATCTCGCGGCCGCCCACACCGATATCGCCGGCGGGAACGTCCGTGTCGGGACCGATATGGCGGAAAAGTTCAGCCATGAAAGATTGGCAGAAACGCATGATCTCGGCGTCGGATTTGCCTTTGGCGTCGAAATCCGATCCGCCTTTGCCGCCGCCCATGGGCAGGGTGGTGAGGCTGTTTTTGAAGATCTGCTCGAAGCCCAGGAATTTGAGGATGGAGAGGTTCACGCTGGGGTGGAAGCGCAGGCCGCCCTTATAGGGGCCGATGGCGCTGTTGAACTGCACGCGGTAGCCGCGCTGCACATGAACTTCACCCTTGTCATCCATCCAGGGCACGCGAAACATGATCGTGCGTTCCGGCTCGACCAAGCGTTCCAGAATGTTCGCTTTCACAAAGCGCGGGTTGTCTTGGTAGACGTCCCAAATGGTTTCGACAACTTCTTTTACCGCCTGCAAAAATTCCGGTTGGCCCGGATTCTTGGCGGCGACTTTGTCCATGAATTCCTGAAAGGTCATGGTTTCCTCCATGTCTGTATTTGTTTTTTAAACCACTTTTTTATTGCGCGACTTAATGTCAAGTGTTTCCCTTAAGCAATTTTGCCACCCTGGGGGCGCGGAGCCTGTGCGCGGAGGCGAAACCGGAGCCGAGCAGCGGTCGCAGGTAATACTTGAATTCGTCGGTGATCCCGTTGCCGCTGGAATTGATGTATTCATCAGGCATGTGGCGGGTTTTGCGGGCGACGTCAGCCAGCTTTTCCAGCTGGTAGTTCACGGAGTAAAATCCCGTGCGCTGGATGGAGATGGAGCCGTCCAGATTGTACCAGATGGCGTAATGGGCGGCGCGTTCGCCCACCTCGCGGGCCTCGCGCTGGTCCACATCCGAAACGCAGCCCATGAAAGAACGCTGCAGATAGCCAAAGGTGTCGGAGCGCACGCGCTTGATCTGCAGTTTTTCCTTCACCAGGTCACCGAGGAGGTCGCCCAGCATTCCGGTGCCGGAAAGCTGCACGTTGCCGTGGGCGTCGGTTTCGCTGTTTTTGGTGAGAATGGTCATCATGGGCGTGCCGTGTTCGTCCACGATCCCCTCCGAAACGGCGATCACGCAGCGTCCGAATTGGTCGTAAACGCGTTTCACGTCGGCCAGGAAATTTTCCTGTTTGAAGGGCCGTTCGGGCAGGTAAACCAGATGGGGGCCGTCATCGGGATACTTTTGGGCCAGGGCCGCCGCGGCAGTGAGAAAACCGGCGTGACGCCCCATCACCACACCGATGTAGACTCCGGGCAGGGCGCGGTTGTCCAGGTTCACCCCGGTGAAGGCCGAGGCCACGAATCTGGCCGCGGAACCGTAGCCCGGGGTGTGATCGCTGAGCACGAGGTCGTTGTCGATGGTTTTGGGAATGTGGATGGCGCGGAACTCGTAATCGGCCTGGTTGGCCTGTTCATTCACGATGCGCACGGTATCGGCGGAATCGTTGCCGCCGATATAAAAGAAATAGCGGACGTCATGGGCTTTGAGCACCCGGAAGATCTCGCGGCAGTACTGTTCGTCCGGTTTGTCGCGCGTGGAAAGCAGCGCCGAGGAGGGTGTGTCGGCCACCTGTTCCAGATTGTGCGTGGTTTCCTGGGTGAGATCGATGAACTGCTCGTTCACGATGCCCTGCACGCCGTAAAGCGCTCCGTAAACCCGTGTGACCTGCTGAAATTTCCTTGCCTCCAGGGTTACCCCCACCAAAGACTGGTTGATCACGGCCGTCGGGCCTCCGCCCTGGGCGATCACCACTTTTCCTTCCAGTTTCATCTCTAAACCTCACAGCTAATCATTTAAAAGGATTGTCCCGGCAACGACCGGGTAGAATCCCCATAAATAAAGCGGCGGAATTTGTCCAGCAGAAAATGCTTGCCGGAAAAACGGGGCTGAAAAACAATGACAACGGAGATCAGATGAGCTATATAGTACTTGCCAGGAAATACCGCCCGCAGACCTTTGCCGAGGTCTACGCGCAGGAACATATCACCGAGATACTGCACAACGCCATTCTCAGCAACCGCATCGCCCACGCCTACCTTTTCACCGGGCCGCGGGGAGTGGGCAAAACCTCCATGGCCAGGATCCTGGCCAAAAACCTCAACTGCGTGGAAGGCCCCACCGTTACACCCTGCAACAAATGCCACAACTGCCTGGAGATAGCTGCCAGCACTTCCTCGGATGTGATCGAGATCGACGGCGCTTCCAACACCGGGGTTGACGACATCCGCGAGCTCCAGCGCGAGCTGCTTTACGCCCCCAGCCAGTCACCCTGGAAGATCTATATCATCGACGAAGTGCACATGCTTTCCAAAAACGCGTTCAACGCCCTGCTGAAGACGCTGGAAGAGCC
>JAJBBF010000164.1 GCA_020532215.1 Candidatus Cloacimonadota bacterium
AATCCCGTTCACATAACCCTCAAAGGTGTTCAGGCCTTCCGGTTCGATGAAGATCTGGTGGCTCTCGCGCTGGGGGAATTTTACGATCTTGTCCTCGATGGAGGGGCAGTAGCGGGGCCCGATGCCCTGGATAATGCCGCCGTAAAGCGATGATTGCTGCAGGTTTTCGCGGATGAGGTGGTGTGTTTCGGAGGTGGTGCGGGTGAGATAGCAGCTCACCTGGTTGGAAAGGCTTAGGTCCCGGTACCAGGAAAAGCCCTCGGGCTCGGGATCGCCGGGCTGTTCTTCCAGGCTGGAATAATCGAGGCTGCGCATATCCACCCGGGGTGGTGTGCCGGTCTTGAAGCGCGCCAGCCGGAAACCGAGCTTGTTCAGGGAAGCGGATAACGCGTCGGCGGAGGGTTCGCCGCTGCGTCCGCCGGGCACGGCCACATTGCCAACGTGGATGAGCCCGCGCAGGAAAGTGCCGGTGGACAGGATCACCTGCGGGGCCAGGTATTCTTTGCCGATCAGGGTTTTGACGCCTCTCACACTCTTTCCCTCCACCAGGATCTCCGCGACGTCGGCCTCGATCAGCAGCAGATTTTCCTGCGCCTCCACGTGCTGGCGCATCAGTTGGGAATAGAGCTGGCGGTCGTTCTGGCAGCGCGGCGCCCAAACGGCTGGCCCTTTGCTGCGGTTGAGCATGCGGAAATGGATCCCGGAAAGGTCCGCGATCCAGCCCTGCTCACCGCCCAGGGCGTCTATCTCCCTGGCCAGATGGCCTTTGGCGGGGCCGCCAAGGGAGGGGTTGCAGCTCATGCGGGCCACGGATTCCAGCTTCAGGATAAAGAGCGCGGTGTTGGCGCCGCGCCGTGCCGCGGCGAGGGCTGCCTCGACCCCGGCGTGGCCGCCGCCGACCACGATCACGTCAAAACCGGAGGGCATGATTCAGTTCAGATGCTGGCCGAACCAGGCATAGAGCGGATCCAGCCCGGTGTTTTTGAGGGCCGAGACCGCGTATAGCGGGATCCCTTCCAGGCCCAAACCCTTGGCAAGCAGTTGCAAAGTCTTGCTGATCTTGGTTTTGGGTATCTTGTCCGCCTTGGTGGCCACCACGCAGTAGTCCAGCTTGCGCAGGCGCAGCAGCTCCAGCATCAGGATGTCCTTGGGGTCAGCCGCGTGGCGGATATCCACCAGCAGGATGATCCCGCGTAGTTGCTGGCGTTCGTCGAAATAGTGGGTGAGCATCTTGCGCCATTTTTCCTGCTCGGCCTGGGAAACTTCCGCGAAGCCGTAGCCGGGCAGGTCGGTGAGCTGCAAACGCCCCTCGGTGGCGGCTTTGTCATCCTTCCAGCGGATCAGGAAAAAGTTCAGCAGCCGGGTCTTGCCGGGATGGTTGCTGGTTTTGGCCAGTTTGCGCCGGTCTGTAAGCAGATTGATCAGGGTGGATTTCCCCACGTTGCTGCGTCCCGCGATGGCAAACTCCGGGTAAGCGCTGGCGGGGTAATCTTTGGGTTCGACAGCGCTTTTAACGAAGAAGGATTCTACAAATCTAAGCATGGGAATAAGTTACGCAGGAACGTTCGGATTCGCAGATCTCCACCTCCGCCACCTGGGCCGGCTCGCTAGCCAAAGAGTCCGCCAGCCGTTCATAGATATGGCGGGCGAGGTTTTCGGAGGTGGGGTTTTGCTCGGTAAAGGCTGTCAGCTCATTCAGATAGGCGTGGTCCAGCTCGTCGGTGATCTCTTTCAACAGGGCCTTGATACGGCCAAAATCCATGGCCATGCCGATCTTGTCCAGTTTCTCGGCCTGCAGAACCACCCGCACGGTCCAGTTGTGCCCGTGCAGATTGCTGCAAGCGCCCTCGTAGCCGCAGAGGCGGTGGGCGGCGCTGAAGGAATCGGTTACGCTGAGTTTGTACATGTTGGTCTCTTAAAAGTATTTTTTGCGGATGAAGATCAGCACCAGTGTCAGCGAGGCCAGCACCGATATCCCCATCACGATGGCGAAGGCTGCGGGGCTCCTCTGAAACGGAAGATTGACGTTCATGCCATAGACGCTGGCGATCAGGGTGGGCACAGCCAGAATGATCGTCATCGAAGCGAGGAACTTCATCACCACGTTCAGGTTGTTCGAAATTATCGAGGCAAAGGCGTCCATCATCCCGCTGAGGATGCTGCTGTGGATGTTTGCCATCTCGATCGCCTGCATGTTGTCGATGATCACGTCCTCCACCAGATCCTCGGCTTCAGGGTCCTGGTTCAGCCAGCGCGAACGCTGCAGGCGTTCCAGGATGATCTCGTTGGATTTGAGCGAGGTGGAAAAATAGACCAGGCTCTTTTCCAGCCGCAGCAGGCGGAAAAGTTCCTGATTGCGCAGGCTCTGGCTGAGCTCGCTCTCGATCTTGTTCGTGCGGCGGTTGATCTCCTTGAGGAAGCGCAGGAAATACAGCGAGGTGCGCAGGGCGATGCGCAGCAAAAAACTCTGCTGGGTGATCCGGAAGGGCTTGTGCTTGCAATCCAGGAAAACGCTGAGCACTTCGTTTTCGAAAAAGGACACCGTGATCAGCTTGTCCTGCACCGCGATCACGCCCAAAGGCGCCGTGGTGAAGGACAAACTGGCCGAGCGGTGCTTGTAATAAAGCGGAACGCGCATGATCACGAGCAGCGCCCCCTCGTCGTATTCCACGCGGCTGTTCTCGTCCGCGTCCTGGAGGTCCGTGATGAAGTCTTCCGGCAGCCCGAACTCGTCGAGCAGAGCCTTGATCTCGTCCGCCGTGGGGCTTTCCAGATGGATCCAGAACGCCTCGCTGTGGGCCAGGGCCGGTTCGAAACCCTGTCCCTTGACCTTGAAATACTGGATCATGGCAACCTCCTTTTGATATTTTCCGTCAAGGAAACCACGATTTCCAATGGCGTGATTATGGCAACAGAAATTTGCTC
>JAJBBF010000015.1 GCA_020532215.1 Candidatus Cloacimonadota bacterium
CAAGGAGCCGCGTTGGCAGCCCAACCAGGGGTCAGGACAACCGGAGCGGGGGTTTGCCCGCTAGTTGCCACACCATAACTAGATACAAAACAGACAAGGCGGCCCATTGGCCGCCTTGTCTGTTTACAACCTGCCCGGACCTGAGCCGAGCACTATACAACTGCACTATCCCTAAAAGATTTCCTTGATAAACTCAGCCAGTTCTTCACCTTCGTCCTCTGCCTGGATCACGAAGGCCTTGGTCATATTGCCGCTGCCCATGGACGTGCCTTCGCCACCGGAGCGCACATCCTTGATCTTGACCAGCACCTTGCCGGTCGTGGCATCAACCAGTTCGGCATCGATCGAGATGTTGGTCTTGGCGCCCTTGGGGGCCATCACGCCCAGGAACCATTTGGCGGCGCCGACCCCACCATTGAAACGGGTGATCTTGCCGCGCAGGATCAGCGCATTGGCCTTAGCGGAACCGTTGGCCTCGACCTTTTTAAAGATGCCATACTCCTTGAGGTGCTTGACCGTACTGTCGGTAAGCATCCGTACGATATCCTTTTCTGCGGCCTTCAGCAGCTGCTTTTCTTCATCATCAATATTGACGATCTCTGCGTCCTTTGAGGAAAAATCCTTGACCACAATGGCCGAATAGTTGGTACCCAGGCGTTCGGTGATCAGTATCTCTTCTTCGTCAAAGTTTCCAGGCTTGGGCAGCGCATCGGCCGCCAATACCGGGCAGGCGAACAGGGTAGCAGTAACCAGCAGGGCCAACAGGGTGAACATCCGTTGCATGTGTACCTCCAGTGGTGGGTGTTAACGCGCTCTGCAGCAGCGTCTGGTCAGACAGTATACCCACTTGCGGCGACTTGGCAATCATCCATCTGAACGCAAAGCGCGTCACTTGACGGAGCCCTGTTACGCACTTATATTCCCAGCACGGTACTATTACGAGGGAGGTACACCAAGATGGCGATGGATCTGATCGATTACACGATTGTCGGTTCGGAGATGCAGTTCGTAGAGGTGGAACTGGACCCGGGCGAGGCGGCCATCGGCGAGGCAGGGGCGATGATGTACATGCAGGACGGCATCCAGATGGACACCGTCTTTGGCGACGGCTCACAACAGGCAAGCGGCCTGATGGGCAAACTGCTGGGTGCCGGCAAGCGACTGCTGACCGGCGAGAGCCTCTTCACCACCGTCTTCCACAACGAAGGTCAGGGCAAGCGGCGGGTGGCCTTCGCGGCCCCCTATCCGGGCAAGATCATCCCGGTGGACCTGGGACAAATCGGCGGCACCCTGATCTGTCAGAAGGACTCCTTCCTCTGCGCAGCCAAAGGGGTCTCACTGGGGATCGCCTTCCAGAAGAAGCTGGGTGCCGGCCTGTTTGGCGGCGAGGGATTCATCATGCAGCGGCTGGATGGTGACGGTATGACCTTTGTTCACGCCGGAGGAACCCTGCAGGAGCAGGTGCTGGCCCCCGGCGAGACCCTGCGGGTGGATACCGGCTGCGTGGTGGCCTTCCAGCCCAGCGTTGATTTCGACATCCAGTTCGTTGGCAAGATCAAGTCGGCCATCTTCGGCGGCGAAGGGCTGTTCTTTGCAACCCTGCGGGGTCCCGGCAAGATATGGCTGCAGTCCCTGCCCCTGTCGCGGCTGGCCAACCGGATCATCATGTCGGCGCCGGCGGCCGGTGGACGCTCCACCGACCAGGGTTCGTTGCTGGGCGCCGGCATCCTGGGCGGCATCCTGGGAAGCGACGACTGATGCACGGGTCGCAGTTTCAGGGCCGGCTGTTCGGACCCGGCCTGCCCGGTGCAGGCATCGCGGCCAGCGGACAGTGGGACGCCCTCGGTCGGCTGCGGGTGACGCCGCATGAATCCGGACAGGCTGAACGCTGTGCCGACCGGCCGGAGATTGCGGCCGCCGGTTTCAACAACGCCAGCCTGCGACTCAGCTGGCAGCAGCCAGAAGGCGCCTACGCCCTGGTGGTCGATGGCGTTGACGACCGCAGCCGGTGTGCAGCCACGGCGCCTGAACACTACAACCGTCAACTGGCCGCTGCCGTTCGTCAGCCAGACACGCTGGAACGCCGCTTCAGGCTGGGCTGGGGCCTGCTGGCCCTGGTACTGCTGATGCCACTTTTGGGGTTGGTCCTGTTCCTGCTGAACGCCGACCGCGTGGCCGACTGGGTGGTGGATAAAATTCCGGTAGCTCAGGAGGCCCGGTTGGGTGAGCTGGTGCTGGCCCAGACCCGCCTGCAGATGAAGCTGATCGACCGCGGCCCGGCAGTGGAGGCGCTGGCCGACATCGGCGGCAGGCTCACCGAAGGCTCGGTCCACCGCTACCGCTGGTTCGTGGCCGAACGCCCCGAGGTGAATGCCTTTGCCGCACCAGGCGGCGTCGTGGTGGTCTTCAGCGGCCTGCTTACCTCTGCCGCAACAGCCGAAGAACTGGCCGGCGTTCTGGCCCACGAGGTGGCCCATGCCGAACTGCGCCACAGCCTGCGGGGCATGGTCAAGGGGCTGGGGCTGCGGGCCCTGGTGGCGCTGTTAGCGGGGGACATCTCCGACAACGTGCTGACCGGCGCCGCCACCCGTCTGACTGAACTGCGCTTCTCCCGCGACGCCGAGCGGGAGGCTGACGCCAACGGCCTGCAACGACTGGTGGCCGCCCGCATCTCCCCCCACGGCATGGTCCGTTTTTACGAGCGACTGGCTGCGGAGCAGCGACCCACGCCGCCGGCCCTGCTCTCCACTCACCCGGCCAGCGGCGAACGGCTGGACTGGCTACGCCGCGAGGTTGCAGCCTTAAAGGGGCCGTGGCAGCCGTTACCAATTAACCTGCAGCGGGCCACAGTCTCGCTGCGCTGAGGTTTTCTGATCCCCGAAACAGCACAGGCGGCCGATTGGCCGCCTGTG
>JAJBBF010000080.1 GCA_020532215.1 Candidatus Cloacimonadota bacterium
CAAAATTACAGGGTGCCACCATTGCGAGGAAACAGGGCGGCGTAGTTTTCGGACAGCTTTTCAGCAATGTGCTCCGTTACGCCGTGACGGGCATATTCATGGGCAAAGCGAATGGCGTTCTTGATCGCCTTCACGTTTGAGCCGCCATGACAGATCATGCCGACGCCGTTAATACCGATCAGCGGTGCGCCGCCGTATTCGGCATAATCAACGATCTTCTTGAAACGGTTGAAGGCCCCCCGCACAAACAGGTACCCCAGCTTGGCAACAAAGTCATTGGATATCTCACGACGCAGCATCGAACCGGCCGCTTCGGCCAATCCTTCAGAAAGCTTCAACACCACGTTGCCCACAAAACCGTCGCAGATCACCACCTCGACAGTCCCTTTAAAAATATCGCGTCCTTCCACATAGCCGTGATAGTTCAACGAGGTCTGACGCAACATGGCGTTGGTTTCGCGGGTCAGTTCATTACCCTTGGATTCTTCTTCGCCATTGGACAACAGGCCGATGCGCGGATTGTCAATCCCCATGGCGTGGGTGGCATAGACCTGTCCCATGATGGCAAACTGCACCAGATTGATCGGCTTGCAGTCGACATTGCCGCCCACATCCAGCACCAACGTCTGACCGTTCAGGGTTGGAAAGATCTGGGCAATGGCGGGACGTTCGATGCCGGCGATCCTTTTCAGTACGAACATACCGGCAGCCATGGTGGCGCCTGAGTTACCGGCGCTGACCGCAGCACAGGCCTTGCCGTCCTTGACCAACTCAAAGGCAACCCGCACCGAAGAGTCACGCTTTTTACGCACGGCATCGGAGGCGGAATCGTGCATCCCCACCACTTCGCTGGCATGATGGATAGTGATGTCCAGCCCGGTGACGTCATGACGTTCGAGCTCCTGACGGAGCCGCACCTCATCACCCACCAGGGTAACAGCTATTCCCAGTTCACGGGCAGCAGCAACTGCACCCTCGACCTCAATGGCCGGGGCATTGTCGCCACCCATGGCATCAACGGCAACTCTCATCGGTGTCGACAAGGGCTGCGGTTAGGCTTTTTTAGCAGCGCCAGCTACTTCTTTACCCTTGTACGTACCGCAGGAGGGGCAAGCGCGGTGCGGCATCTTGGCAGCCTTGCACTGGGGACATACCGACAGCGAGGGAGGTGTCAGAAAATCATGGGCGCGCCGCATATTCTTGCGGGATTTAGAGGTCTTCTTCTTGGGTACTGCCATGGCGGATTCTCCTTTATGGCCAAACGGCCAGGTTTAACGTTGGACCTTAAAGTCCTTTAAGGCTGCAAATTTAAGATTAACCGGTTCTCGCGAGCAGTCGCACTTGGTTGTATTCAGATCGGCACCGCAAACCGGGCAGAGCCCTTTGCACTGTTCGCTGCACAAAGGCTTGAGCGGTACAGCCAGGGCCACCTGCTCACCGATTTCCGGCAACAGATCAATCTCTTCACCGCTGAAAACGGCTGAAACCAGATCCTGCTCTGCCAGCTCGACCTCATCCTCATCCCCCTCCTGAGGGGTTCCTTCACGGAAGAAGATGGTAAAACGGGAACTGAGCTGCTGATCAAAGCTGACCAGGCAGCGGGAACAGGTCTGACGCAACGGAACCGACACCGTGCCTTCAACCCGATAGTGATCCATCTCACGACCTGCGGTCAGCGTAGCCTGCACCGGTCCGTCAAAGACGCATTCACCCGATGTCACCATAGCCACCAGCACCGGAAAAGACTCAGCCGGCTCTGAGAACGACAGCTCTCTGATAACATCACGGATATGGTCTAGCCTGACCTTCATGGTACGCCTTGAACACACGGGTTAAGAAACGATGTAATATAGTGAAACTGGTCGGTTTGTCAAGGAATAATACAAAACACAGGCTGATCTGCCGGCAGCGGACCGGCTGTAACGACAGCAATCAAGCAAACAACTGCACAACGAAAAAGCCCCGGAAACTCCGGGGCTTTTAGGCTGCCTGGCGTATAAACCAGACTATTTTGGTCGGTGCGACTGGATTTGAACCAGCGACCCCTACCACCCCAAGGTAGTGCGCTACCAGGCTGCGCTACGCACCGAAACTACAATGCTGCTCGAAGGGAAACAAGCTCCTGTCGCACCTGCGACAGAATGGAGCGTAAATCCTGCTGCTCCTGCCCGGCTGGCTGGGGTTCCGGGCACCGGGATCGCTGGGGCTTAAGCCGTTTGCGAACCCCTTCGATGGTATATTTTTCTTGATACAGCAACTGCTTGATCTGCTGTATCGTCTCGATATCCTGCTTGGTGTACAAACGTTGACCGCTGGAACTCTTCTCTGGGCGCAGAAAGGTAAATTCAGTCTCCCAAAACCGCAGTACTGAACTTTTCAGATCGGCCAGCTTGGCTACCTCGCCGATCTTATAGTAGGTCTTATCCGGGAAAGAGGGTTGCATGACCGGCCCCGTAACCCTCCGCGGCTACTCCTCGTTGTTGATGGCGCTCTTCAGCACCTGACTGGGCTTGAAGGTCAGAATGCGACGGGCACTGATGGTAATCGCCTCACCGGTCTGCGGGTTGCGTCCACGACGATCGGCCTTTTGCTTGACCACAAAATTACCGAAACCGGCAATTTTGATCTTGTCTCCGTCTTCCAGGGTGGTTTTCATGATACCGAAGACCATCTCCACCATCTCGGCAGACTCTTTCTTGGAGAGACCGATCTTCTGATGAATCCGTTCAACAATATCAGCTTTCGTCATAGCTTAACCCCACCTCAAATAGCACGCGTACATGCAGACTAAAAAATCCCCTGTGAGCAGGAGAAACGCTTTATAACACGTGGTTTACCCAACCGCAACAGTTTATCGCA
>JAJBBF010000031.1 GCA_020532215.1 Candidatus Cloacimonadota bacterium
ATGAACAAGGACAAAAAAAAGCGCTTCCGCCGCGCCATCACCAAAGCCGTGAAACCCAAGAAACCACATAACCGCAAGGAAAGACCACCCCAGGAGGATTCTGGTGAATAGATCTCTTACCCTCATCATTCTGCTCTGCCTGCCGCTGCTGCTTTCGGCCGCGCAACTTACACTCTCGCTTGATCTTTCGAATCTGGATCCGGCTTCCCCGGAGCTGCCCACCGGCTGGGGCTCGCTCAGCGCGCCCGGATCGCCGCGCCTCCCTGTGAAGACGGTGAATATCGTCCTTCCGCCCCAAGTGGAGGACCTCTCCTTCAGCCACAGCTTTTCCGGCTTGAACAGCATCCCCGCACCGGCTCCGCCGCTTAATCCGCCTTTCGCCAACGGGGAGAGGATCCTATTTGCCCCCGCTGCTTCACCCGGCTCTGCCGCTGTCAGCTTCAGGGGCATCGGCCATTGGGGCGAAGTGGCCTACGCCAGTTTTTCCGTTCTCCCGGCCATCCATACAGGGGCCGGATGGGAGGCTTGGCAGGAACTGCAGATCAGCCTGGACTGGACCCAACCCGTGGAAAGCGCTGTCAAAGCCCTTCCCTCGGTCTGGCAACAGCTTGCCGGAAAAGGATTTGAGCCCGGCGATTTCTTTGCCAACCCGGCCGACCTGGGCAAGTATTACACCCCTTCCTCTGCCAAGAACTATGACTACCTGATCGTCTCCACCCCGGAACTCTATACCGCTGTCGCGCAGCTGGAAAGCTATCGCCAGGGGCAGGGCCTGATCACCGCTTTTGCCGATATTGCCACCATCCTCACCTCCAGCCCCGGTGCCAGCGACGGAGAAAAACTGCGCAACTACCTTATCTCCCAGTATTATTCCCATCCCTTTGATTACCTGCTGTTGGTGGGCGACCACAACACCGTGCCCGTGATGTATCTCACTCCCGAACCAGACGGTTATGAGACCGTTGCCTCGGATTTCTTCTATAGTGACCTTTCCAGCATCGTGGATGCCGACAGCGACGGCCGCCTGGGCGAGTATTCCTCCGGCGACGGGATCCAGGATTTCCTCTGCGATTTCACTCCGGAAGTCTTTGTAGGCCGGATATCCACGAACAACCCCGGCTACGTTTCCCTGATCGCTGCCCGCACCGTGGCTTATGAACAATCCCAAGCTCCCTGGAAGCAGAAAGCCCTGCTTCCGGCCGCCTATCTGAACTACGGCGGCGAGCCGGAACCTGTCTATCTGCAGACCGACGGCGCCACCTTCATGGAGATCGCCCGCCAGACCATCCTCAGCGACTATGACTGCACCACCATGTACGAGCAGACCGGCTTTCTGCCCTCCTATCCCTCCGATATAGCTTTGGATTACAACCTGCTCAAAAACGAGCTGAGCACGAACAGCTACGGCATCCTCAGCTGGAGCGCCCACGGCTCCTCCGGCTCCTCTTCCCGCAAGGTCTGGATGAACGACGACAACGGCAACAACCTGCCCGATTCCTGGGAAATGGACTGGATGGGCATGGTGGACCGCCAGAGTTTCGACAACCTCGCCAATCCCGATGGGATGGTCATTTTCGCCGGCTCCTGCTACAACGGCATGATCGACAGCAACCAGCAGTGCCTGGCCGAATACGCGCTCCAGAACAAGGCTGTGGCCGTATCCGCCGCCACGCGCACCGGCTGGTACAAGATCGGCTGGACCACCCCCGGTTGGGGCGGTGTGGTTTCCTACAACTACCACTGGCTGGAAAATATCACCAACAACGCTATGACCGTCGGCGCCGCCCAGGCCTTTGCCAACCTCACCCACACCCAGTATTACCTCTTCGGCGACCCCGTTGATGCCGGCGGGATCATCTACCCGGAGTTGCAAAACGTCTATACCTATCTGCTTTATGGCGATCCGGCCCTCGGCCACATCGGCCAGCCAAACTACACCAACGGCGAGATCCTGGTCTATGAACCCTTCCACCAGGACGGACTACCCATCGTGGAAGCCCTCGACCTCGCCCATTTCAACGTGGTTTACACCGATAAGCTGATCCCGGATTACTACTACATCAACCAGTTCGAGGCGGTCTTCTGCCTCTTCGGCTGGGGCGACACGGCCTATATCCTCGATCCCGATTCGCTGGACTATGCCTTGCTGAATTCCTATCTGGAAGGCGGCGGCAAGCTCTATCTGGAAGGCGACGTGGCCTGGGACCCCCAGGATCCCTTCTGGGGAAAATTCGCCACCCACGCGCCGCTGGATTATTTCGCCTACATCGAGGACCTCACCACCACCCAGCTTGGCCACAACTACACCTGGGGCTATGACGACCTGGCCGATCCCCATACCCAGATATTGGTTCCCTACACCTCCGATACAGAGGTCCTTTTCACCACTTTCAACCTTCAACATCCGGACCACACAGTCGCTATCCTGCACGATACAAATACCTTCGCCACCATCGCTTCGTCCTTCGCCCTGGTTGACGTGGACGACACTCCGCCCTACTCCAGCAGCTTCAGATTCATGCTGGGAACCATCCTGGACCGCCTGGGCGTGATCGATTACCTGCCCACGGACGCGAATGATCCCCAGACGCCGGCTCCGACGCTGTCCGCGCGGGTCTTTCCCAATCCCTTCGCCGCCGGGATGGCGCTCCGGGTCGAACTGCCAAAAACTTCCGCGGCCAGCCTGGAGATCTACAACCTTCGGGGCCAGAAGATACACACCCTCAGTTACTTGTCCCTGCCCGCCGGAGCCCATGAACTGCTCTGGGACGGCCGCGACGCCCTGGGTGAAGCGGTTGCTTCCGGTCTCTACTTCTGGCGCTTCAGCGCCGGCAAAGATTCCCTCAGCGGAAA
>JAJBBF010000158.1 GCA_020532215.1 Candidatus Cloacimonadota bacterium
AACATATCAACACCTCCCGCCAGCTGGAGCTGTCACTAGCAGCTCCCGCTGAAACTGTTCCAGCAACCCGGCAACTTCCGCCATTGGAAACTGGTCGCAGAAAACCCGATCGGCCAGCACGTCTTCGATGATCGCGACGGTTTCATGGAGATTGTCCTGGCGCAACTCCAGGGCAACGGCCAGGGCGGTCAGGTAATCCACCGGCGGCACCTTGGGCAGCTCCGCCCGCCGGATCGCCTCGATCCGTGCCTTAAGCCGCAGTTTTTCCGGCTCGCCGCAGCGGGTCAGCAGCGGTTCCCAGACCGCCTGCGCCTGCTGGTAGTGGCCCAGCACGTAGTGGGCCTCGCCGAACTGATAGGCGGCAGCCAGATCCTCCGGTTCGAGTTCCAGTGAGCGGCTCAGGTGTTTCTCGGCCCCGTACCAGGCCTGCACCGCCAGGTGCAGGGCATCCAGCCGGGTACCCTTTTCCATCAGGGTGCGGCCGATCTCGCGCCACAGGCCGGCATTGGCCGGCTCCATCAGGGCCATGATCTTGAGCAGGGTTATCTTGCGATCCAGGTAGGGGGTATCCACCTGCTTGGCATCCAGCATGATCGCCTCGCCGCCGATCTCGGCGATGATATGGGGATAGGCCTGCTGCAGCACGGCGGCGTAGCGGGCGGCGAAGGTGCAGTCGGGGTTGATGCGCAGTGCCTGGAAGATGCCGCGTCCCACCTGGTCGTAGTCCGGTGTGCCGGACTCCACCACAGCGCGGTAATCTTCATCCAAAAGCGGCAGCGGCAGGTCGTCCCAGGCCAGGTCCACGGCGCCGTCGCGGCCGGTCAGCCGGTAGCCGGCCGCTGGTTGGAAATAGCTGATCCCCGCCAGGGGGGTCGGTTCGAGAGTGGTATCTGCTGCGGCTGTCACTGCGCCTCCTGTTCACGTCCGGGGAAGGTGTCAATCCCGGCGTCGGTCCCGATCATCTTGTAAATCTGCACGCCGTCCCACGGCTCATCCAGGATGCCGTCGTGGATGGCCCAACTGCGGCCCCGCACGGTACGCTCCATGCCCGGCATCCGGAAGGGGCTGGAGCCGTCCAGCCGTTTGAACAGCCGACCACCGGGCTGGAATGCACGGTCGATCTCCAGCATTAGCCGTTTGCCGGTCAGATAGTCAAAGCCGTAGCGCTCGTAGCGGATGGCGTTGTCGTAGGAGAGCGGCTCGGCAATGATCATCTCCATCCCCAGGCGGTCGGTGAACCGCTCCAGTCGTGGGAAAAAATCACCGAACAGGCGCAGGCCCCGTCGGGTCTGGTTGGGATAGAGGCCAGCGGCCATCGCCCGCAACTCCTCCGGCAGGTTGCGGCCGTGGGAAGTGAAGTAGTTTAACGTCCCGGCTTCGGTCACGTCAACCGCAAAGCGCGGCGCCGTGGGGTCGGCTATGATGCAGAAGGCGAACTCCATCTGGTGGTACTGGCTGTCGGCCAGCTCTACAAAGAAGGTGGTGTCGGGCGCCTCCGGCCGGTGGCGCACCTCGATCCGCACCAGACCGAGACCATCCGGCGCGATGACCTGCACCAGTCGCTGACCGTCCAGGTTGCAGAGGGTCTGCGGGTCGATCTGCAGCAGGCTCAGCAGACGGGGTGGCAGCAGGCCGGCATAGACCGCCTCCTTCTCTGCTACCGGCAGGCGGTTGATGGCGGCCAGGGTAGTCAACGGCTGGCCGTCACGGTCCTGCAGTGGTTGGTTAGCGGGTAGCTTGGCCATGGTCAGCGCTTCCGCGCCAGGTCGCCACCGATCAGGATCGGGAAGACGGTCTTCCTGATGGCGGCGATACTTTTTTCAAGCGCGTCCAGGGCCAGCAGCCGATCATGGGGATCGGCCCAGTGCAGGGCGTCCAGCAGCATACGGTGGGGGTAGCCCCGTTCGTGGATCTTGGTGACAAAGGAGGCCGGCAGGCGGGGGGGCAGTTCCACGCCGTTCATCGCTGCCCAGGCGATGGTCCAGGCCCGGGCGGTGTTCATCAGGTCGTAACCGCCGCCCCCCAGCGCCACCCAGGGGATCTTGAGCGCCTGCAGTTTGCGCATGATGTAGGCGTAGCTGTGGGTGGTGATCTCCAGGCGGGTCAGGGGGTCGGTGCGGAAGGTGTCGGCCCCGATCTGGGCCACGATGATATCAGGGTTGAAGGCAGCCAGCAGCGGGTAGACCACCTCGTCGAAGGCCCGCATGTAGAGCGGGTCGTCGGTGTGGGCCAACAGCGGCAGGTTCACCGTGTAGCCCTGACCCCGGTCACTGCCGGTCTCGTCCTCGAAGCCGGTGCCGGGAAAGAAGTAGATGCCGCTCTCATGCAGCGAGATGGTCAGCACCTGGTCGCTGTCGTAGAACGCCTCCTGCACGCCGTCGCCGTGGTGGGCGTCCAGGTCAAGGTAGGCTACCCGTCTACCCTGGGTGAGCAGCCAGTTGATGGCGATCACCGCGTCGTTGAGGTAACAGAAGCCGGAGGCACGCGAGGCGTGGGCGTGGTGCCAGCCGCCGGCCAGCGAGAGTACCGCGCCGAACCCTTCCTCGGCCACCAGGCGGCAGGCCTCCAAGGTGGCCCCGGCTCCCAGGGCGGCGTAGTCGTAGAGCCCCTTGAAGACCGGACATTCGGCATCACCCAGGCCGAACAGAAAGTCGGCCCGCGGCTGGTCAGAGGCGCTGAACTCCTTGAGGCGGGCCAGATAGGCCGGGCTGTGGAAGGTGAGTATCTGCTGGTCGCTGACCGGGCGGCAGTCGCAGCGCCGGGCGTTGGGTAGCTT
>JAJBBF010000144.1 GCA_020532215.1 Candidatus Cloacimonadota bacterium
AGCGGACGGCCTGCCACCGACCGCGACTGCTCAACCACCATCCGTACCACGTCACGAGAGATGTCGTTGCGGGAAAACGGCTCATAGACATCCTGCCAGAAATCACCACCCTGCCGGATACGATCCATGATCTCGGCCGAGAGCTGTTCCGTCAGACTGCGTCGACTGGCATCGACCACCTGCCCGCCCCCCAGGCCGGCGCTGGCAATGGCCTGTCTGATTGCGGCGCCGGAAATAACCCCTGACCGCCTGAAGAACAGTGCCCGCAACAGGATCGACCGCAATTCACGAATATTACCTTCGTAGTGGTGCTGTACCAGGGCCGCCTTGGCCTCTTCGCTCAGCATTGGCGGATCATCGGCATCCTTAGCCCCGCGATAGGTGCGGTAGAGCTTGCCCAGAAAGTGTACTGCCAGGTCCGGGATATCTTCACGCCGTTCATTGAGCGATGGCAGCCTGATCGAGAGCTCGGCCAGACGATGGTAGAGGTCTTCGCGAAAACGGCCGGCAGCAATCTCTGCCGGCAGATCCTTGTTGGTGGCCGCCACCAACAGTACACGGCTGTAACGCTCCGTATTTTCGCCTAATCGCACAAATCCGCCGTTATCCAGAAAACGGAGCAACTGCACCTGGGTCTTGGGGTCGGCGTCGCCAATCTCGTCCAGGAAGACCACCCCCCCCATGCATTCTTCCAGAATACCGCGCCGGTCACTGTAGGCACCGGTAAAGGCGCCTTTCTTGTGGCCGAACAGCTCGGAATAGGTCAGTTCACCACTGTAGGCGGCGATGTTGGTCTTTTTGACCGCCAGCTCTCCACCAGCACCAAACTGTTCCCGATAGAGCGAATTGAGGCTGTTGTAGAAGTTGTTGAAGAAAAATTCCTTGCCGGAACCGGTGGGACCGGTGACCAGGATCGACGGCAGGCCGATGGTGGCCTCCTGGATCACGTTCTTGTGCCAGAAGACGATCCGGTTAAAGAGTGGGCCGGACACGGTGGTGATGAAATCTACCACCGCCTGGGTGGTGGGTGCCAAGCCGATGATATTGCCCAGCCGGTAGGAGGAGATGTGGGGATCCTTGTAGCCCACATCGGTGGTCAACCGCTGTACCTCGCCCTGCAGGCGCTC
The DNA here is from genome assembly GCA_020532215.1 of Candidatus Cloacimonadota bacterium. Taxonomy (GTDB): domain Bacteria; phylum Cloacimonadota; class Cloacimonadia; order Cloacimonadales; family Cloacimonadaceae; genus Syntrophosphaera. The sequence goes on from JAJBBF010000144.1 coordinate 1,128, forward strand.
GATCCGCTGCAGGTCAGAGATATGGCGGGCGGTAAGCGAGCCGATGATCTGCAGGATACGACGGTGTTCCTCGCTGAAGTAGCCGTAACGCAGCGAGTTGAGGCAGATCACGGCAATCACCTCGCCGTCGCAGACGATCGGTACGGCGATCTCGCTCTTGAGCAGTTCACTCATCGAGCGGTGAAAACCCTCTGTTCCCCGCTCCTCTTCAACGCTGCGAATGATCTTGGGCTGCTGGCACCAGGCCACGTAGCCGGTCAGGCTGCGTTCCTCGGGCGGCAGCTCAGGTCCTCCCACCGGGAAGGGAGGGATGTAGCGTTTGAGCCATTCCTTGTTTTTGGCGCCAACGATGGTGCCCTGCTCATCCTCCACCACCAGCCAACGCCTACCTTCACGCTCCTCCACCAGGGCGATGCTACCGGTGTCGGCACCGATCAACTCGGTGGCCTTGGCCAGCACCTTGGTAAGAAACGGCTGCAGGGCACCGCCACTGTCGTTGAGCAGGTCCGTAATTTCCGACAGCACCTGAATTTCCAGATGCTCGCCGCCGCCAACACCACTGAGCACACTCTCCACCATCTGTGCGTGCTCCTGCAGGAGTCCCATCTCGAACTCAGAAAAACGGTATTCATCACGGCAGAAATAATTAACCAGGCAGATCACACGGCGGGTACGGGGATCAAAACGGGGTACCACATACAGCGAACGCAGCGACATCTGCTCGGTCAGGGCCTTTTTCTGCAGGCTGTGACGGGCCAGATCGGCGATAAACAGCGGTTTCAACAGACGGTCGTCGCTGATGGTGGCCTGTTCGTCAACATAACGCGAGATCAACGACGCGCCGGGCTCCAGCTGAATCGCCCCCAAACGGTTGTACTGCTCACGCAGCGCATCTTCCTCCGAAAAGCTGGCCAGCACCTCCAGCGCGGCACTGCCATCGGCGGCCACTACCGGGGTCAACACCGAGGCCAGGGCCACCTTGCTCACCAGACGCACGGCCGAACGGACCATCAGGCCGGCTGCCTCGCGTTTTTTTGATTCTTCCAGCCGACGTCCCAGCTGCAACTGCTGGTGGTAACCACGGGCGTCATCCAGCTGATCAGCAACGGCAGCGATAAAATCGGCCAGCTGACTCTTGACTCTACCGCCAGGTTCGGCCTCCGAGGGACCGCGATCAATACAAAGCACCCCAATCGACTTGCCCCGGCTGACCAATGGCAGTCCGGTACTGGCATGGATGTCGAACCGGTCACAAAAACCGCGATCCAGCGAGGCGGAGGGAGTATCGTCACGCCGCAACTCGGCCGGATATTGGCTGGCAAAGACCCGAGAAACCATGGCGTCCTGGGCAATGATCGGGAAGGCCACCGTGCGCAGCGCAGCGCTATCGGCGCCGGTCGCCGCAACACAGGCCAGTGAGCCGTCCACCAGGTCTTCAAGGTACACCCTGACACGGTCATGACCCGAGGCCAGGCGCACCCCTTCAGCCAGCACATACAGCAGCTCGGTCTGATTCTCCTTGCCATAGGAGGCGACCTTGCTGCGCAACTCCTGTAGCGCGTTCTCTATCTGTTCCATGATGGCCGCTCCCACTGTGTGAAAAAAATACACGGCAGTGTAAACC
>JAJBBF010000030.1 GCA_020532215.1 Candidatus Cloacimonadota bacterium
CAAGAAGGTTAACGTGATCAAGGCAGTACGTGAAATTACTGGCCTGGGCCTGAAAGAGGCCAAAGCAGTAGTCGACAGCGCTCCTTCCGTTGTTAAGGAAGACGTTGCCAAGGAAGAAGCAGAAGCTGCCAAGAAAACTCTTGAAGATGCAGGTGCCAAAGTCGAGCTCAAGTAATTTCGACGATGGCAGGCAGCCTTTGCTTGTTGCAACAGGCTGATGGCTGGTGGCATTTGCCACCGGCCTTTTGTCGTTAATGGATGGTATTGGAAGACGCAAGCCGGGTGGGCCTTCCAATGCTATCTAGGTAGCAAATTAATATTTGCAAACAAGCCGGTGTCCGTTCTGGGCACTCTGCTGATTATCAAGCTGGGGAACGCTGATGGCTTACTCATATACTGAGAAAAAACGTATCCGCAAGGACTTTAGCAAACTGCAGAATGTAATGGATGTGCCATATTTGCTGGCAATCCAGCTGGACTCTTATCGGGGGTTTCTGCAGGAGGGGGTGAGCAAGGAGCAGTTCCGAGATGTAGGTCTGCATGCGGCTTTCAAGTCGGTGTTTCCGATCGTCAGCTACTCTGGCAATGCTGCGCTTGAATACGTCGGCTACCGCCTGGGTGAGCCCGCCTTTGATGTAAAAGAGTGCATTATGCGTGGTATTACCTACGCTGCACCTCTGCGTGTCAAGGTGCACCTGATTATATTTGATCGTGAAAGCAGCAAGGCGGTCAAAGAAATCAAAGATATTAAAGAGCAAGAAGTATACATGGGCGAAATACCGCTCATGACAGAAAATGGTACTTTCATCATTAATGGTACCGAAAGGGTGATTGTATCCCAACTGCACCGCTCCCCGGGCGTGTTTTTTGATCATGACCGGGGGAAAACTCACAGTTCCGGCAAGCTGTTGTATTCTGCTCGTGTAATTCCATACCGTGGATCCTGGCTGGATTTCGAATTTGATGCCAAGGATTGTGTTTTTGTCCGTATTGACCGTCGTCGCAAGTTGCCCGCGACTATCTTGCTGCGTGCGCTGGGTTATTCCACGCAGGATATTCTAGAGACATATTACGAAACCAATATGTTTCATCTGGAAGGTGAAGAAGTGAGCCTGGAGCTGGTGCCCAAGCGCTTGCGCGGCGAGCTGGCTTCATTCGATATTCTGGACGACGAAGGCAAGGTAATTGCGGAGGAAGGGCGGCGCATCACGTCCCGCCACATTTCTCAGCTGGAAAAAGCCGGAATCAACAAGCTGGTTGTGCCCGACGAGTACATCATTGGCAATATTACAGCGCGTCCGATTGTACACCCGGTAACTGGTGAAATAATTGCAGAATGTAATAGTGATATCACTGCAGAGTTGCTCGAAGAATGTCGCAAGGCTGGTGTGGTGCAGATCGAAACGCTCTATATTAATGATATTGATTGCGGTCCGTTTATTTCTGACACACTCAAAATTGATACCAGCACCAACGAGCTGGAAGCACTCGTCGAAATTTACCGTATGATGCGCCCTGGAGAGCCGCCCACCAAAGAGGCTGCAGAGGGGCTGTTTAACAATTTGTTCTTTACCAGTGAGCGTTACGACCTGTCTGTTGTGGGCCGCATGAAGTTCAATCGCCGTATAGGTCGTGAAGAGATCACTGGTCCGGGCACCCTGGACAAGGATGATATTGTTGAAGTTCTGCGCACCCTGATCAACATTCGTAACGGCAAGGGCATTGTTGACGACATCGATCACCTGGGTAACCGTCGTGTCCGCTGTGTTGGCGAGATGGCGGAAAACCAGTTCCGTATCGGTCTGGTCCGTGTCGAGCGTGCGGTCAAGGAACGCTTGTCCATGGCCGAAAGTGAAGGCCTGATGCCACAAGACCTGATCAACGCCAAGCCGGTTGCAGCGGCGGTAAAAGAGTTTTTTGGTTCCAGCCAGCTTTCCCAGTTCATGGACCAGAACAACCCGCTGTCTGAAATTACCCACAAGCGCCGTGTGTCCGCGCTTGGCCCGGGCGGCCTGACCCGTGAGCGTGCCGGCTTTGAGGTGCGTGACGTGCACCCGACCCACTATGGTCGTGTCTGTCCGGTTGAAACACCTGAAGGTCCGAACATCGGCTTGATCAACTCGCTGTCCACCTATGCCCGCACCAATGAGTATGGCTTCCTGGAAAGCCCGTACCGGGTGGTCAAAGATGGCAAGGTGACCGACGAGATCGTCTTCCTGTCTGCCATTGAAGAAGCGGACCATGTGATCGCACAGGCTTCTGCCGGCATGAATGAAAAAGGCGAACTGGTCGAGGAACTGGTGACTGTACGCCACCAGAACGAATTTACCGTCAAGGATCCGTCCGAAGTCACCCTGATGGATGTATCACCCAAGCAGGTGGTATCTGTTGCCGCTTCACTGATTCCGTTCCTTGAGCATGACGATGCCAACCGTGCCCTGATGGGCTCCAACATGCAGCGCCAGGCCGTACCGACCCTGCGTGCCGACAAGCCGCTGGTCGGCACCGGTATCGAGCGCAACGTGGCACATGACTCGGGCGTGTGTGAAGTGGCCCGTCGTGGTGGTGTTATCGAGTCTGTTGATGCCAGCCGCATTGTTGTGCGCGTGCATGATGACGAGGTTGAGGCTGGTGAGGCCGGGGTTGATATCTACAACCTGGTCAAATACACCCGCTCCAACCAGAACACCTGCATCAACCAGCGTCCGCTGGTGAAGAAGGG
>JAJBBF010000045.1 GCA_020532215.1 Candidatus Cloacimonadota bacterium
AACGATTCCACCACCGAGGTGATCGGCAGCGCGTAGGTCCGGCCGGCGCAGGTGATAATCAGCGCCTTGATGATCGCCAGGGTGATCGGCAGCACAATGGTGAAACGGGACCCTTTGCCCAGGCTGGTTTCGATATCCACCATGCCCGAGACCGCGGCGATGTTGTTGCGGACCACGTCCATGCCGACGCCGCGACCGGAGACATCGGTGATCTGATCGGCGGTTGAAAAGCCGGGCAGAAAGATCAGTTCCAGCGCCTCCCGGTCACTCAAGCTGCTGACATCATGCACCAGTCTCTTGGCCAGGGCCTTCTGCTTGATCTTTTCAATATCGATGCCGCCGCCATCGTCCTCCACCTCGATCACAACATGGTTGCCCTTCTGGTAGGAGGAAAGCCGCACCGTGCCGCGTTCCTCCTTACCCTGAGCGCGGCGCTGTTCAGGTGATTCTATGCCATGATCAATGGCATTGCGGATGATATGCATCAACGGATCGGCGATATCCTCGACAATCAGCTTATCGAGCTCGGTATCGGCGCCGTACAGCTTCAGATCGACCTTTTTGCCCTGCTCGCGGGTGATGCTACGAACGATACGGGACATCTTGTCGTAGAGCTGACCCACCGGGATCATGCGGATATCCATCACCCCGCTCTGCAGATCGGCCAGCCGCCGTTCAAGCCCTTTGGCGGCCTTTCCCAGATCGACCGCCATACGGGAGAACCCTTCCGCCCTCATCCGGTTGGCAATGGCCGTAATCGAGGACTGGGCCAGCACCAGTTCACCAACGATATTCATCAGCGAGTCCAGCTTGCCGATATCGACCCGCACGGTGCGGCTCATGCTCTTGGCGGTTGCGTTCTCGTCAACTGGCGTCGATGCCGCAGGCGCCCCGACACTGCCGGGCTGTTCGTCAACAGCGACAACTGCGTCAGTCACCGGCATGGCAACCCCGGCTTGGGTGACAGGTGCTGCAACAGGGGCACTAAACTCAGCTGGCGCCCCATAACCGGTGAGCGAGACCACGCGCCCTTCCAGCAATTGCCGCAGCTCCTGCTCGCTGTGCTGGCTGCCCAGCAACAGATCGAAATCTATGTTGGTCTGATTGTTTTCGCCGATACTGGGCAGGGTGCTGACCACTTCGCCATATTTTTTCAGCAGATCGGTCAGGCTGCCCAACTCCAAGTCGAAACTGCCCAAGTCAAAGGATGTGTGCAGCACGAACAGGCAGCGCCCCTGCGCCAGGTTCTCACGCAACCGGTGTTCTTCGTACTCGGTAAGGGAACCGGTGATGGCGGCCGGCAGGCCCAGCTGTTCCAGTGAGCTGGCAGTGGGAGCGGAACCCGGTGATAGGCTGGCCGTGATGGCTGCGGCGTGCGCGTCTATCTCATCCTGATGCTGGTCAAGGGTGCCGTCACTGGTGGCCCGCAGTAGTACGGTCAGCAGCCTGGCAGAACGGAACAGCAGGTCAACCACCGTCGGACTAAGACTCACCTTGCCCATCCGCAGCCAATCCAGCAGGTTTTCCGTGTTGTGGGCAACCTCGGCCACGGCCGTAAAGCCGAACATGCCGGCCACCCCCTTCAGGGAATGGGCACCGCGAAAAATGGCGTTCAGCAGATCAGGGTCCCAGCTGCCGGATTCAGCCATGTCGGCCAGATCAGCCAACTGAGCCCCTAATTCCTCAAGGATCTCTTCGGCTTCTGCCAGAAAATCCCGTGCTGCATCGGTGATTGGCGGCTGGACGACACTCATAGCAACCTTTGTACAAGCTCCAGCAGTTTGGCGGGAATAAACGGTTTAACCAGATACTCGTTGGCCCCCAACGAAAGGCCGCGATCGATATCCTTGCGGCTGCCCTCGGTTGAGATGATGATCACCGGCAGGTTCTGGTACATGGGATTGGTGCGGATATAGCTCAACAACTCCAGACCATTGATGTCCGGCATATTGATGTCGGTCAGCACCAGGTCGACCTGTTCGCGAGGCAGTATCCGCAGCGCCTCAAAACCGCTGGCGGCCTGCACGGTCTTGACGGGACCCAGGGTCTCTATGGTGGCCACAAGCAGTGAACGCATGGCAGCTGAATCGTCGACAATGAGGATCGTGGCAGGACGCACACTACTACCTTTCTGATCGGGCTGCAGCTGCCTCCCGGCATTTCTGCAGTTCCCCGCGGAGTTGGGACATGAAAACGGTAAACGCTTCCGATTCCACATTACCGCGGCGGGGCTTCAGCAGACAGACACTGCCCAGTTCGGCCGCCTCGGCTTCAGCCTCAGCATGGGAGAAATCGGTCATCAGGATCACGACCAGATCCTGGAAGTTCTGGCGCAGCAGCTTCAGGATTTCAAGGCCGCCCAGCACACCGGAGCCATCCATCTTGGGCATGATCAGGTCGATCAGCACCATCGGCCGGCGGCCGCTCCGGCACAACGTGTCGATGGTAACCAGGGCCTGCTCACTGTTGGTGAAGGGAAACACCTCCAGCAGTTCAGCCGGGAATTGTCCGGCAATGGCCTGGGCAGTGGCGCTGTCATCGTCCACCACCACCAGTGCACAGCGTGTATCGTCACCACCAGCGGCAGCAGCCGCTGCAGCGGGCGGTTCCTGAACTGTTTCTGCAGCGCTGAATTCGTGTTGCAGCCGCTCTCCCTGGGCCGAAAGCTGCTCAACCGAACCGCCTTGTTCCAGCATCAGCTGC
>JAJBBF010000020.1 GCA_020532215.1 Candidatus Cloacimonadota bacterium
GGAGATTGTATGCTGTCTGTTGCTGATTTGAAAAAAGGCACCAAGCTGATCATTGATGGTGACCCCTATCTGGTGACCGCCTTTGATTTTGTCAAGCCCGGCAAGGGGCAGGCCCTGTATAAGTGTAAGATGAAGAACATGATCAACGGCACGACCCTCGACCGTACCTATCGTTCCGGTGAAAGTTTTGAGCCGGCCAGTATGGACGAGCGTGACATGGAGTATCTCTATAAGGAGGGTACTCACTATACCTTTATGGACCAGCAGTCCTATGAGCAGGTGGTGATGGAGGAAGAGACCGTGGGCGACTCCAAAAACTTCCTGCTGGAAAACACCAAGGTGTCGGTGCTGCTGTTTGGTGAAAAGCCGATCGGTGTTACCCTGCCCAACTTCGTGAACCTGCGGGTTGTTCAGACCGACCCCTGGCTTAAGGGCGACACCTCCGGCAGTGATTCCAAGCCGGCCACCCTGGAGACCGGTTACGTACTGCGGGTACCGCCTTTCATCGAAGAGAACGAACTGATCGTGATCGACACCCGTACCGGCGAATACTCGACCCGCGTGAAAGGCTAGCATGATGCACTCGGCCCTGATATTCCGGGCTCAGGTGGTGCAGGCCATACGTCAGTTTTTTGTGGAGCGGGGGTTTCTCGAAGTGGAGACCCCTCTTCTTATTCCGGCCAATGCACCTGAAGACTATATTGAACCGATAGCTGCCCTGCCCTCCTGGCAACTACAGACCTCTCCCGAGATCTGCATGAAACGCCTGCTTTGTCGGGGGCATCAACGTATCTTCCAGATCAGTCACTGCTGGCGAGCCGACGAACGGGGGGCTCGCCACCTGTCGGAATTTACCATGCTGGAATGGTATCGTGCCGATGCGGATTATCATGACCTGATGGAAGATTGTGCTGGTCTGTTACGGCAAGTGGCTCAACAGTGTACTACAGATGGCAGATTCATCCGCTTCGACCAAAAAATAGACCCAATGGCAAAATGGGAGCATATCAGCGTCCAGGAGGCGTTTTTGCGTTTTGCGCAGGCCGATGCCTTGTCCAGCGCTAAAAACGGTCTCTTTGATGAATTGCTGGTGTCGCTCATCGAGCCCGGTTTGGAACAATTTGGTGTGCCGGTTATTCTGACCGACTATCCGGCTGAGCTGGCCGCCCTAGCGCGTCTCAAGGCTGATGATCCCCGCTACGCAGAGCGCTTTGAGCTGTATCTGGCTGGACTGGAGCTGGCCAACGGTTTCAGCGAACTGAACAACCCCCAGGAACAGCGGGCACGCTTTGTGGAGACCAATCGCAGGAGAGCTGCGGCTGGTCGCTCAACACTTCCGTTGCCTGAGCGTTTTCTGAATGAGCTGTCGGTCATGCCCCCTTCGGCCGGCATCGCCCTGGGGGTTGATCGACTGGTAATGCTGGTTGCCGGGTTGGATTCGATTGATGACGTGGTGGCCTTCCGGCCCGAGGAGTTGTAAACCATGCTGCAATTCAGTTTACTGCATAAAGACCGTTCATCAGCGGCCCGCTTGGGTATGCTGACCACCAGTCGTGGCGAAATTCCTACCCCGATATTCATGCCGGTGGCTACCCACGGGGCCATGAAGCCGCTGACTCCGGTGCAGATTGAGGAAACCGGCGCCAAGATCATCCTTTCCAACACCTATCACCTGCACCTGCAGCCGGGGGAGGGCTTGGTACAAAAGGCAGGCGGCCTGCACCGTTTTATGGCCTGGGACAAGCCTATTCTGACCGATTCAGGCGGTTTTCAGGTCTTTTCTCTGCCAAAAAAGCGGATCACTGAAGATGGCGTTTTTTTTAAGCATGAGCTGACCGGTGAAGAGATCTATCTTGACCCGGCCGCTGCGATCCGCATCCAGCAGGATCTGGGGTCGGACATCATGATGGCCTTTGACGAGTGCATCCCCTACCCCTGCGACAAAAAGTACGCCGAGCAGTCCACCAAAAAGACCATCCGCTGGCTGAAGGAATGCCAGAAGGCCTGGACCAGTCCGGATCAGGCCCTGTTTGGCATTGTGCAGGGCAGCGTGTATGAAGATCTGCGCATGATGTGCGCCCGTGAGATGGGCAAACTGGATCTGCCGGGCTACGCCATCGGCGGGGTCTCGGTGGGCGAGGGGCTGGAGCTGCTGAAAAAGGTGGTGGGCTGGACTGCGCCCCATCTTCCTGAACATAAGCCGCGCTACCTGATGGGGGTCGGCCTGCCGGAGGATATCCTGGAGAGCGTTGAGCGGGGTATGGATATGTTCGACTGCGTGATTCCCACCCGCTATGCCCGCAGCGCCACCCTGTTCACCCGGCGGGGCAAAGTCCGTCTGACCAACAAGAACTACAAGCGGGATTTTTATCCAATTGATCCCTCATGTTCCTGCTATACCTGCCGCACCTTCAGCCGGGCCTACCTGCACCATCTGTTCGTGGCCAATGAGGTGTTGTCGGCCGTGCTTTCGGCCATCCATAACATCACGTTTTATCTGACCATGATGGCGGAGATACGGCAGGCCATTGCCGACAACCGTTTTGTGGCCTATAAAGGGGCGTTTCTGCAGGAATACCTTGGAGGGGACAAGCAGGGGCAGGGCCGAAAAGGGTAAGACGGATTATCGTTTCCGCTTCTTCTCCATTTCTAGATCAAGGTCTTTCAAGCGTTCGATGTTTTGAC
>JAJBBF010000003.1 GCA_020532215.1 Candidatus Cloacimonadota bacterium
CTATCTGCCGGCCGAAAACCTGATCCACCTCCAGTGGACCTACCCGCAACCCGTGGACCGCTTCCGCATCTGGCGCTGCGCCACTCCGGACGGCGTTTTTGAGGACATGGGCTACAGCACCGGCGACGTCTGGTTTGAAACCCCCGCGGGAAACAGATACTTCTACCGGGTTACCGCCGAGCGGGATTGAGGCCGGAGCCAAAATAGCTGTTGACACGATAGGGCCGATCTTGAAAATGAGATCATGAGAAATATCGCCATACTCCTCGCGCTGTTGCTGGCTCTATCCGGCTGCGACCTCTTCCGCCTGCGGGAATCCGAACCGCCCGTGGAACAGGCCCCCTGGAACAGCTATCCCACCAATTGGGACCTCTGCCTGCAAAACCTGGATTATTGCTATGAGGACAGCCGCAACGCGGTGAAATATGCCGGCCTCTTCACCCAGGATTTCAGCTTCCGCTTCGCAGCCCAGGACGTTAACGATTATAACCTCCCCGCTTCCTGGAATGCCGCCCAGGAGCAGGACATGCTGCTGAACCTTTTCAGCCAGTATCCGGATCTGGACAACGCAGCCGTGACCCTCAGCCCCCTGGCTTCCCAACCGGACGACATCAGCTCCAGCGAAGCCAGGATCTACCGCGAGTATGAGCTTACCGGCTTTCCCTCCCTCGCCGGCGCGAGCGGTTCCTACCGGGGCGAGCTGGAGATCCACCTGCGCAAGTCCGGCGCCTATTGGTACATCAGCAAGTGGTTCGATTACCGCAGCTTTGCCAACCCCACCTGGGGCAGGATGAAACATGGCTTTTCGCAGTAAAGCGGGCTTTCTGCCTCTGCTGGCGCTGGCACTCCTGCTGGGAAGCTGCTGGAATCCCTTCCATCCCCCTTTGGTTGACAACTCCGACGGCACTCTGCGCTACGGAACTCCGCTGGAGGTGCTGCAAAGCCTGGAACTGGCCTACAAAGAGCGCAACATCAACATATACAAGGAAATCCTGGCTCCGGATTTTCGCTTTGAGCTGATCTCCAGCGAGGTGGGGCAGATCGGCATAGATGTTAATGGCGACGGCATCCGCGACTCCTGGTGGGGCTACGACCAGGAGGTGCTTTATACCTCGAACCTCTTTTCCACTGGCTCCACCGACGGCAGCACCCCAGCTCCGGACGACCTCTATCTGCGCCTGCAGGTCCCCCCGGAAACCAATTGGGAAGAGGATCCCGAACTCGGCCACGAGGACTGGGTGGTGATCCCCTGCAATTTTGACTTAAAACTTAGCTACTATGCCTCAAATTCCATGCTCACGGCCAGCGGTATCGCCCGCTTTTACCTGAAACCGGCCAACAACCGCTGGTACATCGCCATCTGGAGGGATGAATCGAATCTGTGACCCCCCAGAGGCGAGTGCTGGCCGTGGATTATGGCAGCAAAAGGATCGGGTTGGCCATGTCCGATCCCCTGAGGATCTTTGCCAAACCTCTGAAAGTGATTCCCAATCAGGGTTTCGACGCCATCTTGACAGGGCTCGGGAACCTGGTCGCGGAAAACGATATCGAGCTGCTGATCTGCGGCATCCCTTACGCCATCGAAGGCGGCGACACCCCCAAAACCACCGAGACCAAAGCCTTTATGGCCAGGCTGGCGGAAGCCCTGGAGATCCCAGTCCTGCCCTGGGATGAACGCTACTCCACGGATGAAGCGGAGAAAGAGCTGATCAGGCTTGGTTACGACTGGAAACAGCGCCGCCCCATCCAGGATGCCATGGCCGCCGCCATGATCCTTAAAAGCTATCTGGACAGCCTTTGAACAAACTTCCGCGCGCCAGAAGCATCATCCGCTGGCTGCCGCCGGCGCTGCTTCTGCTGCTCGTTATCATCCTGCTTTGGCAGCTTTTCGTGCCGCGGCGGTCTGAGCAGATGGCCGTCCGCATCAAAAGCGGGGACAATGCCGCCAGCATCGGCAGGCAGCTCCGGGAGCATGGCATCATCCGCAGTTCCACCCTCTTCAGGCTGATGGCCTCCCTGCGCGGGACGGACCGCCGCCTTATCGCCGGAACCTATGCCCTGGGCGGATACCACAGCCTCTGGCAAACCCTTGCAATGCTGGAACGGGGAAACGTGAGCGCGGTGAAGGTCACCTTTCCGGAAGGGCTTTCCCTTTTCAAGACCCTGCAGCGGATCGAGCGCAGCGGCCTGGCCGGTTACGACGAACTTCAGGCCCTCGCGCTGGATACGCTTTTCGTGCAGGAACTGACGGGTTTACCGGCCCGGACCCTGGAAGGCTGGCTTTATCCCGAAACCTATTTCTTTCCCCTGGACATAGCTCCCCGGGAAATTCTCAGCCTGATGACCCAGCAGTTTTTCAGCCAGGTCCGCGCCGCGGGGATCGATCCTGCCCGCACGGAGGATTTTTACCAGCGGCTGGTCCTGGCCAGCATTGTGGAAAAGGAAAGCGGTTTCGAGGATGAACGCCCCCTCGTGGCCAGCGTGCTCATCAACCGACTCCAAGCCGGGATGCGCCTGGAATCCTGCCCCACGGTGGATTATGTGTTGGAACGCCAGGGCGTAAAAAAACCGGTGCTCTCCCGCGACGATACCCAGATCCGGTCCCCTTACAACACCTACCGCAATTTCGGCCTGCCTCCCGGCCCCATCTGCAACCCCTC